>JAIVGO010000144.1 GCA_020201525.1 Actinomycetota bacterium | reverse complement strand
GGTCACCGAATAGCCGACCGCGTCTGCGTCACCGGTGTTGCTCCACGTGATCTTGTACTCGAGCGAATCGCCGGGATCGGCGGTTGTCGAGTCTGCGAACGCTCCGTCCGGCAGCACACGCACCTGCTTGTGCTGGCCGATGGCCGGAGCGGCGGTGACCGTTACCGTGGTGATGTCAGAGGAGAATCCGTCCTCGCCGGCGGCCGTTCCGTCGGCTTGGTTGTTGATCGTCTGGGTGCCGGTCGGGAAAGAAGAATCGAGGGTGACACGGAACGTGAGCGGAACGGAGTCCCCAGGAGCGACCGGACCGTCGATGTGCCACGTGATCAGACCGCCGTCCTCCGTGCAGGAATTCGAGCACGAGTCAAAGTTTTGGAAGTCGGTCTCGATCTGGTCGGTGACGGTGATGTCGGAAGCAGCTGCGTTTCCTTCATTTGTGTAGAGAACCTGGTACTCGAGCGTGTCGCCCGGCTCCGCCGAGATCGACTGCTGGTACTCCGGGGTCGTCGGGTCGGCGCCGACGATCTTGACGCCCTTGTCGAGGTCGGACGCCGGTTCCGGGCACGTGATGATGTTCGCCGGGCCGACGTAGTCCTTCAGCGCCGAGTTGAACGACTGTCCGGAGGAGCGGCTCTTGACTGAGAACTGGTGGAAGCCGCCGTCGTTGCAAAGGCTGCCGCGGGGGTCGCCCGCGAATATCTGGGTCAGATCGACACCGGCTTCGCCGAAGCGACGAGCGCCGACGGTTCCACCGCCGAAGGGAGCAGCCGCCGGGCGCGTGATAGCGGCGCTGTTGATGTCACCAGCCGCAGCGGTCGGTTCCGGGGTGATTGGATCCCACGTTCCAATGTCGGCATTTCCGTTCCAAATGTGGACTTCGATTCCTACCGGGCCGGTGCCGCCGGAGTAGTCGTACACGATGAGCAAGTCGCCGGCAGAACGAACAGGGACACTGTGCCCGTTAATGATGCGCATGGCCGTGCTGTGGTTCAGCTCGAAGTTGGCGTGCGCGTCGCCGGCCCCCGATGCGTCGACGCGTTCAAAGGCCAGCCAAATTGTGGATTTCGTTGCGCTGAACTCGGTCGCGAGATACGCACGCGTCAAGTCGTCCTTCGACGGAGGCTTTTGATTTGCGAAGGCCCACTTACCGGGTTGTTGCTCCTTGCTGCCGTTCGAAAAGATGAATTCCGGGCCGCTCGCGAGGGGCGGGTCGAAAATCGACGTTATGGCGCTCGCGTCGGGGTTGTCACCAATATTGTCCCAGTCCCACTGGCTATTTACCGTTATGTTGTTGTGCGTGACGGAGTATCCGTCGAAGTCGTAATCGCCGTCGATCTCGAAGCCGCTGACGATTTCCTTCGACGTCGCTGTGTGACTCGCGAACGCGATGCTCCCGGAAAGCACAACCATCAAAATGACCGTTAACGAAAGTAGCCGGCGGGCTGTGGACATCCCCTTACCCCTCCCCTAAGTGGTCGACCGGCTGCGTCGCCGGACAATCCAGTTGCGTAAAAGCGCAATAAGCCAACCAAAACGAACCATTCGTACTAGTGGCTCAATTGATCAGGAAACCCGCTTTCGAGCCGTATGTCTAGGGGCCAGCCGGAAAACTTAGGGCAAATGTACTAAACGTTTTGTCCAAATTGCGCACATTCCGGTGATTAAGGAACAACGGAACCGCGACGGTCCCCGCAGGTCGGGCTCGCGACCACTCTCAGAAAGCAAGCAAATACGACACGAAGTGTTCCATTCAAAGAAGTAGGGCGAGCATTGAGGTTGTTTTTCCCGATCTTGCGTCCGGATCGCGTCTTAGGGGAGTATTGAGCCTTCCGATCGAGGGGCGGCTTCATGGCTCGAACCGTCGCCATCGCAAATCAAAAGGGTGGCGTGGCGAAAACGACGTCCACGCTCGCGCTCGGCTCCGCGCTTTCCGAAGCCGGCAAGCGCGTGCTGTTGCTCGATCTCGATCCCCAGGCGTGCTTGACGTTCTCACTTGGGATCGATCCCGAGATTGTCTCCGACTCGATCCACGACGTGCTCGCGGGACGCATACCGCTCGGGAAAGCGATTCAACAGCTCGTCGAAGTCGATCTCGTGCCGTCGACGATCGATCTCGCCGGAGCTGAGGCGTATCTCCTCACGCGAACGGGGCGCGAGTACGTCTTGCGCAACGCACTCGAAGATGTAGCGCCGCATTACGACTTCGTCTTGCTCGATTGCCCCCCTTCTCTCGGCGTACTGACGATCAACGCCTTGACGGCCGCCGACGAGGTGATCATTCCCCTCCAATGCGAAGCGTTGGCGCACCGCGGTGTCGGCCAATTGCTCGAAACAATCGAAGATGTGCGACGTATCACGAATCGCTCGTTGAATGTGGCCGGCATCCTTCCGACGATGTACGACGGCAGAACCGCGCACGCGCGCGAGATTCTCGAAAATGTCGGGAAGCGATACGAATTGCACGTGTTTTCCCCGCCGGTTCGCAAATCGGTTCGCTTCGCCGAGGCGCCGACGGCCGGGCGTTCGATACTGAAATTCGCCCCGTCTCACCCGGGCGCCGAGGCGTATCGCCAGATCGCGAGGTCGTTGTTGTAATGGATTGGGATCGAGAGATGATCGAGCAGCAGCTCGCCGATCACACGAGACGCCAGCGCGAACCCGACCCGCTCGGAAAGCAGGCATTGTTCAGCGCCACCGCACCGCGCACCGGGCCGCTCGGCACCCTGACGCTCGAATGTTCGGTGTGCAAGCGTGAATCGCCGGTGCGGTTTCGAGAGTTGCCGCGCCTCGCGATGCCGGTCAGCTTCACGCTCCCGCGGCGGTACCACACATTCATGAAGTGCCCCGGGTGCGGACGGCGGACGTGGCTCCGCGCCCACTGGCGCCTGTAGCGCAGCGCACCGGCGTTCGCCGGTAGATTGCGGCTGTGACCACCTACGACCTTGTCATCGTCGGCGGCGGTGTCGCCGGCTTGTGTGCCGCGCTGTCGCTTCCGGCCGGCGCGCGCGTCGTCGTGATCGACAAGGGAGAATCCGAGGCCGGCTCGAGCCCGCTCGCGCAAGGCGGCATGGCGGCGGCCGTCGGTAAGGACGATTCTCCGCCCCTTCACGCCGAAGACACGATCAAGGCGGGCGCCGGCCTGTGCGACGAGGGCGTCGTTGCCGATATTTGCTCGGAAGGCCCGGACGCGATCGCGTGGCTCCAGTCGCTCGGGTGCCGGTTCGATGAAGACGCCGATGGCTCGATCAATCTCGCGCGCGAAGGCGGCCAGTCGGTCGCGCGCAGCGTGCACGCTCGCGATGCGACCGGCGCCGAGATCGTCCGCGCGCTGCGCACGGCCGTACGCGGCCGCAACATCGAGCGCGTCAGGTCACGCGCCACATCGCTGGTCAGTCTCGGTGACACCATGGCGCTCGCTTATCCGGGAAGGCATCCAGGCGAGAATGAATCACGGTGCGTCGGGGTTATGACCACCGACCGGCGCATTTTTGCCGCACGAGGGGTGCTGCTGGCGACCGGTGGTGCGGGAGCACTGTGGGGGGTGACGACGAACGCACCGGGCGCGACGGGTGATGGGATCGCGCTCGCGCTCGGCGCGGCGGATGTCGCCGACGTCGAGTTCATGCAGTTTCACCCGACCGCACTCGCCGGAACGGACGGTCAGCGCGTACTGCTAACCGAAGCACTGCGCGGCGATGGAGCGATTTTGGTCGACGCGAACGGTGACCGATTCGTCGACGAGCTCGCGCCGCGGCACATTGTTGCGAAAGCCATTCTCGATCACGCACCGGCGTATCTCGATTGCCGGACCATCGCGTCGGTCGAAGAGCATTTTCCTACGGTTGCAACTGCGTGCCGTGATCGCGGGTTGGACATCGCGCATGACCCGCTGCCGGTGTCACCCGCCGCGCATTACTTCATCGGCGGCGTTGCCGTCGACGCGTTCGGCCGCTCCAGCCTTGGCGGGCTCTTTGCTGCGGGCGAGTGCTCGAGCACCGGAATGCACGGTGCGAACCGTCTCGCCGGAAACTCTCTTCTGGAAGCAGTCGTTGTGGGGCGAAGAGTCGGATCGCTTGTGCGGGATGAGCCGGAACCGCCGCGCGTTATCCCGTGGACAAGTACGGAAAGCGACTTCCTTCCGATGAATGCTGCGCTGCCGGGAATCTTGTGGAAAGGCGCCGGACCGATTCGCTCCGACGAGACGCTGCGGACAGCGATGCAAGAGCTCAATGGGTTGCCGGAGGGCCCGCACCGGTCGCTGGCACTCGCTATCGTCGAGGCAGCACAAAACCGGGAAGAGTCGCGCGGGGTGCACATCCGCAGCGATTTTCCGGACGCCGATCCACACATCGCTCGCCGTCGCATGGCGCGGGGGCGCATTGTGGGACACGTGAAATAGGGACGGAGGGATACACCATGGGCGCATTGGACGGGAAGGTTGCGATTGTAACGGGCGCGGGGCGCGGCATCGGCCGCGGTGAAGCACTCCTGCTGGCCGGGGAGGGCGCGCGCGTCGTTGTGAACGACCTCGGCGGCGAATGGGACGGCAACGGACGGGACACGCGGCCGGCGCAGCAGGTCGTCGACGAGATCACCGCCGCCGGGGGCGAAGCCGTCGCCAATTACGACGACGTCGCCGACTGGAACGGCTCCGAGCACATGATCAAGACTGCCATCGACCGGTGGGGAACAGTCGACGTTCTCATCAACAACGCAGGAATCTTGCGCGACAAGATGATTTTCAACATGAGCGAGAGCGACTGGGACGCCGTGGTACGCGTCCACCTCAAAGGTCACTTCGCTCCGACTCGCCACGTCTGCGCGTACTGGCGCGAGCGGACGAAGGCGGGCGAGGCCGTCTATGGGCGCATCGTCTGCACGTCGTCCACGAGCGGCTTGCTCGGCAACGCCGGCCAATCGAACTACGGCGCAGCCAAAGCCGGCATCGCTGCATTCGCGCAGATCGTCTCGATGGAAATGGCGAAATACGGTGTGACGATCAACGCGATCGCGCCCGCGGCGCGCACGCGCATGACGGAGGGGACCTTCGGGGAGATGAGTGCCACGGGTCCGTTCGACGAATGGGCGCCGGAAAACATCGCGCCGCTGGTGGGGTTTCTCGCGAGCCCCGACGCCGCCGGCATCACAGGACAAGTGTTCTATGTATCGGGTGGCACCGTGCAGCTGTACGAAGGCTGGGGCGCCGTCGGTCAAGCGCGCAAGGAAGGTCGCTGGACGCTCGACGAGCTCGCGAAAGAGGTACCCGCGTTCTTCGACGATCGTGAGCGCGCATACGCGCCCCCGAAGTCGATTCTTCGCGCATCGCTGAAAGACGGAAGCTAAGCCTTTCGTTTCGAGTGAAACGCCTCGCGGTTGCGGTCACGATGCTGGTGCTTTCGGGCTGCACGCAGCCGGGCAGAATCGCGCAGCCCACACCTTCGGTGTCCCCGCAGCCTTCTGCGACCCAGGCCATACCTGCTCCGGCGATCGACGACATCTCCTTTATCGATACCGCTCGCGGCTGGCTGGTGCGGCACGACTGCACCGGAGACTGCAGCTCGGATGTGCTAGCGACTACCGACGGCGGGCGGCACTGGCGACGAAACGGAACGATCGCTTTCAACGCGACGGCGCAGCACAACGTCATGTTTACCGACGAGGCAAACGGTTACGCATGGGATCCCGAGCTTGCCGTGACCCCGGACGGAGGCCGCACCTGGGCGGCGAACGTTCCGTTCGACGGTAAGCGTCGCGCCGATCGCGTTGTGTCGGTGGAAGCCGTCGGCCCTTCCATCTGGGCGCTCGGTGTCACGACGTGCCCGCAACCGGGCACGAAGACGTGTGCAGCGAGGATCTTCACGTCGAAAAACAATGGCCCGTGGACGTCGATGGTGCCGCCCGGCGGCATTGTGGGTCCGCAAGCGCAGTTGTTGCGTGCGTCCTCCGCGCGGGCGTGGGTCCTGTCCTGGGGAGACGTGAAGACGCCGCGCGACAAAGCTCTTTTGCTGACGAACGACGGCGGACACTCATGGAAGGCGCTCGAAAATCCGTGCGCGGGAACCGCATACAGCGCCGCCGAACGTGTCGCGGCTCCCGGAAAACAGCTGCTATGGCTGTTCTGCGCGAAGAAGGAAGGCGCAGGCCCGCAGAAGAAGCTCCTCTTCACATCGAGCGACGCCGGCCTGCACTGGCATTTGCCGCTGATCGTTCCTGCGCTCGGTGTGTTGGGTTACGACGCGGTCATCGACGACCAGCTTGCGTTTTTGTCCCTGCCGGGTGGCGGCGTGTGGCGGACGACGGATGGATCGCACGCGTGGCGCACCGTGCTTCGCAAGGACGATGACTCGCAGTGGGGCTCCATCGAATTCGTCGACGTGCGACACGGCTGGGTCGTGCACGGGAACACCTTGTACGCGACGAGCGACGGTGGGCGCCGGTGGAGGGGGACACTCGTGCCTCGTTAAGTTCCTTGCGCTAAAGCGGCGATCTCGTGGATGGAGTCGAGCTCGTCGAGATGATCGATCGCATCCATCAGCTTGTCCGCCGCCGAATCGTCGAGCCGTCGCCGGGCGTTCGCGAAAAACTTCGCCCGGACTTCGCTGTTGCGAAGCGGGCGATCTGGATGTCCACGATTCACCAGCTCTTCAATGTGGCGTTCGCGACCGTCACGGAGCAGCACGGTCATCCGACCGCCGTACGTTTGGGGGAATGGCAACGACGCATCGGCGACGGCGCGAACGCGCTCGGCGAGTGCCAGTACGCGGCGGTCGCTCCGCGCCTCGTCGTCGAAAAGCTCGATGCCGTCGCGGGCGCCGAAGAACATCGCGGCGACGCAATAGGGCAGCGATGCGCGGGCCGCGGCGGCCGAACGCGGGCGGATCTTCGTGGTGTGCGGTTCCGCCACGATGCCGAGCACCTGCGGTGCAACATGGCACACAACTTCCTCCACGTCGCCGGGGCGTATTCCGAGCATTTTCACCGCGTCCATGAACGCGTGCACGAAATGCGATGCCGGATACGGCTTGATGGCGATGCGAAGCGTCTCCCACTCGTATCCGAGACCTCGTGTGACACGCGCGGCATCGACGCGTTCTCCCGCGAGATGCGCGCCGAACAATCCGTTGACCCCATCGAGGACGCCGCTGGGCCCGGTCACGCCTCGCCGCGCAAGATCCGCTGCGATCACGCCGGCGTGGGCCGCCCATCCGGGCTGGAGTCGCGTGGTTTCCGCACCTTCGGAATGCGTGGCGAAAAGGCCCGAAGACTGCGAACCTGCCAGGCCGAGCGCGGACCCGATTTCGTCGGCCTCGAGCCCCCAGAGTCTCGACGCGACCGCCGCGGCCGCGAACGGTCCGACGATTCCGGTGGGATGGAAGCCGCGCGCGTTGAACCGGCCGGGTGCGGCGGCCCCGATCCGCGCAGCGATCTCGTAGCCGATCACGCACGCGGCGATGACGTCCTTGCCGTTCGCACCGGTTTCTTCACCGACGGCGAGAGCGGCCGCGACCACGACGGAGCTCGGATGGACGACGGACTCGATGTGCGTGTCGTCGAAATCGAGCGCGTGAATCAACACGCCGTTCGCGAAGGCTGCAGCGGCTGCGGGAACCTCGGTGTCGGCGCCGATGATGACGGCTTCGCGGGTGCCGGCCCACGCTCGTACCGCGTCGACGGCTGCCGCGCTCGCTCCCGTTCCCGCCGCTGCGAGCGCGCAGCCGATCGCGTCGAGAAAATGCCGCTTGACTGCTGCCTGTGCGGCGTCGGGTATCGAGCGGCCTGCGAGGGAAGCGGCGAAGTTCGCGAGACCTTGCGCGGCCGTCATGGCCGCAATCGTACCGAGTGGATCGCCGCTTTCAGCGGTGGCTCGCGCTAAGCGGCCGCACCGCTCAGTGCATCCTCGAGGCTTGAAGCGGCCTCGAAGCCCACGGACGCTTCGCCGACGACAACTGCGTGCGGACGTGCGGCTCGCGGAAGAAGGCGAAGCGAGATCAAGAATTGCTTTCCGTATTCGTCGTCGCCGTCGACGACGACGAGACCGGGACGTAGCGATCCGACGAGACGGCGCGCGGATTGGTCGCTGACCGCACCGACGGCGGGCGTGGTCGCACCGAGCATCGCCATCGAACGTTGCTGAAAAGCGTCGTTGCCTGACACAACCAAGACCCAGTCCATGCGGACTCCTTTGTCGTGCTGAGGCCGTGGGAGGTCACCTCAGCCGCTCCATATAGTTCGCTCTTTCGAGGCGCGTTCCGCATGACCTCTGCAGGTCATTTGCATCGGCTCGCTGTTGCTCGGGGTGGCTAGTCACCCCTGCGAACCTTGCGCATCTCCGAGCGTCTGTCGTGGGATGAAACGAGCAGGAGCCGACCCAGTTCGAGCATTGTTTGGGACGCCCGGACATGCCCCAATTGTGTCCGGATTAGCGCTTTCGAAAGAACGCGGTGATTGCCCGTAACATAGAGCGATGGATTTCGGGGGGCTTGAAGCCGAGCTTCGTTCGATTCCCGGTGTGGTTGCGTGCAGCGTCGTGGACGGCGTTGTCAGCATGCTGATCGCGGAAGACGCAGACGAAGAACGCGTTCGCGCGCTCGCGGTGCCCGTCGTCGCGGCGTACGGCGCGGGCGAGCTCCGCGTGCTCGCTGCGTCGCGCCCGGTCTTCGCTCGATCTCGGTCGGGTCGGTCGTCTCGCGTTGTGGCGGTCGCGCTCGTTGCGCTCGTCCTGGTTGGGATCGTTGCGATCTTGCCGGTGGCGCGACACATCGCGCCGCGACGCAACCCTCCCTTAGCCTTCGGCCCGAGCTTCGCGCCGAACCCCACCCCTCCGTCGAATCCGTCGATCCGGTTGCCGGACGCGATCTTTCCCCAGCCACGGCGGGAGCAGGCGATTCCTTTAGCGCCGGTGCTGTTCGAGTCGGCGCCTCATCCGGCCGGCCGGGGAGTCTTCCCCCCGACCGAACCGGCCGCGCCCGTTCCGGCGCCGGTCCTCCGGGGTCGGGTTGGGAGCGCCGGCGGAGGTACGAACGGTGGCGCTGTTGCGCCACGCATCGGTCGTGGGAGCGGCGCGGGCCTCCGTTTCGCCAAGGGGCACGCGAAAACGCTTCCCGGCCATGGGTACGGATCCAAATGGCGCAACCATTCATTCTTCCGGCACTTCTTTTTCCGGTGGGGGCGGCGATAGACGCACAGGCCTCGAGCCAGCAGGCGATTTACGCGGGACTGGATGCACTCTTGTCGGTAGTCCCTCTTGATTTGTGCGCCTATCTGCACTTGCCGGCCTCCTCCGGCCCGCAGCTTTACTTGCGCCGTCCCGATCTCAGCGGTCTCGACTCGTCGGCGGCGTTCAATCTGTTCGGTGCTTTGCGCGACGCGGCGGCGAGTGACCGGCCGGAGATTCCCGGCTACAACACAGTTTTCGTTTCAACATCCGGACCCGGGTCGCGCGGACTGCATGCAATCGGGCGGCGCGACGAGAAGCTGGACGAGCACGAGCGCGCCATCATCGACGCTTTGTGCCGAGCCACGGCGGCAGTCGCGCACACGATGGAATCGACCCAGAAGCGTTATGAGCCCGGACGCGTCGCCGTCGAGATCACCGGCGACATCGTGAATGCGCACGTCGAAGTCCTTGCCGGCGACGAGCGTTGGACGGGGCGGGCCGAGCGCGCGACCGCCCACGAAGCGGTATGCGCCGCTGCTCTCGACGCCGTCCACCCGGAGGTGTCGCTGACCGCGGCTCGTCCGGTGGATATCGGAGACGCGAAAGCCGCCGTCGTGCTCGTCGAAGGGGCGAGTACGCAGCGGCTGGGAAGCGCGTTGTACCAAGAGAACGGCGATCCTCTGTTCGCATTCGCCGTCGCCGCGCTCGAAGCTGCCGAGAGCGTTCCCGCGCCGCGGGACTAGCACCGTTTCCCTCGTTCCGGCGGGAATACCGGCGACCCACGTGGCTGTTACCATGAGCGCGATGGCAGAAATCGATCCCGAAGAACGCGAGTCGGTACTCGCCGACCTCGAAGATCTCGAGGCGATGCGCGCTGTCTTCGATCCGCGTGGCTACAAAGGGGTCGTGATCGTCTGCGGTGAATGCGGCGAGGACCATTACTACGGTTGGGACATGCTTCGCGAGTCCCTCGAGCACATCATCGAAACCGGCGAGCCGCGCATGCACGAACCTGCGTTCGAGCCGGCTCCGGATGAATACATCGGATGGGAGTACGGCCGAGGCTACCTCGACTCGCTTGCGGAGGCGGACGCCGAGGAAACGGAGGCGCCGAAGTCCGAAGACGGCGAGCGTCCGACGAAATGGATTGCCGAGCGCACGCGCTGTCCCTACTGCCGCGCCCGCCTCGCGCAACGCGCGTGGCAGGAGTGGGACTACTGCTCTTTCTGCGGGGCGTCTCTCGCTCCGCTGCGCCTCGTCGACGCGCTAGCCGGACGCGGATGGTCCGAGGCCGACATTGCATCGTTGATGGATGACTGTGGCTTCGAACCGCCGTTGCAGCCCGGCGAGGAGCCTGAGGAATAAGAGTGCAGTTCGACGATCAGCTTGCAATCGAGCGCGCGATGGTCATCGTCGCGCATCCCGACGACGCAGAGTTCGGCTCGTCTGGGACCGTCGCCTTGTGGACGCGCGCCGGCGTCGAAGTGACGTACGTGCTGGCGACGAACGGCGCTTCGGGATCGTCGGATCCGAACATGACGCGCGAGCGGCTGGCCGGCATTCGCAAGACCGAGCAAGAGGCCGCTGCCGCCGTGCTCGGCGTCGCCCGCGTCGTTTGGCTCGGGTTTGAGGACGGCTATCTCGAGCCGACACTGGAGTTGCGGAAGTCGATTGCACGCGAAGTGCGCCGCTACAAGCCCGACGCGATCATCACGTCCGACCCCACGATCCGTTGGTGGGGCGAGGGATACATCAATCATCCGGACCACATTGCCGTCGGCGAGTGCGTGCTGCGCACGGTCAATCCCGATGCGTCGTCGGGGCTGATGTTTCCCGAGCTGTGGCGTGAGGAGGGCCTCGCGCCGCACAAGCCGAAAGCCTTGTTCTTGGTGAACTCCGATCCGGCCGACGTCTTCGTCGACATCACCGAAACGATGGACACCAAGATCAAGGCGCTCGAATGTCACGTATGCCAGGTGGGGGACTGGCCCGTCGGCGACTTCATGCGCGAGCGCAATCGCCAGCGCGGCGCCGAAAAAGGCATGCAGTACGCCGAGGCGTACAAGCTGTTTCGCCTCGAAGAAGACTGACGCGCTCGAATGACCATTCGCGCCGTGTTCTTCGATGTCGGCGAGACACTCATCGACGAAACCGCGTTATGGCAAGGATGGGCCGACTGGCTCGGCATTCCGCGGTTCACCTTTATCGCCATGTGCGGACGCTTCATCGAACGAGGTGAGCATCCGGTCCGCGCGTTCAATGCGCTCGGATTCGATCTCCTCGCCGAGTACCAGAAACGTGTGGCCGCCGGATCGGATGAGATTTTCACGGCGTCCGATCTCTATCCGGACGCGATTCCCTGCTTGCAGGCGCTGAAGCAACAGGGCTACTTCGTCGGCGTTGCCGGCAATCAGCCCGCCGGTTTGGAGGAAAGCGTGAAGCGCTTAGGCCTTCCCGCGGATTTCGTCGGGTCCTCTTCGAGTCTGGACGCCGAAAAGCCGTCACCGCAGTTTTTCATTAACCTCGCCGAACGAACTGGTTTTGCGCCGGACGAATGCGTTTCCGTCGGCGATCGCGTCGACAACGACATCGTCCCGGCGAAGGACGCCGGTATGCGTACAGTTTGGTTACGACGGGGACCTTGGATGCTGACAGACGGCTCCGGCGCCGATGCGGTGATCGACGATCTCAGCGAATGCAGCGCGGCGTTATCTCTTATGGCGGGTATTAGTCGCGCTTCGGCCGAGGAACACAATGGGTGAAGGTGATGTTGATGATGGTTGGCATTCCGGCGGCTTTAGGTGGGCGGAGTCGCACCCAGGTCAGCTCAGGTCCGTATCCACCGCCGACTGGGATTCGTTGACCTCCAGAAACCTCATAATGGCGTTCGGAAAAGCTCCACTTCGCCGGGTCCCACAACACAAAACCTGAGCGCTCGTAGAAGGCTCTTAGCTGGTGAGGTGCCTTAGTGATGGCGTACTTCGACACGAAGTCCCCACACACTTTGCCCAAAGCCGTTTCGCCGTATGGGTCGCAGTCGGCTATCGACTTGCCAACGAAAATGGCTTCTGAAGGGGTAGGGCCGCCGCGCGGAACGTCGGATTCGAAGGCCTTGCACGCCGCCATCTTGTCTTCTTGGTACTTATGCGGATCGTCCTGGACTTCGACGGGCATAACTCTCAGATCGCAGCCGGGTGGATTCGCCTTCTCCGGACTGCTTTCACATTGAACAGGCGCTAGCGCTTCGAGAACGACGGGGTCGTCAAGGTAAACAATTGCCCGCTCGAGGACGTGACTTGCGTCAGCCGTCGTAAAGTTCCAAAACGTCGTTCCGCTGAAGTCGTAGGTCGATGGCTTGCCGTCGATTTTCTCCTGTCCACCGTGGCGGTTGATCAACCGCAACACGCTTTCGCCGGTCGCAAGTTCGATGGATATCGAGGTTCTTAGCGATTTGAGACCCGCGCACTTGATTGTGACGTCGGGGCGACTTACCAGGGGTGGAGCTTTCATGCGGCTGATGCGCGCCCCGCCGGACAACAGCGAACCTACCGTTCCGCCGATCTCGACAAAGGTCATGTTGCGCAACTTCCAGAGCCGCTCGGAAAGGTGATCGAACGTTCCATGTGGCAGATCCGCATTGTCGAGCGCGGTTCGGACCTGATTAGATCACCAGAGCACTTGCTGCGACGCGCCGTAGGTTCACGTGCGCACTATAAGTCCGATGTCCGAATCTGTGCAGCTATCGTCCGATGCGTCGTCGATACGTACGACGCGTATCCTTGTCCACATTCGACGATGAGATGGGAGGCAAGCGTGACAAGCGCAGCGCAGCGGTGCGTGCTCATTCGCGACTGCGACGTCATGGAGCCGCCGCAAGGTGCGGGCTATATGCCGGCGATCAGTGATCAAGCGGTTGGGTCGACTGGACTCTGGTTCGGGCTCGTCCGCGTTGCAACAAGTCACCGAACAAAGGCGCACACGCATCCGCACGAAACCGGTCTGTACGTGGTGAAAGGTTCGTTCGAGATGTACTCAGGTTCCAAGCTGGAAGATGTTTTCATGGCGACCGAACGGGATTTCATCTTGATTCCGCGCGGCGTTCCGCACGTCGCCGTCAATCGCAGCGAGAAAACGCCGATCTTCGCCGTCGTCGCGCGCTCGAATCCCGCGCACGAGGAACCGGCCGACTTGCTTCCGGAATTGGATGCCCTGGTTCCCTAGCGAGCCGAGCTCGTGGGATCGATCAGCCGCAAACGCTTGAAGTTGGTTCGGTAGAAGCCTCTGTCGCGTGTAAGGAGGCGGTCGGCACGCGTTTGGGCATGAGCGCCGATCAAGAAATCCGCAACCATGCGGTCGCGCTTGCCGCCGCGACGACGATAGGAGCGCCAGGCCTCGGCGGCAACGAGGGCGGCGGCAAAGTCGAGGGCTTCGAACGTGATCCCCATCGATTCGAACGCAGCCGAGGCGGCTCCCGACGATGGGAAGTGTGCACCTACCTCCGCGACTACGATCTCGCAGGCGACGATGGCTCCTTGTTCGGCGCAGCCGCGCAGCGCTTTTCTGGAAGACGGACTGAATCTCTGTCCTTCGACAAAGAAGTCAATGAGAATGTTTGAATCGACTGCCGTGATCAAAGATCTGCCGGACCGCCGCGCATCTCATCAATGATCTCGTCGGTTGTTCGTCCGTCGCTCTTCAAGATTCCGAATAGCGCATCCATGGAATCGCCTTGCCCGACTTTCTTCGCCACCAGCCTGCCGTTGACGGCTTCGAAGTCCAAAGTCGCTCCGGGCCTGATACCGAGCCGGGTTCTTAATGCTTTGGGTATGGTGACCTGCCCCTTCTCGGAGACCCTTGCCTTCATACTTATAGTGTAGGAATTCTTACTTTTGAAGTCAAACGCTGCGTTTTTCATGTCGCGAACGTAGGCCCGGGGGAAAGCGTTGCCAATTCCGAGAGATTGCGGCGGAGTCGGCCTTACCCCTCGGCGAGGGCATCCTCGGGGGCTTTGTCCTCGCGGATTCCTTTGAAAGAAGGCGCGCGCAAGCGGTGCTGCGAAGTGAACTCCAAATACTCGACCTCGCAAACCAGCTCCGGACGGATCCACGTGACGTGTTTCAGCTCCGGCTCTTTCGGCGTGTAGTCGAGGGGCGACTGTTTGATCACCAGCTGCGCGAAGCGCTCCTTCAATTTCCGCAACGTTGCCTCGGTGAAGCCGGTTCCGCAATTGCCGGCATACGTCAGCTTCTTGCCGCGGTACACCGCGAGAGCGAGTGATCCGATCGTCGATCCACGCGATCCCTGTCCGGGCAGCCACCCGACGATCACGCAGTCCTGACGCTTGACGGCTTTGATCTTCAGCCATTCCTTCGTGCGTTTTCCCGGCGTGTAGGTCGAGCCGAGCCGCTTCGCGATGACGCCTTCGAGACCGAGCTTCTTCGCCTCTTCGAAGAATCGTTTTCCCTTCTGCGGAATGCGCGTCGCGAGCTGTACGTGCTGTCCCGGAACCACGACCCTCTGCATGATCCCGAAACGTTCTTCGAGCGGCTTGCTCATGAGCGACTCGCCGTCGAGCCACAGCAGGTCGAACACGACGTACTCGATCGGGTGCGATTGCACGAGCGCTTGCCCCGGTTTCGACGTCGCCGATCGTTGCTGCAATCGTTCGAATGACGGCCGGCCTCGGTCGTCTAGCGAGACGATTTCGCCGTCGAGCAGTCCGTTGAAGCCGGAAAGCTGCGAGGCGATCTTTTCGAGCTCGGGATACTGCGCCGTGACGTCGCGCACCCGCCGCGAAAGAAGCTTCACCTTGTCGTGGTCGATGAGTGCAAGCGTGCGAACGCCGTCCCACTTCACCTCGAACACCCAGTCCTTCGAGTCGAAGGGCTGCGCGCCGCCGGTCGCCATCATCGGCTCCACCACCGGGGGCGCGGCACCCGTGAACTGCGGCGGCGACGTGCGCGAGCGAAAGATCAGCCAGTCTTTGTCGCGCGTATTGACGAGGTGGTATTCACCTTGCAGCCGCTCGCCGTGTAGGCGAATAGTGATCTTCTTGTCGGTCCACTCCGGCGCCTCGTACGTCCCGCGGTCGAAGATTCGAACCTCGCCTGCCCCGTACTCGCCCTTGGGAATCGATCCCTCGAATTTTCCGTATTCCATCGGGTGATCCTCGACGTGCACGGCCAGGTGCCGGATGCCGGGCTCCTCCGGAAGGCCTTTCGGCACAGCCCACGACGCAAGCACGCCGTTGCGTTCGAGGCGCAGGTCGTAATGCAATCGTCGCGCGTGATGCTTATGAATCATGAACGTGAGCGTTTCGCCGGGCGGAACGACTTCGCCGGCGGGCTCCGGCGTCACGTCGAAGCGGCGCTTCCGCTTGTACTCGCGCAGCAATGTCTCGTCCGATGGTTCCTCCGGCGCTTCGCCCTGCACGGCACGTGCCGCCGTCAGCGGTTTCTTCGCGCTGTTGAACGGAGCCCCGAGCGCCTCCATGGCTTCCGACAGGTTCTGCCCGTCCGCGCTTCCGCCGGCGAGCACCGGATTGAACAAATCGCCGGTGCGTTCGAGACGCTCCCAGATGTTCCCGATCGTGAAATCGCCGGGCTCGATGTCTTCCTCGACTTCGTTCCAGGTGAGCGGTGTCGATAGAGACGCGCCGGGAAACGGCCGCACCGAGTACACCGACGCGATGTTCTTGCCCTCGGTGTTCATCCCGTGATCGAGGAAGACCTTTCCGGAGCGCTTTGCGATCTCCCACTCCATCGTCGTTCCGTCCGGCCACGTCTGATTGATGAGCCGGCTCACTCGCTCGACGAATCCTCGCGACTCTTCATATGTATGCGATCCGTCGAGGGGGACAAATATCTGCATGCCCGTCGCGCCGGATGTCTTCGGATATCCACGCAGGCCGAGCTTTTCCAGGGCGACTTTCACGAGCAAGGCCGTCCGCCGCACGCGCTCGTACGTGATCGGTGGAAACGGATCGAGGTCAAAGAAGGCGTAATCCGGAAACGAGATGGCCGGATACCGCGAGTGCCACGGGTGAAACTCGATGCATCCGAGGTTCGCGACGAACAGCAACGATGCGACGTCCTGTGCGAGAACGAACGTCGTCCCGCCCTTCTCGTTCGCGCCGCGCCCGGTGACGTGCGTGCGCGGTACCCATCGTGGTGCGTGATCCGGGATCTCCTTTTGGTAGAACTCCGGCCCAGTGCTTCCATCCGGCATGCGCCGCATCGTGAGCGGCCGGTCGCGTAAGTGGGGGAGGATCCACGGCGCAAGGTTGTAGTACGCGGTCAGCAGGTCGCCTTTCGTGTAGCCCTCGTCCGGCCACCAGACTTTGTTGAGGTTCGACAGCCGAACCTCGACGCCGTCGGCTTCGACGACCCACGACGGGCCGCTTTTTGCCGCCGGAAGCGGTTCGGGAAAGACGAGTTTTGCCATGTAGGAGGCGATGGTATCCGGTCGTCCTTGCTCCGCTCTGCGTTATAGGCTCAGAATGACTTTCTCACAGCGGAGGGCCCGGAAACCATGAAAGCCATTTGGAAAGGCGCGATCAGCTTCGGACTTGTGACGATCCCCGTGAAGGTATTCGTTGCGACCGAGGAAAAGACGATCAGGTTCCATCAAATTCACGCAAAGGATGGCGGCCGTATTCGCTACAAGCGCGTGTGTTCGGAGTGCGGCGAAGAAGTCGCGATGGAAGAGATCGCCAAAGGTTATGAGTACGAGAAGGACCGAATGGTCATGCTCGAAGAACAGGAGCTCGAGCGCAGCAGTCCGGCCTTCCGTTCGATCGACATCGTCGGGTTCGTGCCGCTGGATGAAATCGATCCGATCTACTGGCAGAAGTCGTACTACATCGCGCCCGAGCAAACGGGTCTCAAGGCGTATGCGTTGCTGCGCAAGGCGCTCGGGGACGAGGGTTTGGTGGCGCTCGCGCGGTTCACGATCCGCGATAAGGAGCATTTGGCGACGCTGCGTTTGCGCGGAAACGTGTTTGTGCTCGAATCCATGTTCTGGCCGGACGAGATCCGGGAGCCGGAATTCGACGAGCTCGAAAACGAGCCCGAAGTACGCCCGCAGGAGCTGAAAATGGCGCAGTCGCTGATCGAAAGCATGACGGAGCATTTCGATCCCGCCGCCTATACAGACGAATACCGCAAGCAGCTCGAGGAAGTGATCGCCGCGAAGATCCAAGGCGAAGAGATCGCCGTCGTCACGCAGAAGCCGGCGACGACGGTCGTGGATCTCATGGAGGCGCTGCGCCAGTCGGTCGAGCAAGTCGAAGCTACCGGGCCGAAGTCCTCCGGTGCCGAGCCTGCAAAGAAGAAGGCGGCTCCGAAGAAGAAGAAGGCCGCGGCCGGCTGACCGCGCGGCGGCACCATCCCCAGTCGTCAATCCTCTTTTGGGCTGCGTGAAATAGCCCCGACGGGCTATGTGGTTTTTCGACGTGGTCACCGATCCTTGATGGCATGAGGGACCCGCCTGATGGAGGGCGGAGACTCGGGCAACACAATCGGACGCGGTCGCCGACGGGGGCGATCGCGTCCGCGTACGTGTGGGGACGCTGCGCGGGCATTCGTGAAAAAACAAACCCCCGCCTCGGGGCCCACCGGACGGGGATCGGCAGGCACCTCGCGTCGGGACCGGGGGGTCCGGAATCCCGGCGGGCGGGGGCGTGGCCTATCTGGCGGCGCGGGCCGGGTCGCGACTAAAGGGCCAGGCGCGAACCACTGCGGCAGCCTCGCGGCGCGAAAGCAGCCACCCATTGCGCTCCAACCAGAATCGCCGGCACGTGCTGCAAATGTTTATGACGAGGTTGCCGGAGGATGACTCCACCGGGCTGGTGACAATGTTTTCCGTCCCGCGGTGTGCACATGGTGTGCGCAGCTCTTCCACAATCGATCCCCTTGCCACTTGGGCGTAGTCGCTATGCCTACTTGCCTGCTATCGGCCCTTCAGCGTGGGATCTTGAACGCGTAGCGTGGCAAGATGAGGTCTGTGCGACACGATCGGGTGATTTGGGAAGCTTTCGCCTACCGGCGGGCGCCGATCGGCAGGTGATCGAGCCAGTCGAATAGTGCGGCGAGGGCCCGCTCGTCGCGGCGAAGCCGGTGCCGTCCGCCGGAGATACGGACCAATTCTTTGGGCTCGGCGGCGACGGCGAAGATGCGCTCGGCGTGCGTGTAGGGCACGACCTCGTCGGCGTCGCCGTGAATGACGAGGAGGTGGCGGGGAGCGATGCGCGCCGCGTGCTTCTCCGGCGATCCTTCCTCGAACTCGCGCAGCCACGCATCCAGGTCGGGTGGAAAGGCGGGGTCACGCAACATCCCGACGTTCCGCAAACGCTGGACCGCGCCGGCGGGATCCTTCGTGATGCTCTCGTATCCGGCAGGCGCCGCAAGCGACGCGACGGCGCCGACATCGGGCCGTCTCGACGCAGCCCGGATTGCGACTGCGCCGCCCGCCGAAGATCCGACGAGGACACGCACGAGCGAATCGTCAATTTCGGCAACGGCGTCGAGTGCCGCGCCGACGTCTTCGGCCCAGCCCTCCAACGAGAATTCACCGGGCGCTCCGTGCGCCCCGCGGAAGTTGAAGTGCAGGGCGGAATACCCGCGTTTCGCAAACACCTCGGCGAGGCCGGCATACCCGGGATCGTTCGGATCCGGCGGCGCGCCGCTCGGCATGCCGTGAAGAAGGATCACCGCGGCGCGAGGATTCTCCGCCGCGAGAAAATGTCCTTCGAGTGTCAACGATCCGGACCGCAGGGCCATCGTTCGCATCATTGGGCTCCAACCGGAGCGCGTCGCCGCCGAAGCAGGAACAAACCCACCGCTGAGCCGACAACCACCGCGCCGATCGCGGCAACGGCCGGCCACGGAAACGCTTCCGACGTCAGGCCGGCAACCGGGATCCATTCGGTAACGCCTTCGATTTTCACGGCGGCGCCGTCTAACGTCGCATCGATCTTCCACCGAAGAAGCGTGACGTGCTTCGTGATCAGCGACCTCGGCGGCTCCTCCGAGGGATACTGCGCGCGCGTCTCGAGCCATGCCAGCACCGGCGAGCCCTGAAGATGCTGCCACTTCGGCTCGCTCGGCGCCGTGCCGCTGATGTTCTTCGTGTCGCGCCACGTCGGCGAGCTCACGTTGACGTCGACGCCTTGCGGGCCGACGCGCGCGAACGGCTTGTCGTCGCGGCCTGCTATCTCGAGCACCTTTCCGGACGCGTTCGTCACGACGATGCCCGGAATGGTTCCTTGCACGACCTGGACCTTCAGCTTCGGCGACGATTTCGGAACCTCGACGAGCTTCGCGCGCAACCGTCCGAGCGTCGGCTTGTACACGATATGACCTTCGATCGTCGTCGCCGTCGATCCGTAGCGCGCGCGAATCGACCACGGACCGAGCGTCACGCTGGTCTTCGTTTTTCGAATCGCAGGCGAAATCACTTGGCGCCACTGCGCGCGCGGCTCGAACCATCGCCACGTGTTCGCTTTCGAGAGCTGCGTCCACGCCGGCTTCGCTCCGGCATGGGCGACCGGCGGGACGGCGGATACACCGGTGGGATCCTGCGTGACGTAAAACGCCCGTGACGTCTTGTTGCCTTGAACGCCTTTGGCGCTGATCCGCAGGAACGGCTCGAAGTCAAAGCCGAGAATTTCCAACGCGGTCGCCGAGGTGTTCGTGGCCGTGAAGGTCGGCGGTGCCGGCGGCGCGCTCGAAACGACCACGGTGACCGCGGCGACCGGGGGAGCGATGCGGTCGAGGACGGCGCGCACGTGTGGGTCGCCGCCCTCCTGGCCGGAAGACGACATGGGCAGCAAGGCAAGCACGAGGGCTGCCGCCGCGCCGGCCCAGAGACGGGTCGTCGTCGTCACGGACGCGAGGGTACACCGAGATCGGTCGAGACCGCGTGGGCACATTTTGTGCCCACCACCAGCAGGATTGAAGATGGTCGTGGCGAATTTCACCAATTGCCCTTGTTTGGGTGTCATCGTGGCGGTCATGCCCGCCGCCATCGTCTCCAGCGAGGAGGGGACATGCGTAGACGCAGAATGCTCCTATCGATCATCGCGGCGGTGCTACCGTTCGCGCTCACCACAGCTC
>JAIVGO010000050.1 GCA_020201525.1 Actinomycetota bacterium | reverse complement strand
GTAGTTCCCTTTTGCATACTCGCCGTCTTCGAGCGGGTGACCGCCGGTCAAAATCTTTGCACCCTCCTGCTGCCCGACGCTGATGTAATCGAGAATGCGCGTCTTCTGCTTTTCGTTGATGACCGGCGCGAGCTCGGTGTCGGCCTTCGTGCCAGGCCCGACTTTCATCTTGCTTACCCGAGCGACCAGGCGTTCGGTGAATTGGTCGATGATGCTGCCGTGAATCGCCATGCGGCTCGTCGCCGTGCATCGTTGCCCGCTCGTGGCGAACGCGCCCCACGCACCTGCCTCGACTGCCAGATCGAGATCGGCGTCCGGCATCACCATCATGATGTTCTTGGAGCCGAGCTCGAGCGAGCACCGTTTCATCATCTGCCCGCACACCGCATTGATGTGGCGCCCGACGGCAAGAGAGCCGGTGAACGAAACGCAGCGGACGTACTCATGCTCAACGATGGCCGCACCGCAGTCTTCGCCGTATCCCGTGACGAAATTGAGCACACCGGGGGGAAGGCCAACCTCCTGGAACATCTCGGCCAGCTTCAAGGCGAGCAGCGGCGTATCCTCCGCCGGCTTGAACACAATCGTATTCCCGGCAATCAACGCGGGAAATAGCTTCCAAGTTGGGATCGCGACTGGAAAGTTCCACGGCGTGATGAGCCCGGCAACGCCGATCGGATGGCGAACCGTCATCGAAAACTTGTTGGGTAACTCAGACTTCGTCGTGACGCCGTACATTCGCCGTCCTTCGCCGGCCATGTACACGGCGAAGTCAATGCCCTCTTGAATGTCGGCGCGGCACTCTTTCATTGTCTTGCCCATCTCGCGCGCCATGTCCACCGCGAGGAGCTCCTTCTGCTGCTCGAGCAGAATGCCGACGCGATATACGTAATCCGCGCGCTGCGGCGCCGGCATTTCCATCCATGCGGGATACGCCGCTTTGGCCGCGTTCACCGCGTCGTCGACGTCATCTGCATCGGCGCGGGCGAATACGCCGACAAGGTCGTCGCGGTCCGCAGGGTTACGGTCTTCGAACGTCCGCCCGGAGCAACTTGTGGCCCACTCGCCGCCGATCAGCAATTTGTAATCGCTCGCCATCGCCAACCTCCTGAGTCGTCGCGGCCATCGTAGCCGCGGCCGTTCGGGCTGTCAGGCGAGGAACTTCGCCATGAGCATCGTGTCGATCTCTTCACCGTCGGGGAAGCGTACTTGGCGGCGCTCGACACCTTCGATCTCGTACCCGAGCTTCTCATACAATGACTTGGCCCGTTCGTTGTTGACGAAGACCCGCAAGCAAACCTTGATGATCCCTTGTTCGCGTGCCCACCTTTCCATGGCTTCGATGAGCGCACGGCCGATACCGATGTCTCGCGCGTCGGCCGCAACGGTGATTCCAAACTCGGCTGTGTGGCGGATGCTGGCCCGGTCACCGCGGTGAATCGTGACCATTCCAACGAGCATGCCGCCGAGCTCGGCAACGAGCCAGGCACCTCGCGATTCCCACCCAAGGCGGAACCGCCGCCACTGCCGCACGGACCAAAACTCTTCCGGGAATACCATGAGCGTCCGGGGACGCTCGTTCATGACCGCGCGGGTGATCGCACTTGCCGCTTTCGCGTCCCCCGGCGTTGCGACTCGCACAAGACCGGTGCGCCCGTCCTTCGTCGTGAAGGGGAACTGCGGCACGTGGTCTTACTCGACCCCGGCTGCGAGCTCGCGCGCTCGAGCCGCGGCTGCATGAATTGCATTGAGGAACGCGGCACGGACGCCTGCGTTCTCGAGCTCGCGAATCGCGTTGATCGTCGTGCCGCCCGGCGAGGTCACCAGCTCACGCAGCTCGACCGGGTGCATTTTGGTCTCGCGAAGCATCTTCGCCGAGCCGAGCATCGTCTGAACGATGAGCTCCGTCGCGACGTCACGGCTGAGTCCGAGCAGGATGCACGCGTCGATCATGGCTTCGGCGAGCAGCGCGAAATACGCCGGCCCCGACCCGCTCGTCGCCGTGATCGCGTCGAGATGTTTCTCCGCGAGCCGAACGACGCGGCCGACGTGCAGCCAGATCTCTTCGGCGATCGCAAGATGCTTTTCGTCGGCGCGTGAACCGGGCGAGATCACGGTCATCGCTTCGTCCACGATTGCGGGGACATTCGACATGACGCGCACCACGGGGGCATCGGCGGTGATCCGGGCCTCGATGAAACTGGTCGTGATTCCCGCCGCAAAGGAGATAACCAATTGATCGCGATGAACGGAGCCCGTGATTTGCTCCAGCAGCACGCCCATGTCCTGAGGCTTCACCGCCAGGATGAGAATCGATGCGTTCGCGACCGCTTTCGGATTGTCGAACCCAACCATGACGCCGTACTTTTCGCTGAGGTACTTCGCGCGTTCCTCGCGGCGCACGGTGACGATTACGTCGGTCGGGGCACGCCAGCCGGACCGCAACAACCCGGACAGGAGCGCCTCGGCCATCTTTCCGCCTCCGAGGATTCCGAGCTTTTCCTCCATACAGCTTCCCCCCTGCCTGCGGTCGTACCAGATTGTAGAGGTAGCCTGTCCGCTATGGACAGAGTTTCGATCAACCGAAAAGGGTGGGACGTCCGGTCGGCCCTGTATCAGCGGGAGGCGCAGCGAGCAGGGATGTACACCTCCGGCGCGGTCGAGTGGGGGCCGAACTCGTATCCGGAAAGCGAGCTGAAGATTCTCGGAGACGTACGCGGAAAGAACATCCTCGAAGTCGGCTGCGGCGGTGCGCAGTTCGGAATCGCGCTTGCTCGCAAGGGCGCGCGGGTGACCGGAATCGATCTGTCGAAGGAACAGCTCCGCCATGCCAAACGAAACGCGGCGTCGGCCGAGGTCGAGATTCGCCTCGAGCATGGGAACGCCGAGGATCTGTCGCGTTTCAAGACAAATACGTTCGACCTCGTCGTGTCGGATTTCGCGGCCGGATTCCTCGACCTCGCAAAGCTCCTCCCCGAAGTTCGCCGTGTCTTGAAGCCGGGTGGGCGCACGGCGATATCGTGGAGCTCTCCCATCCTCGATTGCCTGACGCCCAGCGGTGAGCCCCCGCTGCTGAAATTCGTCACCTCGTATTTCGACACCGCGCCGATTCGCGACGGCGGACCCGACCCCACGTACGAGTTCAAGCGCACGTACGGAGAATGGATTCGCGCTTTCGTTCTTGCAGGCTTGATCGTTTTGGACCTGGTCGAGCCACAGACGGAAAGGGGCGGCACACATACATGGTGGCCGCAATACAAATGGCAGCGGACGCACGTCGTGCCGGGTACGTCGATTTGGGTTGCGGAAAAACCTAGCGTCGGAAAAGTTGCGAGGCGAAGAACCTGATATTCGCCGGGCGCTCGGCGAGACGTCGCACGAGGTACGGATACCATTCGGTGCCGAACGGCACATAGATCCGCACGCGATAGCCATCGTCAACCAGCGCCCGTTGCAGGTCTCTCCGAATACCGTAGAGCATCTGAAACTCAAACGTCGACCGGTCCCGGCCCACACGCTCGGCCGTTCGCTGCACGAAGCGAACGAGCTGCTCGTCGTGCGTCGCGATCATCGGGTACGTGCCGGCCTGCAAGAGCCGCCGCGCCAAATGGGCGAACGCCTTGTCGACGTCGTTTCGATGTGGGTACGCGACGTCGGCGGATTCCAAATACGCGCCTTTGCAGAGGCGAACCTGCGTGTGAATGACGCGTTCCAAGTCCTCCGGCGTCCGGTACAAATACGATTGAAGGGCGACGCCGATCGCGCCGGGATGCCGCTCGGCAAGGGCTTGGCAGGCCGCGACCGTCCGCTCGGTGTACCGGTGATCTTCCATATCGAGCGTGACGGTCGTTCCGGCGGCTGCTGCGCGCTCAACGACGCGTTCCGCATTCCCCAGCGCAAGGTCGGGGTCGATGTCGAGCCCGAGCTGCGACAGCTTCACGCTGATGTTTGCTAGTAATCCGGCGCTTTCGATGCGTTCGACGGTTTCGATGTAGACGCGTGCCGCCTCGGTCGCCTTCGGCTCGTCGGTGACGTTTTCGCCGAGATGATCGAGCGAGGCGGTCGTACCTCGCTCGTTCAATGCCTTGACGGCGCGCAGACCGTCGTCCAGATGTTCGCCGGCGACGAACCGCAACGCGACCTTTCGTCCCACGCCGCTCGTCGCGAGCTTGCGTACGACCGGACGATCGGCAAACGCCAGCAGCGAAACGCGCATTTACACGGCCGGCCTTGAAACAATGAGCGCGTCGGTCACGCGCTCATTGTAATCAGGCGCGCTGCAAGAACCGGCGGACGAGAATGGCTCCCGCGAACAACGTGAACGCGAGCAGGAACACCGACGAGTCGTCGAGACCGGTGATCGCGAGCCTGTTGCCTTTGACGCCCGGCTTGAACGTCGCTGCGCCGGCAAACTTCGCCACGTCGAGCTGCACCGCAGGCGTCGTGACGGGTGCCGAGGCGCGGCCGGGGAACGAGGCGCGTGCGGGAGCTGCGAGGCCTCCCGTGCCGGCGAGAATCCCAAGCGGATCCACGGACGGCACGTCGATCGTTTGCGACGGAAGCTTGAAGTGCACGGCCGTCAAAGAAGCCTTTGCGTACCACGTTCCGTCGGACTGCTTGCCCTTGGACGTTGCCGTCTTCATCAGATCGAACTCCGGCGCGGTCAGTCCGAGGGCGAGTGCATCGATCACGTCGGAAACCGCAGCCTTGACCGTTGTCGCGGCCGCTTCGAAGTCACTGCTGCTCAGCGAAAGCGGAACGCCCACCGGCGCAAGAGCGCCGACTTTGAGGGATGCCAGCGTTCCGCCGACGGTTGCGGTCGGCGACACCGCGGTGGCGATTGCTTGCAGCGACACCTTCAGCGTCGTGAGCGACAGCAGCGGGGTATTGAGCAAGTCATCGAGCGTCGACGCCAAAGCGCCGCATGCCACGTCGAGCGTGTCCAGCACGGGCTGCAGCGACCCGGCCTCGCTCGGGACGCCGGCGATCACGGCGCCGAGAGCGTCTGAAGCATCGGCGCACGTTCCGGATGCCGCATCGGTCACTGCGTCGCTCGTCAACGAGATATCGCCGTAATCGTCGAGGATTTCCTGCAGTCGCGCGAGCATGGCGGCCTTCGCTCCGTCGAAGTCCGCGGGGAGCGTCGCGCCGTATCCGCCGTCGGAGTTGATGTCGACGATGGTTTGGTGCGCGTCGTTCTGACAGACGACATCGAGAGCTCCGCAGACAAGCGCGTCGACCGTGTTGAAGTCGGACTGAACTTGCGATAGCGAGAACGAGGCGAGAACCGAGGTGAGCGAGTCGACAACGTTATCCAGGCTGACTTGGCCGTTGCCGATCGCCGCAGTTGCGGCGGCCAGCTGACTGCAGGCGTCGGAGGTATCCACGCCGAGCGTCGCGCCCGCTTCCTCGACGGCCGCACATGCAAGTGAGAGGGGGCTGATGCCGAGGCGCGTCAGCAAATCGCCGATCGACAGTAACCCGGCCTGACCGATAGTCACGGTGCGGTCGACTTTCGCTCTGGACGACGTGATGTCGCTTGCCGTCGTGGTTGCGGCTGTTCCCAGCGTGGCCAGCCCGGAAAGCAGATCCGCCGACGCGAGCCTCAGCTCCACTTCGGAAAGTACTTCGGCGGGCGTGACACTGGCCGCGACGGTACCGCCTGCAACCGTGACCGACGCCAATCCGCCGACTGACTTGGTTCCGGTCCCGATGGAGTCTTTACCGCTCGACGTCTTATTCGTGGCAGCGCGCTTCGACCCCCCGGGCAAGGTCGCGCCGCCGACCGTACCGATTGTGACTTCGGAGGTCGCCGAGCGTGTCGTCTGCCACACACTCGAAAGCGAGTCGACGCCGATGTTCACCGCCGTTGATCCGGCGATTACCGACGCGATGGTGTTCTGAGCGGTCGCAGTCGCGCCGGAGCTCGTTGCGGCGCCGGCCGGAACAGCAGCGAGCACTACCAGGGCCAAAATGGCGATAGCCGAAAATTTCTTCAAGAGAAGGACTCCCTCCACGACGAAAAGGCGAATGTTTCAACAATTGTCGTGGAGGGGTGGCGAGGCCGATATGCCCTGCAAGGACTATCTTCGCTAGTCCAGACGGACTCCCATGCCCCGCGGACGAAAGTCCCGAACAAACATAAGAGCCCGAGGTGTCCGTCGTGAGAGCTGCGGCTCGGCCTTGCGGCTCTGCTACGTGCTCCCTACGAAACCCCTCGGGCTCTAAGTGCCCCGAGCAACCCTACCGCTGCCGTCTTGGTTTCCTTGTGGTAACCGCAACAGACGTTCTGCTTTGGGTCGCTTACCCTTCTGGTAGTTTACCCACCGAACCAGCGACTTGGCCGTCGCCACCAGCCCGATAGTGCACCCCCACTCGGTTGGGCTCCTTACGGCTCGCCCGCCCGCCATGGTCCCAGTCGGTTCCCTGATTCGACCGCTTCCGGCCGCTCGGGGCACGCGAAAGATACCAAACCAAAAACCTACGTCAATGTCGGGAAAATGCCTGGTCGCTTTGCATAACCGCAGGTAAGGCAATGTCCGCTTCGTCGCGTCCCGCAGAATTTTTTTTCCCATGCTTATGCGTCTTTGGCGCCGACCTGCTTCTCGCGCCACGCGCGATCTCGTTCGAGATACGAGGCAAACCCAACTGCCATCGCAGGATCGAACATCTGATCCGCGGTGTACAAGATTTCGCCGAGCAATGCGTCGAGCGTTTCCTCGTCGATTGCATCGATCGTCACTTCGCCGACGAGGTACACGTCGCCGTCGGCGTCCGTCGCGAAGCGGACGCGTGACGGGCGCATGTTGCGCGCGAGCAAGAGGCGGTAGAACTCACCCGCTGCTTCCTGAGGCCGCCGCATGAAAAAGGATTCCACGCTCATCGTCCGCTCGCGCAGGCCGAGCGTAACCGGAATCGAGTGCTTCTTTTCGCCGTGAAGCTGCAGTGCCCATACATCTGTCGAGCGTTGGTATGGAATCTGCTGCGCGGTGAGATACGACTCGATAACGTCCGGGGCGATCACGACTGAGTGCGCGTGCGCTCGAATTCGTCGCGCGTGATGCTCATGATGAGGCTATCGCTCAAGTGACCATCGTGATACGCGCGAGCGCGCAGGCGCGCCTCTTCGACAAATCCCAGCGTCTTGTATAGATGAATCGCGCGTTCGTTGTCTGCGAGCGTCCAAAGCTGAACGAGACGCAGGTTGAGCGAATCGAACGCGTACATGAGGAGCAACATGAGGGCCTCGCGCGCGTAACCTTTTCCTTGCACGGCGCGGTCTCCGACAAAGATGTACAAGTTCCCGTGTTGTGTTCGCGGCTTGATGCCGAACAAGCCGGTGCGTCCGATCGGGCGGCCTTCGGCTTCGATGATGAACGGGTGACCCTCTTGCGCTCCGTGCTCTTCAGATCTCCGGATGTCGTCGAGCGAGAACACGCGGTCGTAGTCCATCCACCGGAAGATCTCCGGATCGTTCTGCCATTGCAGAACGAGTGGATAATCGGCAGGCTCGACCCTGCGAAGAAGTATCCGCTCACCCGGAATCATCGAACCATTGTACGGGCAGTTCAGCCGGCTTCGGCGCGCTCCTCGACGAGATCCTCGTAAACCGATATCAGGCCGGCTGCGGCCTGCCGCCAGTCGTAGCGGCGGGCGTACCGGACCCCAGCCGCACCCATCGCCTGTCGCAGGCCGTCGTCGAACAAGAGCCTCTCCAGGCCTTGGGCGTATCCGCCGGCACCGTCGACCGGCACCAGCAGCCCGGTGACGCCGTCCCGAACCGCCGTGCGCAGCCCTCCGACGTCACTCGCGACGACGGGGGTCCCGCATGACTCGGCTTCCAGCGCGACGAGCCCGAAGGACTCGGTCCGGCTCGTGATCAGGACGACGTCCGCGGCTCGGTAGTACTCGACGAGCTGCTCCTGCGGGAGGGCGGGCTCAACGCGAACTGCCTCGCCGATACCGAGCGTGGCCGCGAGCTTTTCGAGATCCGCCGGCATCAGGCCGGAGCGCCCGGATGGGCCGCCGATCATGATCAGCCTCAGATCGTGGAGATCAGGACGGCGCCTCAGGAGCGTCGCAACCGCGTCCACGGCGATCTCAGGCGATTTGAGTGGCTGCAAACGGGCCACGAACAGCACCACCGGGTGACCGTCGAGCCCGAGCTTCCTCTTCGCGGCCGCGCGGTCGCCGGGCGAAAAGAGCTCCGTCTCGACGCCGGGCGCCACGACGCGGACCCGTTCGGGCAACGCGTTGTAGAGATGGACGAGCTCCGCAGCTTCCCCAACGGTCGGGGCCAGTACGACGTCGGCATCGGCGATGACCCGCTCCTCACCCGCGATGCGGTGCGGCGGCTCGGGTCGGTCACCCTTCGCCAGCGCACGGTTCTTCACGCGTCCGAGCGTGTGAAAAGAGTGGACGAGCGGCACATTCCACCGGCGGCTCGCCATGCGGCCGATCCACCCCGACAACCAGTAGTGAGAGTGGATGACGTCGTAGGCCGGAACATCGAGCCCGAGCCGTGCGACCTCACCGGTCTCGAAACGAATGAGTGAATGCAGGAACGAGCACAAGTGCTGCGGCAGCTCCTCCTTCTCCACCGGCGCTTCCGGGCCGGCTTGGAGGTGGATCACGCGCACCCCGGGAGCCATCTGCGTCACCGGATCGCCCCGCCCCGCCGCACGCGAGAATATGTCGACCTCGATCCCCGCTTCGGCCAGTCGCCGAGCGACGGACCTGATGTACACGTTCATTCCGCCGGAGTCGCCGGTGCCCGGCTGGTCGAGCGGACAGGTGTGCACAGAGATGATCGCGGCGCGCTGAACGCGCGCCGGCGCAAGCCCCGCCAGCTCAATTCGCTCCTGCAAGCGATCCCTCCTCGCGACGTGGTCAACGCCGGCTGTGGCCGTCATTGTTCCCGATGCCGCGCAGGGACGCGAAAACAACCGATTTGCGCGCCCGGGGGACCTCCGCACTTAATGACCGACATGGACCTCTGGAACGCGATCACGCGGCCGGCCAAGCTCGCGCTGCGGCCCGCCGAGCTGGCGAAAACTATGCTGCAACCCGCGCTCATCGCAAAGACGCTCGCCGGAGCGGGGCTGGTCGATCTCCGCCGGCCCGACCAGAGCGTTCGAATGTTCGACATCCTCCGCCGGTGGGGTCCCGTCGCCGGCGCACCGTTCGTCGGCGCGCTTCGGACGCCCGACCGCGATGCCGTCCTGGATGAGCGCGGCGCAATCACATTCCGGGGGTTGAACGACGAGACGAATGCGATCGCGCGTGCGTGGCGCGAACGCGGCATCGGCGAAGGCGACGTGGTTGGAATTCTGTGCCGCAACCACCGGTGGATGCTCGAGGCGGCATTCGCGTCCGCGAAAGTCGGGGCGACCGGCGTGTACATGAATACGATGTTCGCGGCGCCTCAGTTGATCGACGTTTGCAGGCGGGAGGGGGTCAAGGTCCTCGTCTTCGACGAGGAGTTCGCCGCGATCGCGTCCGTCGCGCCGGCAGAGCATCGTTTCGTTGCGTGGTCCGAACCCTCCACCGTGCTAGTGACGCTGGAGCAGCTCGCCGCCTCAACCGACCGCGCGGCCGTGCCGCCGCCGGTCGCGCGGGGACGCCTCGTGTTGTTGAGCAGCGGTACGTCCGGCACGCCGAAAGGCGCGCCACGTAGCAAGCCGCGCGGTGTGCTGACGGCGAGTGCCATCCTGTCGAAGGTTCCGCTACGCGTGCACGAGTCGACGATGATCGCGTCGCCGCTGTTTCACGCCCTGGGGTGGCTCCAGGCGACGCTTGCATTCGCTCTCGGCACGACGATGGTCTTGCGCCGTACCTTCGATCCCGAGGCGACACTCGCCCTCCTGGACGCCAATCGTTGCAGCGCGCTCGTCGTCGTGCCGGTGATGCTCCAGCGCATCCTCGACCTGGGCGACGAGACCATCGAGAAGTACGACACAACGTCGTTGCGCGTGATCCTCGTTTCAGGCTCGAACTTGTCGTCCGAACTGGGAACGCTCGTCATGGACCGGTTCGGCGACGTGGTCTACAACCTGTACGGGTCGACGGAAGTGGCGTGGGCGACGATCGCCACCCCGGATGACTTGCGCGCCGCCCCAGGGTGCGCCGGGAAGTCCCCGCTTGGAACGACGGTTCGGCTGTACGACGAACACGACGTCGTCATCCACGAAGCCGGCAGCATCGGCCGCATCTTCGTGGCAAACGGAATGTCATTCGAGGGCTATACCGGAGGCGGGACGAAACGTGTGCTCGACGGCCTGATGGCCACGGGCGACGTCGGGCATTTCGACGACACAGGCCGCTTGTTCGTCGACGGCCGCGACGACGAGATGATCGTCTCGGGCGGCGAAAACGTGTTCCCCGCAGAAATCGAAGAGTTACTGGTGCAGCACGATGCCGTCGCGGACGCCGCCGTGATCGGCGTCGACGATGCGGTTTTCGGACAAAGGTTAAAGGCGTTTATCGTGCCGAAGGTGGGTGTCGTTCTGAGCGAAGACGACATCAAGTCCTATGTGCGCAGAAATCTGGCGTCGTACAAGGTCCCGCGCGACATCACGTTCCTGAATGAGCTTCCGCGCAACGCCACGGGAAAAGTCTTGAAGCGATCGCTGGTTTGACTCACGTCACACATTTCGGGGCGCGGCGTCAAGTCGAAGATTAGAAGTCATGCCAACGAACTTCGCGACCGCGCGCGAATAGAGCTCGCTTCGGGACACTTAAACGTCTTACTCCATGACGATCTGGACCACCGAGGCGTCGATCGCGCCGAAGCGGTATTTGTAGGGCTCGCGTCCGCGAAGGAAATCGAACGTCAAGCATCCTTCTTCCGCGGCCAGGCGAACCGTCTCGCCGACCAGCACCATTCCCGGCGAAAGCTCGGGCATCGAGTGGTCGTAGCTCATGTTGTAGAGCGACCATGTTCCTCTATAGGAAAATCCGACGTCGACGGCTATCGGCTTCCCGTCGAGCTCCAAGACCACGATGCGCAGCAACGCGTGATTCAGGAAAGCAGCACCCAGAGCGGAAAAGAATGCGCTGCGGGCGAAGTGCTGAAAAAAATCTGCCTTTTCGCCGATCTCTTCGCGGGTGAATGCGAAGAATGTTTCGAGATCTTCGTCGACGGTCTCCGCCGATGCGATCCGCGTCACCATCGCGCCGGCACTTTGCAGTCGCCGCTCCTTGCGGCGAATCTCGTGACGCAGCTTGCCGCTCATCGATGCGAGATATCCTTCCCAGCCGCCTTCGAGCGAGACGCGCGGACACGCATCTTGCTCGGAGATCGCAGCGCCGCGTCCGGCGGCTTTCGCCGCTAGCTCGAACGCTTCCGGCCAGCCGGAATCGACCGGTAGCGCGTGGAGCTCAATCGGGCGATCGGCCGCGATCTCGATGGCGTGCTTCACGACCTCATTCGCAACGTGCTGCCGGTCTCGCGGCCGGGAGAGCGGCCCCAAGTAATCGGTCACGTCCGGATCGCCGACGAACCGCGTGACCCCGTCCGGATACACGGCGAGCGTTGCCACGCCGGCAAGCTCTTGACCGTCGCGAAACTCGAGCATGTGCAAGCCTTCACATCCGCGTGTGGCGCCGAACTCGTCCCACCAAATGCCGAGGTATTGCGGCAAGTGAAAAACAGTCGACGACGGATCGGCCGCCGCGAGGGCCGCCCAATCGTCGCCGAGCGTCACGAACGCGGAGGAATCTTTGTGAAGGGTGAGATCCATAGCTAAGGCAACCCTACCAACGACGAAGAGCCCGGCGATATGCCGGGCCCCTCGCTGTTTCGCGCATTCTCTACGCGGTTGCCTCTTCGACCTTCTCGGCCGCGCTGACGACCGCATCGGTCGCAGCCGTCGTCGCCTTGGCGACCGAAGTCGAGGCCGCCTTCACCTTCGACTTCGCCGACTTGCCCTGCGATGCAGCCTGTTTCGTCGGTTGCGAGCGCTTGATGCTGCCGTGCAGCTTCTCACCACGTTTCGCGAGCTCCTGATACTGCTTGGTCGAGCGCTTGCGCGCTTCGGCCACCAACTCCTGCGTCTTCGACGTCCCGCTCTTCAAAACATCCGTTCCGCCGGTAACGATTGCACTCACGCGCTTCGGTGCCTCGGTACGAATGGAGGAGGCCAGCTTCGGAAGTTCGCGGAGCGACCCCCTACGCCCGAGCTGAGCAGGAAGCTCGATCAAACGCGAGGAAAGGTCGCGAGTCTTTTCAATCGCGAGCTCGCCGGCGCCGATCGTGGCATACAGCGTCTTCTTTGCCGTGCTCATGTGTCCACCTCCTTTCAGGATTTATCTCGTTTGAGCGAGGAGGCAGAGGGGAGCCGGGTGAGGGCTTCGCATGCTTGCGGACTCCGCCTCCTCGCCATGTCTTATCGCCTACCCGTTCGCTTCTTCGCCGCTTTTTGGCTCGCCTTCTTGGCTGGAGCGCGCTTCTTCGCAGCCGGCCGCTTCGTACCGGCGGGCTGCTTCGCCTTCGCCGGAGCCGGCTTCGGCCGCCGGGCTGCCACCGAACGTGCCTTGGCACGCACAGGTGCGGCTTTCGTCGCGTGCGCACCGGCCGCTTCCGCCTCGCGGAACGACTGGTACAGGTCGATCAGAATTCTCTTTTGCTTCTCGTTGATCGCGGAGTCACGAAGCAGCTCGCCGACGGGGTCGCTGTTATCGGTGCGTTCATCGAGAATTCCGGCCTTGACGTACAGCGTCTCCGCCGATATGCGCAGAGCCTTCGCGATCGTTTGAAGAATGTCGGCACTCGGACGGCGCAGTCCGCGTTCGATCTGCGAGAGGTACGGAATCGAAACGCCCGTCAGTCCGGAAAGATTGCGGAGGGACAACGAAGCGCTACTGCGCTGATCCCTAATGAGGGTCATGCTCGCTTTGCCCTCGCGCAAAGCCGGGTTTGGCAATACAAGCGTCGCCTCGCCCTGGATCTATCTTGTTCAACGGCGACGACGTCGTCGCGTTGCGGGTGCAAACCGGAATCCGTTCCCCTCGGGCGTGTTCGTGACGCTTCGCCGGGGAATCAGGCTCGGATCTTGAGGTAACCGACGATGCGACCGCCACCGGTGACCGGCGGCTCGGCGTGTGACTCCAGCGCCGCCGGGAACGGGTCGGGGAGAGCGCCGCCGCGTCGGAGCATCTCGATCAGAAACGGTGCGGCTGCACGAGCACTGCCGTCACGGACTTTGACTGCCATGGACATTTCCCCGTTCGTCGCGCAGACGAGACCTTCAGCGCCGACCTTCACGGTCAACCCCTCGACGTTTTGCATAAGCGCCGTGCAGAGGCGACCCGTCCCGGCGACGTAAAAGGGATGCGCCCGCATGGCAGCGGACGCACGCCGAAATGGTTCCTCATGGGCGACGGCACCAAATGCTCGCGCCAGAGCGGCGAGCGGGGCCGCGAACGTGACAACACCACATCCATCGACGGCGGTTTCCAGCAGCGTGCCGGCAAGATGCTCGATCGTCTCGTGAATGGCTCGCTGCAGCGGATGTGCAGGGTCGCGGTACGACGGAAGCGGCCAGCCCCGCACCACACACGTCGCGAGCATGGCGGCGTGCTTTCCCGAGCAATTGTGATAGCGCGAACGCTGCGGGCCGGCGGCGGCGACCACGTCGGGAAGGGCCGCACTCGGGAGCGCCGGCGGGCACAACAGCGCGGTTTCGTCGAGGCCGGCGTCCGCCAAGATTTCATCAACACCAGCAACGTGCTCCGGTTCACCGTTGTGAGATCCGCATGCAAGCGCGAGTAGCTCGTCGCGCGGCGGCACCCACCCCAGCTCGAGGCACGCGCCGGATTGCAAGGGTTTTGCAGACGAACGAAACGCCGCAAGTGAAAGCGCATCTCCCACGGCGTCGATCACCGCGCCGGAGGAATCCACCACGGCGGCATCGGCCACGTGAACACTTTCAACGATGCCGCCGCGAACGACGTCGACGACCAAGGCTTCTTTCATCGCCCGACGCTCAACCGATCGGCGAGAACCGGAGGCAAATCCGTCGCGCGTATCTTCCGCTGCGTCTCGGCGACGTCGTACGGCACCCGCCGCCACTGGACCCGGTCCCCGTCGAGGATCAAATAGCTCGCTCGCGGATCACCGTCGCGCGGCTGCCCGACGCTTCCGGGGTTCAACAAATAGCGAACGTCTGCGCGCAACTCGAGCGTTTCGCCCTCCGGCGATAGGAAGAGCTCGCGAACACGTTCGTCTTCACGCGCGTATGCCGCCGGTATGTGTGTGTGACCGAAAAACGCTACTGAGAAGTCTGCGGCAGAGAACGACACTGCGGCGGCGGCGGCGTTGCGCAGATACTCCGCAGCCGGATCACGCACAGAGCCGTGAACGAGCACCTGTGAACCCGTTCGCTCGACCGGCTCCAAACGGCCGAGTGTTTCGAATGCCGAGTCGTCGACCTGCCCGGCGGTCCACCTAATGGCATCGGCCGCGACGTCGTTGAACCAGTCGACGTTGAACCGCCCCGTCAACGCGAGATCGTGATTGCCGGCGATGCACCGCGCCTGCATTCCGGTTAAACGGTCTATGACGGCTTGGGGATCGGCGTTGTAACCGATGATGTCACCGAGAACGATCACGGCGTCGCAATCCGCCTCGTCCAGCACGGCGTCGAGCGCTTCGAGATTGGCGTGGACGTCGGATAGAACCGCGGTTTTCACGCCGGCCATCGTAGCGGCCGGCGCCTTTCTAGTGTTTGAGGCGCCGAAGCTCTGTGACGAACGGCGAATCGGACGAGATGCCGGCACACATCTCCGAAAACGCCTGCACGACTGCGGGATCGAATTGCGTACCCGAGGCACGCACAATCTCGTTCACGGCCATCTCGAACGTCATCGGCGTCCGGTAGGGACGATCGGCCGTCATCGCGTCGAACGCATCGACGATTGCGAACACTCGCGCTTGCAGCGGGATGTCTTCACCTTTCAGGCCGCGGGGATAGCCGGCCCCATCCCAACGCTCGTGGTGGCCCTCGATGAGCGGTATCGCTTTCTGAAGGAACTTGACCGGCGCGCATATCTGACCGCCGATCAGCGGATGCGTCTTGACGATCTCCCACTCTTCGCGCGTCAGAGGTCCTTGCTTGCCGAGTATTCCCTCCGGCACGCCGATCTTGCCGATGTCGTGCAGGAGCGACCCGTATCGCAGTCCTGGATCGTCGGCCATCTCCGGTGCGATCCGCCTCGCGAGTGCAACCGCATACAAATGTGCGCGGTCGAGATGAGCACGCGTGCGGGAATCCTTTGCTTCGACGACCGCTGCAAGGGTGCGGACCGTCGCGAGGTAGGAGTCCTGCAACTCTTCCAGCGCGGCTTCGAGCTCTCGTGCACGCGTGCGTTCGCGCCGGTATACCTCGTTCAAATCCTTTGCGAAGTTCAAAAGCTGGTCCCGGAGCCGCCACTCCTCAGGCTCGGTCTCTGGGGCCGGCAAGTCCTCGGGGCCGACGACGCGCAAACGGTCAGAGCCTGCCATTCGCCGCCTCCGCGACCGCATCGAGCAACTCCAGCGGATGGAACGGCTTGGTGAAGTACGCGTTGGCGCCGGCGCGGATTCCCTCGTCCTTGTCCGAAGCTTGATCGCACGCACTCAGCATGATGATGACGCAATCCGGTCCGAGATCTCTTCGAAGCTCTCGAGCGACCACGAACCCGTTCAGGCCGGGCATCATGACGTCCAAAAGAACGATGTCGGGGACGTGCTCACGCGCGAGGTCCAGCGCCTGCCGGCCGTCATGAGCTTCTTCCAAGATATAGTTCTCATCTTCGAGCACGGTCTTGACCAAATCGCGGATCAGCGAGTCGTCATCGACGATGAGGACGCGCGGACAATCGGTACGTGGGCGGACATTGGTCATGGGCACGGCCTATTGTCGGCGCCATCATCCTAGGAATCCATAGTCTCTTCGGAGTGTTCGGCTCTAGTGCGGCTGCCCCATAGCGCGGCCAAGCTCGAGTCTTACGCGCCCCCGGTGAGCACGTCTTCTGGGTTCGCTTCACCGCTGCCGTACCGCCGTCCGATCTCGCCGGTAAGTGCATCGAGAACGGCAAGAACCGACTTGCGCTGTTCCGACACCTCATGTTCGGCCTGTTCGAGGGTGGCAATGATCGCATCGAGTTGTGGATCAGACAGGTCGGCCATATTGGCAAGCGTTTGATCGGACACGAGCTTCTCGACGCGCCGGCGGGGATGATCGAGCGAAGGCGGATCGCCGCGCGGCATCGAACCGCGGCTCGGAATCGCGTCGTCGGCGAGAATCTCCGGCAACCGCTCGAGAAGCGATCCGCCCTTGCCGGCTCGCCGCTCGCGCTCGGCGCGCAGAATGTCCATCCGCCCGTGTAGCAAGCGCCGTTCGTAGGAAAGAAGCGCTTCTTCTTCTTCGGTCTCGCCGCGAAGAGCACGGACTTCGGGAAGCGGACGCGCGGTCAATCCGTCCAAAAAGCCCGCATCCAAGATGCGGTCGATGCGTCGATTCCCGCCGGTCATCGGTGATCCCTCCAACTTTGTGCCCGTATGCCGAGCCTACCCCCGAGGGGCGGGCTCGGCAATGCCCCGCTCGGCCTTCGCCAACTCCCGCAGATCCTTTTTGAGAATCTTGCCGATCGGATTCTTCGGAAGAGCGTCGATGAAGCGCACGCCGGACGGCGTCTTATATTTCGCGAGACGTTCCCGGCACAACTGCATAAGCTCTTCCTCGCTTGCGGTCTGACTCGGCCGGAGAACGACATATGCGATCACTTGCTCGCCGAGCTTCGCGTCGGGGATACCGACGACGGCCGCCTCCGACACCGCGTGATGCCCGTACAGAACTTCTTCGATGTCGCGCGGGAAGATGTTGAAGCCACCGCGAATGATGAGGTCTTTCTTTCGTTCGGTGATGTAGAGATAACCGTCCTCGTCGAGGTGACCTACGTCACCCGACAAAAACCAACCATCCTTGATGGTGCGTGCCGTTTCCTCCGACATCTTGTAGTAGCCCTTCATCACGTTCGGGCCTTTGATACAGACCTCGCCCGGCGCGCCGGCGAGAAGCTCGTTCCCGTCGTCATCGACGATCTTGATGTCCACGTTCGGTACGGGACGACCGCACGATCCAGGACGCCGCGGCTCGTCGGAGCGGTTGAGCGTCGCCGCAGGCGACGTTTCCGTGAGGCCGTATCCCTCGAGGACTTTTGCGCCGGTACGTTTTTCAAACTCGTCTGCCAATTCGATCGGGACCGGCGCAGCGCCGACGACGATCCACCGAAAGTTCGACCAGTCGACGTCGTCGAACTCCGGATGCGACAGCATGTACACGAGCATCGTCGGCACCACACTGCTGTTCGTCCCGCCGAGATTGTTCACTCCGTCGAAGAATGCTTCGGCCGTGAACCAACGCATCAGTAAGCCGGTGACTTTGAACAAGTTTCCGATCACGCTCGCGCCGAAGCCGAACAGGTGCGCAAGCGGCAAGCAGTGGACGGACCGGTCTCCTTCTCGCAAGTCGACGACCTTGGCCGTGTTCTGCCCTTGAAAGAGCATGTTCGCGTGCGTCAGCATCACGCCTTTGGGACGTCCGGTCGTCCCGCTCGTGTACGAGATGAGTG
>JAIVGO010000049.1 GCA_020201525.1 Actinomycetota bacterium | reverse complement strand
GCGACGGTAACTGCTGCTTGCTTGGTGCCGTCGGCTTCTGTGACGACGGCGCGGCGAGAGCGTTCCACGGACATCTAGCGGGTCAGCGCCTCTTGCACGGCCGGCGGCGGAATGATCTCGCGAATTTCCACGATGGTCACCTTGACACCCCACCGCTCTGTAATCTCGTCAAGCTTCGCGCGAAGTACTTGGTTGATCTCCTCACGCTTCGCGAGGACGTCGTCCAACGAAATGTCCCCGACGACCGACCGCAAGGTCGTCGCCGCAACATTTTGCGCGGCACCGGCGAAGTCCTGAACTTGAACCACGCTCATGATGGAGTCGACGACTTTGTAGAAGATGATGAAGTCGATCGAAATCGGTGCATTGTCTTTCGTGATGGAAGTTTGATGCGGGATCTCCAGGAAGAACTCGCGCAAGTCGACCCACACCGGGCGGTCGACGATCGGAATGAGGAACACGATGCCCGGCCCGCGCAGCCCGGTAACGCGTCCGAGGCGAAACACGACGATACGTTGGTACTCACGCGCGATCTTGAGCGACAGCGGGAGAATAATGAGTATGAAAATCACAATGACCGATCCTGCGACAATGAGCGGAATCAACTCACGACACCTCCGTTCCTTCGTGCCGGGCACTTTGCCCGGCATCGCCACCCAGTAGTTCGACTTCGAGTGAAACGCCACGCACCGCCGTGACACGCACCGCGGAACCGGCAACGATGCTTCCTCGCGCCGAGGTCGCGCTCCAGGACTCTCCCCCCGCGCGAACGAGTCCCGCCGGATCAAGATCTCGCTCGACGACACCCTCAGTACCGACGAGGCGTTCGGGTCCTGCCGTGACGGGCTCATGTCGTGCGCGAAGGGCAGCTCGTAACGCAAAGGAGAAGAATCCGGCGATGGCCAGCGCGACACCCACGATGAGCGCACGCGACACGCGAGCATTGGGAATGGCGGCGTCGAACAAGAAGAGGCCCCCGAAGACGAGCGAGATGATTCCCGCTGCAGTCGGGACGCCGTGCCCGGCAACCTTGAGATCGATGATGAAGAAGACGATCGCAGCAGCGATCAGAATCAACCCGCCGATGTTGACCGGCAGCATGCCGAGGATGACGAACGACGTGATGAGCAGAACGATGCCGATCACGCCCGGAATATTGATGCCGGGATGCAAGACCTCGAACACGATGCCGGCGATGCCAAAAACGAAGAACAGAAAGGCGATGTTCGGGTCGACGAGTCCGTGAAGCAACGACTCCCCGATCGTGGGGCGGACGACGACGACCGAGGCTCCAGCAAGATGAACGGTGACGTCGCCTGCGGCCGTGCGGATCGATCGACCTTCGAGCGACGCGAACAGCGAGGCTCGCGTCGGCGCAATCACATCGATCGCATGAAGCTTGAGTGCTTCTTGTGCAGACACGCTTACCGAATCCCGCACTGCCTTTTCGGCCCAGTCGGGGTTGCGGCCCCACCGCTCGGCCAGCGACCGGATGTACGCAGCCGCATCATTCGTAATCTTTTCGGCCATGACTTCGCCGGAGAATCCGACGGGATGCGCGGCGCCGACGTTCGTTCCCGGCGCCATCGCCGCGACGGGACACCCGGTCAGTATGAAGGCGCCGGCAGAGGCGGCACGCGCACCGGGAGGACCAACCCAGCACACAACGGGGACGGGTGACGCAAGGACGGATTTGATGATCTCGCGCATCGAAGAATCAAGGCCGCCCGGTGTATCGATGCGAACCAAGACGGCCGCGGCATCCGCGGCATCCGCTATGCGAAGACCGCGTTGTGTGTGGTGTGCGCTGAGCGGATCGACCGTTCCGGTTTGCGCGACTTCGTAGACGACCGGCCGGCGAGTCGGCGTCTGGGCCCGAGCGAGCACGCCCGGCAACGAGGTAGCTACTACCGCCGAAGCGGCAAGAGCAAGCGCCGTCCGTCTCACCGAAACACCCTTTGGAGAGTCTACGGCTTCGAGAGCGCCCGGGTCGTCAAACGTCGAGCGACGATTGAGCGGGGGGATACGAAAGTCGCGTGCCTTCGATCACAGCGAACTCCGGGAGAACGTGATCCACCATCTTTCCGTCGGAAAGGATGTGCCGCACGGTCCACCCACGAACCGACAGCGCGTCGGAGATAAGGCGGCGATGGCATTTCCACCACAGACCTTCCGCGCACATGTATGCAGTGGTGCGTTCCTCGGCCACGGCCACGAGCTCCGCGAGAGATTCCTCGAACGCCGGCGTTTGCATGTAATCCGCGTACGCACGGAACCCCGGCACCTTCCACCCGAGGTTTTTCGAGCCCGGGTCCGGACGACGGAGACCGCCAAGCGCAGGCATCGGCCGGTACGCGATGCCCCGCTGGGCGAGCGACGCGCCGAAGAACTCGCTGTTGAAATGCGGGACGCGTCGAGAGCGAGGTGCTGTTCGAACGTCCGCGAGCACCGTGATGCCGTGCATCTGCGCCAACTCGACGAACTTCTCGAGCGTATGTGTCGAGTGCCCGATGCTGAAAATCTCACGAGACATTAGTTCCGCGTCCTCGCCGGTTTCCGCTCGGTACACTCGTCCGAATGGAAGTGGGCATATTCGTATTCGAAGGAGCCGACGAGCTCGACATCGTCGGGCCGTACCGGGTGTTCGGTGCCGTCGGCGACGTGGCGCCGTTCGTCCCGGCGCCCACCTTGACTGTTCGGCTCGTCGCCGAAAAGCACGGTCCGATCCGTTTGGCGCACGGCATGAGTATCGACGCAACGGAGTCATTCGAATCATGCCCGCCGCTCGACGTGCTGTTCCTCCCCGGCGGCGGCAGCAACAGCGAAACCGCGGGACGACGCATCGAGCAAAAGAAGGGTTCATCGATCGCTTTTGTTCGCGAGCGCGCCGAGCAGGCAGGCATCGTTGCATCCGTTTGCACCGGTGCCTTCTTGCTCGCGGAGGCCGGTCTTCTTGCCGGCCGGCGTGCAAACACGCATTGGCACAGCCGCGCAGAGCTCCGCGAGCTGATGGAGCGGCGCGGCGAAAAGTTCGAGCTCGTTCCCCAACGCGTCGTGTGGGACGGAGATCTCGTGAGCGGCGGCGGCGTCACCAGCGGCATCGACATCGCACTCGAAATCGTCGCCCGTCTGTGCGGTGAGCCCGTTCGCGCTGCCGTCGAGGCCGTCCTCGAGCTCGAGACGCCGCCGGCCTAGCCTTTCTTCTGCTCGGCTGCGTCCCGGAACAATCGGTCGACGCCGGAGCGCCGCATCGTCGTCGCCGTGAAGTCCGGCGCCATCGCTTCGAACCATTCGACCACCTTGCCGAGGCCCTTGTTCACGATGATCTCGCCGCGGTTGCTCTGAATTGCCTTCACGACTGCCTTCGCAACTTGCTGCTTCGTAACGGTTCCGGCCATCGCCGGCGGCTTCTTCCCGTCGAAGTTCTCGGTGATGCGCTCACCTTCGACGAAACCGGGGCAGATCACGGACACCCCGACGTTGCGGTCACGCAGCTCTGCTCTTAGCGGCGACTAAATCCAACAACCGCGTGCTTGCTTGCCGAATACGTTGCGTTGAACGGAACCCCGACCATACCTGCGTTCGGGGCGATGTTCACGATGTGACCCGAGCCGCGCTCGATCATCGACGGTACGACGAGCCTGGTGAGCCACGCCAGGCCGAGCACGTTGATTCTTGCGGCGCGGCAAAAACCCCGTTGCCGATGTCGCGCGCCCCGTCTATCGTGTGCCCATGCCACCCGAACAGCTGTTCGAGCTCCGCCGACGGACCTTCGACACGCCCGAGTTCCGGGGGATGGAGTTCATCGAGGCCGAAGCGAAGTCGATCATCAACCACGTTCCCGGCAACTTCCTGCCCTTCAAATGGACGATCAACCCGTACAGGGGATGCTCCCATTCGTGCTCCTACTGCTTCGCTCGCGTCACGCACACGTACCTCGACATGAATGCGGGGCGCGACTTCGAAACGAAGATCGTCGTGAAGGTCAATGCTCCCGAACTGCTTCGGCGGCAGCTCGCTTCAAAGAAGTGGAAAGGCGAGCACATCGCGATGGGAACCGGAACTGATCCGTATCAACGCGCCGAGGGCCGTTACCAATTGATGCGCGGCATCCTGCCGGCGCTCACCGACTACCGGAATCCCTTTTCGATTCTCACGAAGGGAACGCTGATCCTCCGCGATCTCGACCTTTTGAAGGAAGCAGCACAAGTCACGGAGGTTTCGGCGGCGTTTTCGATCGGCACGCTGGACGAAGACGCGTGGCACACGTCCGAACCCGGTACGCCGCATCCGAAGAAGCGCATCGAGGCCGTGGCTAAGCTAAATGAGGCCGGCATCCCGACCGGGGTCATGGTTGCGCCCGTCCTTCCCGGCATAACCGACGACCAGAAAAAGATCCGAGCCGTTGTTCGAGCGGCGGTCGACGCCGGAGCGACGCACGTCTCACCAATCCTTCTGCATCTTCGACCGGTCGTGCGCGAGGAATACATGGCGTGGTTGAAAGAGACGTATCCCGACCTCGTCCCGCGGTACGAGGAGATGTACCCGAAGGCGTACGCGCCGCCGGCGGATCGAAAAGAACTCGCGCAACGCGTCGGCGACGAGGTTCGCCGCGCAGGGGGCGTGAAGCCGCGCGCACCCTTGGCGCCTCGCTTCCGTCGCGAGAAGGCGGACGCGCCGAAGCCGGACGACAAACCGGAGCAGCTCCGGCTCCTGTAAAGCGCGAAGGATCCGATCTAGTCTGACGGAATGCGCGTCACGCGATCGCTCGAAATTCCAGACGATGAGATCCAGTTTCGGTTTTCGCGCAGCGGCGGTCCCGGGGGTCAGAACGTCAACCGCCGTTCGACGAAAGCAGAGTTGCTTTTCGACGTGACCGGTTCGCCCAGCCTCGGGCCGCGTCGCCGAGCGCGAATCCTCGAGGCGTTGCGGTCTCGCATCGATTCCGACGGCGTACTGCATGTTGTGGCACAGGACGCGCGCACGCAGGCCGAAAACCGAGCCCTCGCGTCCGAGCGATTCGCCGAGATGCTCGCGCGGGCGCTTGCCCCGCCTCCGCCCCCGCGCCGGCCGACAAGGCCGTCGAGGGGCGCCAAGGAGCAGCGGCTGCAAGAAAAACGGATCCGGGCGCGACGCAAGCAAGACCGGACCCGCCCGGGCGCCGACGACTGAACCGGCAGGACTCGGCCGGGCCGCCGACGAACCTTGTGGGTAATGCGTTGAGAGAGCGCATCTTTCAGGGAGGGCTCACGTGACATTCCGACGCCTGGCGCTGTTCGCGCTCGTACTTGCCACGCTCGCGCCGGCGGCGTTCGTCCGCGCCGACACGCCCGTGCCGACGACGATCAAAGATCACCGGTTCACGATGGACGACGGAATCCTCATCGACTCGGACATCTACTTGCCCGACGCGCCCGAAAACGGGCCGTATCCCTGTCTCGTCGAGCACACGCCGTACCGCAAAGAGCTTCGCGCAAGTGAAGGTGCCGGATTCCTTGCAACACCGGCGCAAGGATTCGTTCTCATCGAAATAGACGCGCGCGGCAACGGGGGATCGAACGGCGAGTACGACATCGTCTTCTCCAAGCGCGAGCAGCTCGACGCGGCGTCGGTCGTCGCCCAAGCTCCATATCTGCAAGTGAACGGTCACAGCATTTGCAAGAACAAAGTCGGAATGTTCGGCGGCTCGTACTCGGGCATCATCCAGTACCTCGTCGCGTCGATCCCGTCGACCTGGAGCTATGACCGAAACACACCGTGGGGCGGAACAGACGGGCTAAGCGGTCCCCCGCCGGATCTTGCCGCCATCGCACCACAGCGCGCATACGGAGACCTGTACCGCGACATCGTCTACCACGGCGGCATCGTGATCGGATCATTCGGCACCGTCTGGTCGGCCGGCACGACCGGCTACTACACGGCGCCTCCGCTCGACCTCAACACGCCGCAGGGACAAGCGGCATGGACGGACCACTTGACGAAGAACGACCCGATGATCCCGCACTACATCGAGGCACCGTACGAAGACGCCAGGTACGACTCGAACGCAAGCACGCCCCCGTATAGCCAAGATCTGTACAAAGACTCCTCGATCCTGCCCCGCATCGGAAACTTGCGCGTACCGACGCTGCACCTCGCAGGCGAGTTCGACGCGTTCACGCGGGGACAACTCCTGACGATCGAAAAGGCGCTGCAGCAGGAATACGCCGACCCGTCCGGTCACGGCCCGAACTACGCGGTCATCGGGCCGTGGAACCACAGCAACACACACTTCATCACACCGGCGAACCCCGGTCCGCCGGTGGACGGCTCCAATCCGTCGGTCCTGAGCGCATTGCTTGCCGAGTGGTATCACCACTGGCTCGACGCGGGCCCGGTTCCGTCGTTCATGGCGGCAGGGAAGCCTCGCGTTTGGTACTACCGTCTCGGAAACGGAGCACTGCTCGACACAACCGGGTCGTGGCAGCAAACGAACGCGTGGCCGCCGGCCGCGACGTACGAGCGGCGATACTTGCGAGCCGGGAATCTGCTGTCCGTCGACGCGCCTACCGGCGCGGAAGCCGGCGACTCATACGTCGCCAATCCGACGGCCGGCACCGCCGAGCTCCTGTCGCGCTACGACAACGCAGCATCGGGAAGCATCCCGATGCCGGCGTGGGATCAACGCACGGACGAGCCAAAAGGCCTTTCGTATTCGACGGCCGCGTTCGGTTCACCGGTGCGCGTCACCGGCCCGATCAACTTGCACTTGACGGCAGAGACGATCGGACTGCGGAAAATCGACCCCGTTTCCGACTCAGGGTTGCTCCAGCAGCTACCGCCCTACCACGACACGGACTTCATCGTGAAGATCTCCGACGTCGCGCCCGACGGCACCGCGCTGTTGATCACCGAAGGCTACTTGCGAGCCTCACACCGAACGCTCGATACGAACAACAGCGAGTTCGATTCGGTGAGCGGCGACGTAATCAGAGCACAGCACTATGACGACAGCGGCCACATCGCACCGCCGCCGCAAGGGCAGCCGGTGTCGTACGACATCGAGATCTGGCCGATGGCGAAAGTGTTCGCCGCCGACCACCGGATCCGGCTCGACATTTACTCAGCAGACACACCGACACACTTGACGCTGCTGAAGCCGGCGCTGAACACGGTACTGCACGGCCTCGGTCAAGAGAGCTACTTGACGATTCCGATCGCCCCGGAAAACTAGGCGACGGCGACGAGATCGACGGCGAACACGAGCGTTTCGTTTGGCTTGATGGCGCCGCCGCCGGCGCCCTGCGTTCCGTAGCCCAAATCCGGTGGGATGATCAGCAAGCGGCGGCCGCCGACTTTCATCCCGACGATGCCTTGATCCCATCCCCGGATGACCATGCCGGCGCCCAGCTTGAATTGGAACGGGTTTCCGCTGTTCCAGGACGCATCGAACTCTTGCTTCGTCGAATAGGCCACACCCACGTATTGCATCGTGAGATTCTTCCCCGACGCCGCCTCGGCGCCGGTGCCGACGACGATGTCTTTGGTCACGAGCGTCGTCGGCAACGTGCAATCACTGTTGATCGTTACCGACGGTTTCTTGCCGAGCTCGCCGGTCACGCTTGCCGCGTCGCAGGCCCCGACGCTCGACGAAGGCGTCTTCTTTGATGCACATCCTACGAGGCAGAGCGAAAGACCAACTGAAATCAGAAACACTCGCCGGATCATCGGGTCTCCTTGATCGTGTGGAAGCGCGCGGATGTTATCCGAACCGCGCTCACGCCGGTCCCTCGCGTTCCGTCCAGACGCGCGCTTGCTTGTCGACGACCCGCAGGTCGCGTTGCGCCTTATCGACGGCGCCCGGTTCACCGCACGCGAGCGGACGAAACAGCCGGGGGCCGTCCGGCGACTTGAACATCCGTTGCAACCACGGCAAGACGCGCAACGTGTCCAGCGCCGTGATGCGCGGGAGATCCCGCGGTTGGCCCTCCTTGCACGCGTTCGGAGGAGGCAGCAACCGGTAATGCGTGAATTCCTCACCGGTCGCCTTGTGATACTGCAAGCGCCAGCCGCCGCCGAGCGGCACCGGCGCGCTCCAGTCTTCGCGTTCGCGGCCACGGCGCGGTGAAGCAGGCGGACGTCGCCTCGGCTCGGTCTTTCGCTGTTCGGGCATGTCGGGATCGTAGGGTGTCGTAGCCTTGATGCGCCAACGCGCTCTCAGCGGCGCTTCGTACCCCGCCTCTTTCGTGCCGCTCGCCTCCTGCGTTCGAGCTTCCGCCGCCACAGCACCGCGCCGAGAGCACCGCCGACAACCACGACGACGACGATCACGGTGACGACTCCGCCCGACTTCTTTGGAGGAGTCACCTTGCGCTTTGCTTCTCCGACGGCGAAGTACCCCAGCTTGGTTACGTCGGCGGAAACCTGTTGCGTCGCCGGAGAATCGTTCGTGCCCGGAACCGGCGTCCACGTGCGCGCGTCGGGTGAGGTCAGCAGCGTGTGCGTGGCGAGCACGGTCGTGAGCGGATAGACGAGCACGGCGTGCGCCGGCTCCTTGGACGGCTCGACCAGAGCGCCGGCCGCCGTCCGCGCCTCTATCTTGTAGACGTTTCCTGCGATGGTGAGCTTTCCCGCCGGGGCCGCGAATTGTGCGGGATCGAGTGGCGTGACCGACAGCGTGAGCGATCCAGTTTCCGGCGCCGCAAAGGAGCCCGGCTCGACGACGAGCGTCGCTTGCAAGTCTTGCGTCGAATACACGCCCGCTCCGCGTTCCGGGGGCGAGAGCTTGACCGGAATCTTCACCGAATCGGGTTTTTGGTTCGTCGCCGCGAGGGATGCCGGCGGTTTCACCCAGCGGTACGGCGGCGGCGGGCCGCTCCCCTCCAGCAACGGCCGCCGGGCAAGCACGCTGAGATGTCCGCTAATCGCTGCAGACGCAATATACGCAGCGACGATGATCGCGCCGGCGACAGCCTCACGCTTGCCCCTCATGCAATCCGCAACGGCTGAATCGGCGCGGTCGCGTATTCGGGCGGCCATACGACCGTTCTTTTCCCGTCCGTCGTCCATTCCCAGATGACGCTCATCGCGCGCATGTTGGCGCCGGCTTCCGGCGTTCCGGGCGCGCCGAATTCGAGGCCGCTCCCGTTCGGCAAACCGCCTCTCGGGATGCGGACGGCGCGCGCGGCTTCGGCGATCGCCGACGGAGAAAACGTCGTTGCGCGCGGCATCACTTCGTGAAAGAGCGCCCACGCAGCGGCAAAGCCGGCGAGCCCTGGTGCATCCATCTCGGCGCCGTACCGGCGCCGGTGGAGCGTGTTCGCGCGTTCAAGCACCGCGCGAGAGTCGGCCGACAACCCGGCCGGATTCAACGAGGAATTCGGCTTGTCGGAAGCGAAGAGTCCCGTCGCGGCCTTTCCGAGACGCGCCCCGAACTCGGGATGGCAGTAGCTCGACGACGTCCCGATGCTCGCAACCAACGGAAGGTGCTGGCGGATGGACTCCTTGCGAAGCGCGACGCCGTCGTCGATGTAGGCGGTGACGAACAAGACGTCGGGACGCAGCTGCGCGATTCGGTGGACGACGTCGGCGGGGCGTAGCGTTTGGGCGTTGTACGACACCGCCCCGGCATACGCCAGCCCCATGTCGCGAATCTGCCGGATCGCGCCGCCGGCGACGCTGGAGCCGTACACGTCGTCCACGTACGCAACGGCAAAACGGAGCGACGCGGCACGACGACGCATCAGCGGCGCGAGACGATCCGCGATGAACTCGACGGCCGCGCGACCCAGGACGCCGCCGGTCGGCGATACGCGGAACACAAGATCTCCCGCCCCGTTTCCGGTCATGTCTCCGACGGCGCCCGTTTCCCAAAAAAGCATGCCGCGATTTGCCGCGGCGTCGGCTGCCGGTCGCGAGATCGTGCTGCCGTGACTTCCGATGACGAGGCGAATGCCGTCGTCGGCGAGCGCTTTGATAGCGCCCGGCGCGGCGTCGGAACCCGGCGTGTCCACCCACCGCACACGAATGGGATGTCCGCCGACGCCGCCGGCTTGATTCACCAGCTCGACGGCGACACGAACGCCGCGAGATTCCTCGACGCCGCCGGCGCCTTGTGGGCCCGTCAGCGGATACACGGCACCGATGGTCACCGCGCCGGATCGGGGCGATCCGCCGCATGCCGCGGCGGCAAACAACACGAGAACGATCACTTTCCTCATCGACTCACCTCATCATCACCAGAAGATTCGCGGTCGCGTGCGTGACGGCCGGCATTTCCCATCGCCCCGACGCCCACCGCTGCCACGACAGCAGCAATCCGGCCCCGAGGTCAACGGGAAACGCGGCCGTCCCGTAGGCCGGCACATGAATGAGCGCAAACAGCAGCGCCGTTACGATGATGGCGAGCGCGTGGCCGCGTCGCGCCACCTTCGCGTACAGGTATCGCCGAAAAAACATCTCCTCGGCAATCGCCGCCAGCAGGTTCATGAAGACGGCGTTCGCCCCGCTTCGTACCGGGATCCCGATTCCCGTCGCCGCTCGTGCCGCAAAAAGAGCGGAGACGCCGGCGACCAGCACAAGAGCCGGGTGCACGTTCCCTGCATCGTCGGACCCGCGCGCGAGAACGAACGCCCCGACGAGTATCCATCCGTAGATGAACGGGAGAAACGACGGGGCGACCGCTTGCCGGGCGAGCAGCAGCGCGAAGCCGGCGGCGGCAAAGGACGGCCACGCGCGATCAACAGCCGAACGAGAAACCGCAACCTCGCGCGCCATTAGCTCGTCTCCTGACGGAAAGAGCCACGATACGCCAAGGTGACCCGTTCGCGACACACGGCTATCGTGCGGAACATGCAGCCGAACATCGCGCGGAAATTCCACGGGTCCGTCGAGCCGATCGCCGTCACGGTTTACTTCGCCAAAGAAACCTTCGACGAATTCGCCGGCCTCGGTTTGGACCAATTCCAAGCATATTTCTGCCTGCGTGCGGCGCCGATGGGCCGCGCGCATCCCGAAGTGGTCGCCGCGGCGTTCTTTTCGTTCAGCCCGGAGGCGGTGCGGTACGGCGTTCGGTGGGACCTCGTGTCGCCCGACGACGCGATCGGCGCCGGCCGCCGCGCCGCGGAGCGGGTCATGAAACGCGTTCTCGACGGCGTCGACGACGCGGACATCAGGAAGACACTGGGCTATCTTCGCGCCGCCGCGGAAGCGTGCCGTCCGGAAGGCCGCTCGCTGTTTGCGGCGTTCGCCGGCCTGCCCTGGCCCGAAGACGACCGCGTCGCCCTGTGGCAGGCGGCGATGCTTCTCCGTGAATACCGCGGCGACGGACACATTGCCGTCCTCGTTGCCCACGGGCTCGACGCACTCGAAGCGCTGGCGCTCGACTCGGCATACAGCGGAAAGCCCGGCGCGTATTTCGACTGGCGTCAATGGCCACTCGAGGAAACGCGGGCCGCGACGAGGCGGATGATCGACCGCGGATTCCTCGACGACGACGGTGCCATGACCGACGGCGGCGCAAAATTTCGCGAGATGCTCGAGATCGAAACAGACCGGCTGGCCGTCACGCCGTATCTTTCACTCGGCGACGACATGGACGACGCGCTGGGCGTGCTCACACGAATCTCATCGAGGATCATCGAGCTACGCGGCGTCCCGAAATTCGTTACTCGAATATTCGCCGCGGCTCGGGGCTGACGCTCACGGTGCCGCTACGTCGCCTTCGCGACGGCTCGCGGCGCGAGCGCGATCAATGATCTCAACGGCTTCGCCGAGATCGTCGGTGAGGGAAAACAGGTCCATGTCGATCGGTGCGATCTTGTTTTCGGCGAGCGGGCGTTCCGCCAGCCACGTCTTGAGCCCGGTCCAATAGTCTGTGCCGAAGAGGATCAGCGGAAAGTGGCGAACTTTTCCCGTTTGGATGAGCGTCGCCGCCTCGAACAATTCGTCGAGCGTCCCGAGGCCTCCGGGAAATATGACGAACGCTTGCGCATATTTTACGAACATCATCTTGCGGACGAAGAAGTACCGAAACTCGATACCGAGATTCACGTATTCGTTGATGTGCTGCTCGAACGGTAGCTCGATGTTGCAGCCGATCGAAAGCCCGCCGGCATCGGACGCACCTCTGTTCGTCGCTTCCATCAGGCCGGGTCCACCGCCGGTGATCACCGCGTACCCGTGCTCGACCAGCCGCGCACCCAGCTCGCGCGCGGCGGCGTACACCGGATCCATCTCCGTAACACGCGCGGAACCGAACACCGATACGGCATCCCCGACGCGCGCGAGCTCCTCGAACCCTTCGACGAACTCCGCTTGAATGCGAAGGACGCGCCACGGGTCCGTATCGAGGAAGCCCGGCGCCGGGCCCGACAGCAATCGCTCGTCTTCTTGCGGTGCGGCGCGCACGGGACCGCGGCGAAGCACGCGACCGCTACGGTCCTCTCCCTCCACGGGGCTCATCGACGTCAAGCCTACCCGGCAACCTTTCAATCAGACCGGGAGTCTGTCCTTTTGGACAAGGACTTTGCACCGAGGCTGTGCAATAGATGGGAGTGGGATGCGCTCTTTCCGCTTGGTCGGGATCGTTTTCAGCGTCGCGATCTCTGTGACGGCACTTTCTGTCCTCGCCGTCGAGACGCAAGCTGCGCATACGCATGCCTCGAGCCCGCTCGTCGTCTGGACTCCGCCGTCGAGCCTTCCCGAAGCGGCACCGGTGTCTTCGTCGCCGGCCGTAGCCGCCGAAACGCACGCGCCGGAACCTCCGGTCGCACCGACGGCGTCGGCGTTGTACGTAGGGCGGGTATCGATTCCGTCCGGAATCTGCGGGCCGATGCGCCATTACCGTTCGCTGTTCGGCCGGACGCCCACATTGTTCCGCCCACCCTACGGTTCCTACGATGCGCGCACGTTGCGGGCGACGTCGGACTGCGGGCTCACGGCCGCCGTCAACTGGTCGGCGACCTACGGCGGCGGCGTGCTGAAGACGTGGTCGGGATCGAAATTGCGGCCCGGCGACATCATCCTCATGCACTTCAAGCCGACGCTGTACAACGACCTCCTCAAGATGATGCGCATTCTGAAAAGCGAGAACCTCGGCGTCGGCTCACTCGAGAGGTATCTCGCGCCCGCGCCCGCGCCGGCGCCCGCGCGCCCACCCTCTCCGACGCCGTCTCCTTCACCGGCACAGAGCCCTGACGCGCTTCCACCGCCGGCTCCGACGCCGGTGCCGGACCCGACGCCCTCGCCTGCCTAGGACCGCATCTCTCCTCTATCATGGCGGTCGTCTGCCGACCGGGGGTGTTCGGATGGGAAAGAGCGAAGCAGTGGCGCTGTTGAAGAACGTCCCTCTTTTCGAAGGCCTCGGCAAGAAAGAGCTCGACGCAATTTACAAAGCGTCGAAAGAGGTTGAGTTCAAAGCCGGACAAGTGATCGTCACGGAAGGCGAAAGTGGTGCCGCGTTTCACTTGATCCTCGACGGAACGTGCAAGGTCTCGAGCGCCGGTCGGACCCGCGCCACCTTGACGTCCGGCGACTACTTCGGCGAAATGTCGCTCATCGATCACCATCCCCGTTCGGCGACGGTGAAGGCAGAGTCGGACGTCCGTACGCTGTCGCTCGTTTCGTGGAGCTTCATGCCGTTGCTCGATCACATGCCGCAAGTGGCGAAGAAAATGCTGATCGTGATGAGCCAGCGCCTTCGCGCGTCCGAGAAGCTACCGACGCACTGAGTCGGCTACTCCACCTGCTCGATGCCGAGCCGCTCGAGCCGCTCGCGATGATTTGCGAGCAGTTCCATCACGAGCCACTTCACTTCCTCTTCGCCACCGAGTACGACGCCGAGGGCATCAGATTCGAGGATCGCGGCTCTCAGTGTGCTGAGCGCGGTGCCGACGATCGTTCCGGCCACTTTCACGGCGCGACCGGTCGCCGACGGGTCTTCGGCCATCGCCGCGCGAGCCTGCTCCAACGCGAATGCCTCGTGCGCGGCCCGTGAGCCGAGCGCCTCGCGAACGCTTTCCGCCGACGCGGCGTCGATCCGCAGCGCGAGCAGCCCGGCGAAGTCGGCCGCGATCGCGTCGCCGAGGAACTGAAAAACTTGCACGCTCAGCCAGTCGTGCGTGGGCGCCGTGTCGAAGAACGCGTCGAGCGGTCCGCGAAAGCGAACGAGGGTCCATTCGGTGTCCGCGGCGATCCGGTCGATGCGGCGCCGAAGGGCGCGATAGCGCTCGAGCTCCTCGGCCGCGAAGAGCGCTTGCGCCTCCGCCAGCGCCATCGACGGGGCTGTGGCCGTCGCGGCGGCGGAGAGCTGGAACACTCGCAACAGCGCGTACGCGAGGGCCCCCAGGACCTCGGCGAGCGCTTCGGTATGCCTGTCGCCGGCTGGCGGGATCTGCGTCATCGGCTCCGAACCCTCCGAAGTGGCTCGCGCGCATTCTCGCAGGTCGGAGGCGCGACGGGCGAACCGTCTTTGCCTCGGACCCCCGGGTTTGGTAGACAGACCTGAGTAGCCGGTTGCCGAAATCGGACAAACCGGAAGACGATGGGGGGCGTGGTCGTTTGAGGAAGGCAGGCGCGCGGCGAGCCGTGATCGCGGGACTCAGCCTTCTTCTCATCTCCACAACGTTTGCGCCGGCCGCGCATGCGCGATCGAACGCCGACCGGCTGAGTGAGACCCGTCGCCAGCTTCGCGCAGCCCGCGCCAGGCTCTATCAAGCGAAGAGCACCGACGCCCAGCTTCTCGCCACGATTCATTCCATCGCGGCCCAGCTGAACACCCAGACGTCGCGTCTCGCGCTGATTCGCGGCCGCTACGCGCTCGTTCGGGCCCGGATCGCCGCCAGCGAACGGCACCTCGCGAAGCTCGACGCGCGACGAGCCGCTTTCGCCGCAGAGATCGGGGCCCGCGCGCGCGACCTCTACATCATGGGACCGGGTGCCGCCGAAGCGTGGCTGACGTCCGGATCGATGTCGGAGTTCCTCGGCCGGTCGACGGCGATGGAATCCGTTATGACATTCGACAAGACGAAGGTCGAGGACATCGTGCGGATCCGGCACGAAGAGACCGTCGTGCGTACGGTATTACTGCGTGAGCGGTCGCGCGAAGCGGCGGCGGCGCGGGACGTTGCCGACCAAGTTTCGCTCGTCGCCGACGTGCTTTCAACGCATCGCCAAGCCGAGTCGGCGTTCGCGCGTCGCGTTGACGCCTACGAGTCCGAAGTGCGGGCGCTGCAAGCTGAGCAAAACCACATTCTTTTCTTGATCCGGTCGCGTGGTTCCATCAACACGGGTGCCGTGAGCCGGCGCGGCTTCGTGTGGCCGATTCGCGGGCAAATCACGTCGCCGTATGGGCCCCGCGGCAGCGGGTTCCACACCGGGGTCGATATCGATTGCCGGACCGGCGATCCGATCGGCGCATCGAAGGCCGGCAGGGTGATCGCCGCGGAATGGGGCGGCGGCTACGGGAACATGGTCATCATCGACCACGGCGGCGGCGTTTCGACTCTCTACGCGCACAACTCGAAGCTGCTCGTCCACGACGGTCAGCAAGTCACGCAGCGGCAAAAGATCTCGCTCTGTGGAGCAACGGGAAATGCAACCGGGGACCACTTGCACTTCGAGGTGCGCATCAACGGGCAGCACACGAACCCGATGAACTTCCTGCCTTAGCGCTGGGTCGCCCCGCGCCGTCGCTTCTTCACCGGCTGCTCAGCCTCTGCAAACGCCTGCTCCAAGAATCGTCCGGCGACGGCGACGAGCCTTTTCGGCCGAATGCGCAACTCGAGGATGCTGTAGGCACGGACGAGCTCACCGCGCGGCAGTCGCTTTGCGATGTGCTGCGCGTCGGCAAACGCGTGGAGAGGATCAAGCGCGTGCGCAATGACGAGCGCGGGTATCTGACACCGCTCGACGTCGCTCCACCGGTCACGTTCGGCCTCGGCGAGCAAGCCTTCGATGACGGCCGCTCCCGCCGCGGGCTCGGTGGCGAGGTGCGCTGCGGCGTCGGCGAAGCCGGGAAACGCTTTGATGTTGGGAATTCGGCGCGAGGCGATCTTCAGCGCACGCGGCGCGTGACGTGAGCGCAACGCACGCGCAAACGGCTTGAACATTCGCGACGCTACCTTTGCGCCTTGCTCCAAAACCGGCATCTCCAGAACGGCACCGGCAATGCGTTCCGGGTAATCGAGCATCGCTTCGAGTGCGACGTCGGCGCCGAGCGACGTTCCGAATATGCCGATCCGTTCGACGCCGAGCTCGTCGGCCACGGCGACGACATCCTGCGCGAACTCCATCATGGAATACGCGCTCGGGTCCTTCGGGCGTGAGGAGCGGCCGTGACCGTGCAACTCGACGAGCACGGGGCGAAAGCTGCCGTGGAACCCTTCCGCGATCGGCTTCATCATCTCGAACGAGAGGAGCAGTCCATGTAGAAACAGAACCGTCCGCTCTTCCGGACCTCCGAGATCCTCGTAATAAATGTCGAGCGATCTCCGGCGCGCGTGCGGCATCTACGACCCCAATGTGTGATAGCCGCCGCGATAGAACAGCAAGGGGTTCCCGTGCGCATGCGCATCCGCCCGCAGGATCTCGCCGACAACGATCAAGTGATCACCGCCGGGGTATTGCGCAAAAACCGAGCAATCCACCCACGCAAGGGAATCCTCGAAGACCGGAGCGCCGGTTTCCTCGGCGTGGAACCCGATGCCGTCCCAGATCTTGGGACCGCGCGCGGAGAAATCGCGGGAAATCCGCTCACTGCCTTCTTCGAGAATATTGATGGCGAAGAACCCGCTTTGCTCGACCCCGCGGCGCGTCTCGGATTCGTTATCCGGACAGAACATCACGAGGGGCGGAGAGAGCGAAACCGACGCGACGGAGTTTGCCGTCATCGCGCAGGGCCGGCCGTCGAGCATCGACGTCACCACCGTCACCCCGGTGGCGAAGTGACCCATCACTCGGCGAAGCTCGCTGGCATCAATCGGCATGGTTGCGCTCCAGTTCGGGCGAGTATACCTGCGCATGTTTGCCGTGTTTGTGACCGAGAGATAGCGCATACGCCCCTGGTCCTACGTCCCTCGCGGTCTTAGCCTTGCGGCATGCGCTTGGGCGGGCGCCGGCTTCTCGCTGCTTTCATCGCCGCCGGGCTGGCTCTGCCTGCCTGGACGGTTGCGCACGCATCGGCTCGCGTACCGCACGGGCTCGTAACCCACGACATGTTCTCGCGCATCCCGGTGCGGAGGAAAATCGTCGCGTTGACGTTCGACGACGGCCCGGATGCGACCGTGACGCCTCGCGTCCTCGACCTGCTGGCCCGGTACCGGGTACATGCGACGTTCTTCACCACCGGCGCACACATGCTCGCGAATCCTGTACTGGTGCGAGAGGAGATCGCGGAGGGCCATGAGATCGGCAACCACACGTTCGACCATCGAACCTTGACCCGTCTGTCCAGGCGCGCTGTCGAAAGCGAGATCAGGCGAGCAGACGACGTGTTCGGCGCGCTGTCGCTGGGGCATCCGGTCCTATTCCGTCCGCCCCGCGGGCTTTCGTCACCGCGCGTCCTCGAGATCGCGCGTGAGCTCGGACACCGCGAGGTTTTCTGGAGCATCGCGATCGATCGTTACGCGCGCCACGAAAGCACCCGCCGCGCGGCTCGGGATGTGCTGGCGCACATTCGGCCGGGAGGAATCATCCTCGCTCACGACTGCTGTTTCCCATTCGACCGACGCCGCGCGCTCGACGTGCTTGCGATCGTCATTCCGCGCCTGCAGTTGCAGGGGTACCAAATCGTGACGGTTTCAGAGCTTTTGCATCGTGGCTCTTTGACATAGGCGTCCGGGTCGACGTCGTGACGCGGCGGCACCCTTGGTACTCGCCGGCATAGGTAATGTCGGGAAGTACTTAGTCGGGAAGCCGTCCGAGTATCTCCTGCTCGATCGCACGCGCCTCTTTGCCGCCCGGTAGCTTCTGCCCGAGCAAATCGCGAACGTAGAATACTTCGACGACATCCTCGGCATATGTTGCGACTTTGGCGAAATGAATATCCAACCCGATGTCGGCCAGCGCATGCGCAGCCGAATAGAGGTGTCCGATGCGGTCGGTCGCATGCACTTCGACGATCGTGTAGAAGTCCGACGCTCGGTTGTCGACGATGACGCGCGACGGTTCCTGCTTCCCCTTCGGCGTTCGACCGGCATATCCCGCACGCTTCCCGGCAATGCGCGCGTCGAGCTCGAGAGAGCCGTCGACCGCGCCGGGCAGATCGGCGATCACGCGGTCGAAGGAATCGCCGCCGGACGGCTGGTCGACGCGAAACACCTCGAGCGCCAGCCCGTCCCGTCGCGTGAACACTTGCGCCGACAGCACGTTGAAGCCGTGCAGAGCGAGAACGCCGGAAACTTTGCTGAGAAGGGCCGGCCGGTCGGCGGCGACCACCGTCACTTCAGCCACGCCGGGCTCGCCCGCTTGCATCCGATACACGTGCGGCCCCGGTGAATCGCCGGCCTCGATCATGATTGCCGCTTGTCTGATCAACGCCTCGACGGACTGAGACAGCAACCATGCGCGCGGCATCATGGACAGCGTTCTGTCCACGTCGCGTTCGGTGAATCGAGCAAGCGCTCCACGAAGCTCCGCGAGCCGCAAGCGCGCGAGGTCACTTGCGTCGGTGCTGACGAGATCCCCTTTTTCGAGCACGCGCATGACTTTCATGAACAGGTCGGCGACGAGTGAGGCTTTCCACGGCGACCACGCCGCCGGCCCCGTTGCCATACCGTCCGCGACCGAGAGGAGAAACAGAAGCCGCAGGCGGCGGGGAGTGCGGACCGTTTCGGCCGTCTCGACGACGAGTGACTCGTCCCCGATGTCGCGCCGCGTCGCAGTGTCCGACAGCAGCAAGTGGTTTCGCACAAGCCATGCAACTTCGCCCGCATCGGCGTCGGGGAGGCCGATGCGATCTGCGGCGGATCGCGCTAGGGCCTCGCCCCTAATCGAATGATCCTCACTCGTTCCCTTGCCGATGTCGTGCAGCAAGCAGGAAAGCAAGAACACGTCCCAATCTGGGCGTGCGTCGGACGCTACACGAGCGACGAGATTCTCGTCGGAGCGTTGAAGAGAGACGGCGGCGGCGACGGTTTCAAATGCGTGCACGTCGACGGGATACCGGTGGTAGACGTTCCGCTGAGGCAAGCACCTGATCGCCTGCCATTCGGGCAACGCTTGCGTCAGCGCACCGCTGTGCTCGAGCGCGCGGAACGCCGCGTGTCCTTCTTTGCCCTCGCCGAGCAAGTCGAGAAATTGGCGGCGCGCGGAAGGCGTCCATTGCGCGTCGAGCCGCGGAGGCTCCGGCATCATCCCGAGAGCGAAGTCCAGTGCATACGCGACTGCGCGGCAATGCTCGTACAGCATCCGCATGAGCCCGTCCTCGGCGTCCTCGCCGCCGAAAAGGGCAGCCGCGACCGGAGGCTGATGCTGCATGAGCAAGACGTCCGAGTGGCGGCCGGTGAGGTAATGCAGCTCGGTGCGGACGCGAAGCAGCAGATCGGTTTGCTCTCGAAGGTCGCCGTACTCCTCCCCCGTCACCGCCGACATCCACGCAAGGGAATGAACGTCGCGCAGAGCGCCGCGCCCTTCCTTGAGGTTGGGCTCCAGCTCCGATGAAGCATCGCCGGCGCGCGCCTGTCTCGCTGCCGCAGCCCTTCGGATGCGTTCGATGAACGCGCGCGGATCGCGCCGGCTGAAGCCGACGCTTGCCACACGGAACTGCTCGAAGAGCGTGGGATCGCCGGCGACGAGACGCGCCTCGAGAAATGCGGTTTCGGTGTCAAAGTCCTTCTTCGCCATCTTCAGGGCGTCCGCAGGCGTCCGCACGGAATGGCCGAGGTCGAGCCCGGCGTCCCACAGCTCATAGAAGAGCGGCTTCGCCGTTTCGGGAATCGTCTTGGATCCGGCGTGGAGCACCATCACGTCGACGTCGGATGCGGGGTTCATTTGTTGCCGGCCGTACCCGCCGACGGCGACGACCGCGGCAGGGTCGGGCGCGGCAATTCTTTGCCACACGCTCCGAATCAGCTCGTCGACCGCGTCCGACAGACCGCGCACGACGGCGAAACCGGAAGCGCCTGCGGCGTGTTCCTGCCGCAGGCGCTCGCGCTTCGCCCGGAAGAGAGAGACCTCTTCCGAGACGTCTTTAGATGGCATCCTGTCCCATCTCGCCGGTGCGAATCCGGTAGACCTGATCGACCGATGTCACGAAGATTTTTCCGTCGCCGATCTTTCCGGTGCGCGCCGCTTTCATCACCGTTTCGACGACTTGTTCGACCTGGCCATCGTCGCACAGAACATCGATGCGCACCTTCGGTACGAAGTCGACTTGATATTCGGCCCCTCGATACACCTCGGTATGGCCACGCTGCCGCCCGAATCCTCGCGTCTCCGTGACCGTCATTCCTTGAATGCCGGCACCACGCAGCGCTTCCTTCGCGTCTTCGAGCTTGAAGGGCTTCACGATCGCCGTCACCATCTTCATGGGTACCTCCCGCTCACATTTTAGGGCCGGTGTGCTCGGACAACGTACCAACTTCGATGAAGGTGTACGCACTTTCGGCGTGCTGCGAAAGATCGAGTCCCGTCATCTCGTCGTCGTCGGAGACCCGAATACCGACCAGCAGGTCGGTCACCTTGAGAATGCCGAGCGTTACCACGAACGAGTAGCCGAGCGTGGCACCGACGGCGATCGCTTGTTTCACGATTTGAGCAGCGTGTCCGTACGCGGCACCGTCCGCGCCTGCCGGGTTGATTGCCAGCGTCGCGAACACGCCGGTGAGGAGCGCGCCGACGATGCCACCGACCATGTGTACCCCGACGACGTCCAGCGAGTCGTCGTACCCGATCTTCGGCTTCAAGCTGACCGCGATGTAACAG
>JAIVGO010000143.1 GCA_020201525.1 Actinomycetota bacterium | reverse complement strand
AGGTGTACGTGCGCATCGACGAACCCGGGAAACAGCGTGCCGCCGCGCCGCTGGATCGCGTCGGGTGGTACGGGCAAGGAATGCCCGACCGCTTCGACGATCGCGTCGCGCACCAGGACATCGCAGGGCTCTCGAAAGACACTTCCGTCGAATAGCCGGGTGCCGGAGAAGTGCGTGACCTTCAACCGGCGGCGATCGCGTCGATGACCTTGGGCATGAACACCGGCAAATCGTCAGGGGTGCGAGACGTGATGAGGTTGCCGTCCACGACGACCGCCTCGTCGACGTACTCGGCGCCGGCGTTGATGACGTCATCCTTGATCGCCGAGACGCACGTGATCCTCTTTCCTTTGAGGATGCCCGCCGATACCGGCACCCAGCCGGCGTGACAAATGAACGCGATCGGCTTCGCGTCCTCGTTCATCTCGCGGACGACTTGCAACAGCTCCGGCACGCGTCGCATCTTGTCGGGCGCGTAGCCGCCGGGAATGACGAGCGCGTCGAAGTCGCGCGCATTCACCTCCGTTACTTGCACGTCGACGTCGAGCGGATAGCCCTTCTTTCCTTTGTAGTGCGGCTCGCCGATGCCGGCAACCGTGACGGACGCGCCTTCTTCCAGCAGACGAAAGCGGGGATACAGCAACTCCATGTCCTCGAAATCGGGACCTGCGAAAATCAGCACACGTTTCCCTGTGAGACGCACGAGGCATCACTTCCTTTCATGGTGATTGTCCTTCGGCGTTCCGCGTCTTCGCAACCGCGCAGTCTTGCTCGTGACGGTGGGGCGGGCGGGCGCGCGTCTCGGCTCCCGCGGAGGCGGTACGCTACACGGAATAACTCAGTTCCCGCGGGGGTTTGCGCGTGATTGCATGCACGTCGTGTGGGCAAGGCAATCCTGATGATGCCGTGTACTGCGGCGCATGCGGCTCGGCGGTCCGCGGCGTGGTGTCGTGTGCGGCCTGTGGCAGCGCCAACGCGATCGGCTTGCGGTTCTGCACGACGTGCGGTTCCGCGCTGGCCGCGAACACGGCCGGAATGCCGGTGCGGGTCGCCGACCGGTACATCGTGCAGCGGTTCCTTGGTGAGGGAGGCCGCAAGCGCGTGTACCTCGCTCGCGACTCGCGGCTCGACCGTGACGTGGCTGTGGCTCTGATCAAGACCGATGGTCTCGACGATGACGGGCGCGAGCGCGTCCGCCGCGAGGCGCAGGCAATGGCTCGGCTGGGCGATCACCCAAACATCGTCAACGTCTACGACATCGGCGACGATGACGGCGCGACGTACATCGTCAGCCAATTCATGCCGGGTGGTACCGTCGACGAGCTTCTTGCGAAGGAAGAGAGCAACCGGCTGACGATTCGCGACGCGGTTCGTATCATCCGTCATGTGTGCCGCGCACTCGAGCACGCGCACGCGCAGAACGTGCTTCACCGGGACATCAAGCCGCGCAACGTGTGGCTTGCGGCCGACGGCACGGCGAAGCTCGGCGATTTCGGCCTTGCAGTTGCACTCGATCAGTCACGATTGACGCAGGAAGGAATGCTCCTCGGCACGGTCGCGTACGTGCCGCCGGAACAAGCACTCGGACGCGAGCTCGATGCGCGAAGCGATCTCTACTCTCTCGGCGCGATGCTCTATGAGATGCTGACGGGTCGCCCGCCTTTCATGGGCGAAGACGCCGTCTCGATCTTGAGCCAGCACCTCAACACGCCGCCGGTGGCACCGTCCTGGCACAACCCCGAGATTCCGCAAGCGCTCGAAGCGCTTGTTATGAGCTTGCTCGCGAAAGTGTCCGAAGACCGCCCGCCGACCGCCGGCGTCGTCCTGGAACAGCTGGCTACGGTCGGCGCGGACGCGGCGCGAACGACGGAGCCACCGTCGTCGGAGATTCCCACGGCGCCGCGGCCGCGGTTCGTTGGACGAGACGACGAGCTGCTCGTCTTGCGGCGGTCTGTCGATGCGGCACTGGGCGGCAGCGGGTCGCTCGTCATGATCGCCGGCGAGCCCGGGATCGGGAAAACGAGGCTCACCGAAGAAGTGGGGACGTACGCGCGTATGCGTGGGATGCAAGTTCTTCTCGGGCATTGCTACGAAGCCGAAGCGTCCCTGCCGTACATTCCGTTTGTCGAAGCGATTCGCGAACACGTGTTGCGACGCCCGCCGGACGAGCTCCGGTCCGACCTCGGCGACGGCGCGTCCGACGTCGCGAAGCTCGTCTCCGATATCCGGCATCGGCTTCCGGATATCCCCGAGCTCGCCCAGGGCGAGCCCGAACAAGAGCGTTACCGCCTGTTCGAAAGCGTGACGTCGTTTCTGGTGAACGCCGCCGCCGCATCGCCGGTGATGTTGATCCTCGACGACTTGCACTGGGCCGACCGGCCCTCGCTCCTTCTGCTGCAGCATCTCACGCGCCGTTTGCGAGGCAGCCGGTTGCTGGTCGTGGGCACGTACCGGGACGTCGAGCTCGACCGGCGACATCCGCTTGCGGAAATTCTCGCAGGGCTGCGGCGCGAACGTCTCTACGAGCGAATCTTGCTACGCGGGCTGTCTGCTCCCGAAATCAAGACGCTTCTGGAGGCCGCGGCACAGCATTCGCTCGGTACCGGCGGCACCTTGCTGGCCGAAGCGTTGCAACGCGAGACCGAAGGCAACCCATTTTTCATCGAGGAAGTCATCCGCCACCTGCTCGAAACCCGCGTGATCTACCAGCGCGACGGCCTCTGGCGCTACGACGGCTCCGTCGAGGAGATGGGCATTCCCGAAGGCGTGCGTGAGGTGATCGGCCGCCGCTTGTCGCGACTGTCCGAAAACTGCAACACCGTTCTTTCGCACGCTGCGGTCCTCGGCCGCGAGTTCGACTTCGGCGTGCTCGCGAAGATGACGAAGCTCGACGAGGACGTGGTGCTGGCGGCGGTGGAGGAAGCACTCGTCGCGCAGCTCGTCGTCGAGTCGCGGGAACGGTCGGCGCCGACGTATGCGTTCAGCCACGCGCTCGTTCGTCAAACGCTGTACGAGGAGCTCAGCTTGCCGCGGAAGCAGCGTTTGCATCTTCGCGCCGCTGAAGCGATGGAGAACGCATTCGAGCGAAATCTCAACGCACACATTGCATCGCTGGCCGTGCACTACCGTCTGGCCGGCGCCGCGGCTCCAGACGGAAAAGCGCTCGAGTATTCGCTCCGCGCCGGACAATCGGCCGCAGACGTGTTTGCGTGGGAAGACGCTGCGGTGCATCTCGAGGGCGCGCTGGAGCTGATGGACGAAGCCGATGCGCCTGCCGATTTGCGCGCGCGGCTTCTTTCCCGGCTCGGCGACCTGATGTACGTGACCGGCCTTGACTACCGAAAAGGCATCGGCTTCCTCGAGCGAGCCCTGAAGCTGTACGAATCCGTCGACGACCGGATTCACGCGGCGCAGACGCGGACGCGCCTGGGCATGCATCTGTCCACCTATGCGGTCGTCATGGACATCCCTCGCGCAGTCGAGTACTTCAAAGCCGCAGAGGCTGTTCTTGCCGAAGGCCCCGAGACGGCTTCCCTCGGGTACGTGTATCTCGGTCTCGCCGGGACGGGGATCTGGGGCGTGCACGAAAAGGAAGGGCTCGAAGCCTCCACGCGTGCGATGGAGATCGCCGAGCGCCTCGGGCAAGAGTCGCTCTGGGTAAACGCCGCCGCCTTGCACGGCTACCACTTGGGCTCGCTCGGCCGTATGAACGAAGCGATGGAAATACTGGAGCGCGCCTATGAGACCGGCGACCGTCTGGATCACGTTTTCGGCGCCTTCAGCTCGACGTGGAATGCGGCGGGAATCCTGTTCGACGTGGGCGATTTTGCGGGCGGCGTGGAGTGGATCGAGCGTGAGCTTGCGAAGCCGCGCATCGCCCAAGCCCCGGTGCAGCGCGAAACGCTCGAGTGGATGCTCGGGTTCGTGGCGGTGTGGCTTGGTGATATCGATCGCACGCGATCGCTGGAAACGAATCTGTCGACGGTGTCGTTGGCGCCGAGCATCGCGCTCGTCGACGGAGAGTGGGACCGGGTCGAAACGCTTGCGCGCGAGCAGATACCGGAAGCCGCGCGCAGCCGCCCGAGCCGGTGGCAGGAATGGCAAGCTCTTTACTGGCCGGGCTACGCGGCGTGGCAGGCCGGCGACGTCCGAACGGGCGAACGGAAGCTGGAAGCGGCGGCCGCGATTCTGCGAGAAGGCGATCACGTTGCGTGTGAGTTGATCGTCGAGTCCTACGGCGCAATCATGCAGGCCCAGTTCGGACCCCTTGAAAAGGCGGAAAGGCACTTGGAGCGCGCAGAGGAGCTGTGTGCGCGTTTCGACGACCCAAGGGGGGCACATGCCCGCTTGTTGCTCGCGCGCGGTGCCGTCGCGCTGTGCCGAGGCGACCGCGCCGAAGCGATTGATTTCTTCGCGGAGTCGTCGAAACGGCGAAAGGAATTTAGCGGCGTGTTCGACGAGACCGTGACGCACGAGTTGTGGGGCGCCGCGTTGCGCGACGAAGGGGACGTCGCCGGCGCGCTGCGCCACTTCGACATCGCCGTAGACATCTACCGGCGCGTCGGTGCGGGCTCACCGTGGATCGAACGTGTCGTTGCCGCGCGATTGGCCGCGCAAGGCATTGATCCCGACAACACGCAGGGATCGATCGATATCGTCGCCTCGACCGTCGGCGGTGCGATCACGAAGACGATCGCGCCACATGGGACGGTCACGATCATGTTCAGCGACATCGAAGGATCGACGGTGATCAACGAGCGTCTCGGCGACGAACGGTGGCTGGACATTCTGCGCAGCCACAACGACATCGTGCGCGCCGGCATCGCCGATCATAGCGGCACAGAGGTGAAGTCGGTCGGCGACGGATTCATGATCGCGTTTTCCAGCGCGCACGACGCCGTCCGGTGTGCGGTGGCCTTGCAGCACGCATTCTCCGAACGGAACGAGAGCAGCGAAGAACGCGTCTACGTGCGAATCGGCATGCACGCAGGTCACGCGATCAAAGAAGCCGGCGATTTCCACGGGCGCACGGTGACCTTGGCGTCTCGCATCGCCGCGAAGGCGCGCGGGCAAGAAATCTTGATCTCCGACGACCTGCGGCGAATGGTCGAGGACGAATTCAGTTTCGAGAATGAATGCGAGATCGAGCTAAAAGGCCTGGTCGGAAAGCACCGGCTGCACTCAGTTGCGTGGGGCCGTGCGAAGGTCGCTACTGAAGCACGTTGACCGAGATCGTCTTTTCCGTCCTGTTGCCCGCCAAGTCCGTGGCGATGATGCGAATCGACACGCCCATTGCCGGTCCATGGACCGGGACTTCGATGCGGAACTTGCCAGTGTTCTTGTACCAAATCCCTTTGAGCGTGCCGTTGATGAAAACCCACAGCCCGCCGACGCCGCTCGCGTCGTCGGTCACGTTCGCCGAAATGCAGACTTTCTGGGCGACGACGGCCGTTGCGGCTTCGTAGGGAACTTTGACTTGGCAGCCCTTGTAGAACGTCCCGAACGACGGATCGATGAGCGTCATCGTCGGCGGCACGATGTCTCGCAGCACGTGGACCGATACGGCTTTGCCGGCGCTTCGCTGCGACGGTGAGCTGCTGTCGATCGCGTAGACGGTAACGCGAACGGTGGCAACTTTGCTGTAGACGTGCGTGCCGGCAACGCCTTGTCCCGGCTGCGCCCATCCCGTTCGCGGGAACCGCGCACGGGTTCGGTCTCCCCAATTGACGACGTACGCGACGCCGCTCGAGTCGTCCGTCGCGGCGAAACCGCACTGGAACGAGTTCCGTATGCCGGCCTTGGACGGACAGACGAGCGCCTTCATCACCGGCGCGGCGGATTTAGTGTCGAATTGGAGGTAGCGATTGAGCCGCGAACCCAAGTTCCAATGGTTGGACAGATAGGTTCCGGACCGCGGCCGCGCATTGAAGTAATCGTCCTTGCCGCAGTCGACGATTTCCGACGAGCAGCGGCTGGTGGTGAAACGGCGTCCGTAGCGCCCGCCGTCGTTGTAACACAGGATGTCCCGTCCATCGGTGCAGTGGCCGGCGCCGGTCGTGTGCGGCGCGGAAAGCTGGACGGCGCCCATCGTGTGTGCGAGCTCGTGCAGCATTGTGGACGCCGTCAGCGTGTTGAACGTGACGGCGAACATCGCGCCGGAGCTGTTTCCGTTGTTCAAGTTATCGGCGGCGAGGCGATCGTCGTCGGTCGTCGCCGCCATGCCCGCGCACCCGCACGCCGTCTTGTCGTCGTAGAAGACCCAGTATTTGAGCTGGAGGTTGTTGTAACCCAAGTTGCGCAAGTCCGAGGTGATCGAGGCAAAGTCGGTCTGGCTCTTCGGGGTCGGCAACGTGACGTTTTGGACGTCGATGACGCCGTTGCTGCACAGCATGCGCATGTCGGTCGCGACGTGGCCGGCGGCTGCGGCCTGAGCGACGAGCCCGTCGCCGACCTTGAGGACGCCGCGGATCGTGGAAACTCTGCTCGAGAACTGATCGGTGTCGTCGATCGCCCGCGCGTAAATCGGAACGATGTAGTAGCCGGAACCACCGGAGACGCACTTCGGCTGCCGCGCCGGTGCACTGGCCGATCCACCGCCGCCCGCGACGGTGTAGGAATCGGGACCGTGGGTCGTCATCGTGCTTCCGTCGGCCAGGCGAACTCGCAACAAGCCGTTGGGCTCGCGGCACGCGGGGCCGATGCCGGTCACGCTTGAGTAGCTCGGGCAGGCGAAGGCCGCGTCCGGTGCGACGCTAACGAGGCGCTGCGCAGCGGGAACGCTCAGCGGCGCCGCGATCAGCAGCGCGGCAAGAAGCGGGATAAACCCGTATTTTCGAAACCCCATCCACGCTCCCCATCTCGCCGGCCTTTATTGGGGTTCGCCCCGAATGCCAGGTCTCCTGCCCATTGAGATGATCTTGTTGCGGGCTCATTGGAAATGCGGGCCGGCGCGCCGGATACGATGGGCGAGCATGCAGCCACTGGAGCCGGCGTGACAGACGTGACCTTGAAGGACATCGAGGCCGCGGCCGAGGCCATAGATGGTGCCGTCCTTCGGACGCCGAGTGCCCGCAGCGCGACCCTGTCGGACGTGCTCGGGGCTCAGGTGATCTTGAAGTTCGAAATTTTCCAATTCACCGCCGCTTACAAGGAGCGCGGGGCGCGGAATCGGCTCCTTGCGCTCTCCGACGCGGAGCGCTCGGCCGGCGTCGTCGCGGTGTCGGCCGGCAATCACGGGCAGGCCGTCGCGCATCACGCGCGCCTGCTCGGCATCCCGGCGACGGTCGTCATGCCGAAAGGCACACCGTTCGTGAAGGTGGCGCGGACGCGGCACCTCGGCGCGGAAGTCGAGATGTTCGGGGAGACGCTCGAAGAAGCGATGGAGCGCGGGATGGATCTCGTGAAAGAGGGCCGCACGTTCGTGCATCCATACAATGATCCGATCGTCATCGCCGGCCAGGGAACCGTCGCGCTGGAGCTGCTCGACGATCATCCGGAGATCGACACGCTGGTCGTACCGGTCGGTGGCGGGGGACTGATCGCGGGCGTCGCCGCAGCCGCGGCAGGCATGCGACCGGACGTGCGCGTCGTCGGTGTACAGACGGAGCGCTACCCCTCGATGGCGCGCGCGCTGAAAGGCGATGCGACGCCGGTGCCCGGCGGACCGACGATCGCCGAAGGAATCGCCGTCGCGAAAGCGGCGGACTTCACCGCGCGCATCATTCGCGAGCTGCGCGCGGAGCTCATCACCGTCACGGAAGAAGCGATCGTGGAAGCCGTCAACCTTCTCCTTGAAATCGAGAAAGTCGTGGTCGAAGGAGCCGGCGCTGCAGGTATCGCAGCCATGCTCGAACACGGAGAGCTTTTTGCCGGGCGTACGGTCGGCGTCATCCTGAGCGGCGGCAACATCGATCCACGGCGCCCCGCGTCGATCATTCACCGCGGGCTGGTGAAGGGCGCGCGCCTGTCGCGCCTGCGCGTCGCCCTCGACGACCGGCCCGGTGCGCTCGCGCAACTTCTCAGCATCGTGGGCGAGGTCGGGGCGAACGTTCTCGAGGTACAGCATCAAAGGATCTTCGCCGACACGCCGATCCGCTCGGTAGATGTCGACTTAGCAATCGAGACGTTCGACGAAGAGCACCGCGACGTCGTCGTCGCCGCAATCAGGGAAGCGGGCTATCGCGTGCTCGTCGTCCCGCTCGACGCCGTTTAGCCGAGCGCGTTCAGCGCTTTCGGAACCGTATCCGCCGGGCTCACCTTGTACCACGCGTGCTCGATCCGCCCATTCTCGTCGATGAGAAACGACGAGCGGATGATTCCCATGTACTTCTTGCCGTAGTTCACTTTCTCGCCCCAGACGCCGTAGGCCTCGGCGACGGCGTGATCGGTGTCGGCGAGCAGCGGAAATCCGAGCGAGTACTTCTGATCGAACTTTGCCTGAGCCGCGGGCTTGTCGGGACTGATGCCGATGGTCGCCACACCGCCGGCATCTTCGAACGATTCTTGCGCGTCGCGAACTTCACACGACTGCGTCGTGCATCCCGGCGTGTCCGCCTTCGGATAGAAGTAGACGAGCAATTTGCTGCCCGCGAAATCGGACAGCTTCACGCGATTTCCGCTCTGGTCCTCCAAATCGAAGGACGCCGCTTTGTCGCCGGGCTTCAGCTCAGCCATAGAATTAGATCCTGCACGACTTGATGCCGCGCTTCTCGTAGTACTGCTGGTGGTAATCCTCCGCCGCGTAGAACTCGGCAGCCGGCGTGATCTCGGTCACGACCGGCCGGGTGAAGCGCTCCTCCTTTTCGAGGCGCTCCTTCGATGCGACGGCTGCCGCCTGTTGCGCGCCGTCGTGAAAGAAGATTGCGGTTCGGTACTGATCGCCGACATCCGGCCCCTGGCGGTTCAGTTGCGTCGGATCGTGAATCTTCCAGAATACGTCGACGAGATCGTCGAACGTGACGATCTCCGGGTCGTACGTCACCTCCACGGCTTCCGCGTGTCCGGTCGTGTGGCTGCAGACTTGCTCATACGTCGGCGCCGTCGTCGTTCCTCCCGTATAGCCGACGCGCGTTGATTGGACGCCGCGCACTTGACGGAAGGCGTCCTCGACTCCCCAGAAGCACCCCGCCGCAAAAGTCGCTTTTTCCGTGTCCATCGCTCCTCCAATTCTATCGGGATCACATCCACAGTCCTTCCCGCATCTTCAGCGTTACATCGCTCCCATGTGTTCCCGTTATGTCGAGGTGAATGTGACCGCCGCCGTGACGCGCGGATCGAACGGCACGTGATCCGAGGCGACGAATTCCACCAGGACCACGTGCGAGCCCGGCTTCACGTCCTGCAGGTCGAAGCTGGTGCCGGCGGTGATCGATTGGAGCGCGCCGTCGAGCTTCACGTGGATGTGGCCTTCGTCCGGCTTGATGTTTGTCGTCGTGAGCGGCACGACCCGGCCGCCCTCGAGCTCGATGGCGAGCCGTACCGTCGGTCCCTTCACCGATTGGCCGTTGGTCGGCGCGGTGATCGACAGCTTGGCCGTGCTGGCCGGGCGCGGACCGGACGACGCCGAGGCTTTGGGCGTGGGAGCGGAGCTCGAGCAGCCGGTCAAGGTGAGCCCGACGGCCATCAGTGCAAACACGCGCGTCCGCATGTGACGAGTCTCCTTTCGAGGGCGCAACCATCGCCGACGATAGCGAAGAACGCCCGGCTGCGCTGAAGATCGGGGAGCGCACGGACGACTCGCCCGAAGTAACATCTCCTCGCAACTCCTTCCTGCACGATGTGAATGCGATTGCGCACTACGGCCGTGAACAAATGAGGGGGACGCGATGGCGCGGATAGAGATCAATGCTGAGACGGCGCTGTCGCCGGAAAAGGTGACGTCGATGCTGACGGACTTTTCCGATCGGCGGCCGGATATCTGGCCGGGACTTTTCCGTGACGCATATGAGGTCTACTCCGTCGGCGACACGTGGGCCGAGGTCAAGGAAGGAAACAAGAAGCCGAAAGTGTGGGCGCGCGAGCGGTACGACTGGTCGAAGCCCGGCATCGTTCGGTGGGAGGTCGTCGAGAGCAATTTCTCGAAGCCGGGAAGCTTCCTCGAGGCACACATCAGCCCGCGAGAGGGCGGCGGATCGAGGGTTCGCGTCGTCTGGAGCCGATCGCCGAGCAGCGTCATCGGCTACATCGCGCTCGGCGTGATCATCTTGACTCGCGGCGCGCCCGTAAAAGCATCGATGATGGCGGCCTTCAAGAAAGCAGAAAAAGAGGCCGTCTAGCGGCTCGCTCGCGCGCGCAGGTAATCGCGCACGACGAACTCCCCGAGCGCGTTGTCGTCGACGGCGAACACGCGCCCGGTGACGATCTTGGCGAGGCGGTCGACGAAATGCATCAGGCCCGGATCGTCCTCGAGCATGAAGACGTTCAGCGTCACGCCGCTCTTCGCGAGCCGCATGGCTTCCTTGTACGTCTCTTCGAGCGTTTTTCGTATCGGCGGCCACTGGAAATACACGTAGTCGCCTTCGAGATGGGCCGTCGGCTCGCCGTCGGTGACGAGGAGCACTTGCTTGTTCGTACCGCGCCGCTTCGCGAGCAAGCGCGCGGCGAGATTGAAGGCGTGCGCCATGTTCGTCCCTTTGACCGGCTCCCAGTCGACGTCGACGAGGTCGTGCGGCTTCAGCTCGCGCGCGATGTCACTGAAGCCGACGATCGAAAGGCGGTCTTCGGGATACTTGGTCGAGATGAGCGAATGCAGCGCCAGCGCCATGCGCTTCGCGTGCGTCCAGTGGCCCCGCAACGGCATCGAAAAGCTCATGTCGAGCAACAAGACGGTGGCAGTGCTCGTCCGTTGCTCCGCCTCCTCGATTTCGAAGTCTTCCGGCTTCAGCTGCACGCGACCCCTCGTCGGTCCGCCGCGCATGACCGCATTTCCAACGGTCTTTTGCACGTGGATCCGGAACGGATCGCCGAAACGCCACGGACGCGTCGCCCCGGTCGGCTCGCCGGTGCCGCCCGCTTCCGGCGTGTCGTGGGAGCCGTTGCCGTCGGCCACCAGCTTTTCGAAGACCTTTACGAGCGCGCGCTCGCCGAGCTTGCGGACGCCGCGCGGCGTCATCTCGATTCGTCCGCCGCGACGCACGACGATGCCGGCTTCCTCGAGCGCGCGTTCGATGTGTTTCATGCGTTCCAAATCGCGCGCGGCGTCGTCGCCGAGCGTGCGCCGCAACCGGTCCACGTCGACGTCCTCGAGTGAAGAGTTCGGCCCATCCATCTTCAGCGTGCATTCGAGCTCGTCCATGTCGGCCAAATTTTGGATCGCTTCCAGGCTTTCTTGGAGCCCGAGAGGCTGCTCGCCGTCGATGCCGGCGAATTCGTCCCAGGGCATCTGCGGGAACAGATCCCGCAGCGATTCGCCGAGCCGCGACATCTCGAACGAGAGGCCGAGGTCGGACATGATCTCGTCCGACAGTCGCTGCAACTCTTCGCGCCTGTCACGCGGCAAGGACGCCATGAGCTGTGACATCGCGGCCATGCGCCGCGCGAGCGCTTGCAACAGCTCGTCGAGTGTTTGCGGGTTCTCGGGGAAGAAATGTCCGTGACTCTGCATGAACCTAGCGAACTCTTCGTCCGATGGGCCGGTTCCCTCGCGCCGCTGCTCCAACATGCGATTGAGGTCGGCGAGCATGTCTTTCATCGCCTGGAGCTCTTCGGGCGAAAGATTCTTCAGCCCTTGCACCATCTGATCCCCGTAGGCCGCGAGCATTTCTTGGCGCACTTGCTCGAGCAACTCCTGGAACGCTTCGCGAGCGTCGGACGATGCGAAGTCGTACTCCTTCAGCTCCGAGATCGACCCGGCCACGCTCGACGGCAGGGAATCGAAAAAGGACTCGCGCATGCGTGCGTCGTCGTCGTCGCGCCGCGCGAGCGTCGTTCGCTCCAAGTCGAGCACGCGATCGAGGCGGTCGCGCAACTGATCGAGCCATCCGTCGAGCCGGCCGCGCTCGCGTTCGGCCGCGCGGGCGCGTTTGATGCGCTCCATCATCGATTGCAGGCCGCCGAACTGCCCGGGAATTCCGCGCCGGAGCATGTTCTCGAACGCCATGTCGGGACCGAGCCCGTCGAGGATGTCGTCGCTCAGCGCGTCGACGAGCTTTGCGACGGACAGGTCCTCACCGATCGGATTCTGCGTTCCGTCCCACCGCGAATACCGGAAGTTGCGCATTCTCAGCCTCCGTAGCGCGATCCGGTCGCGGTCGGCGACTTGTTCAAGCGTTTCGACAAATGCAGACCCTCGAGGGCGAACTCGAGGCTGGAGGCTGCGATCGCCGGGGACTCTTGCGAGACGCCGAGGCGCTTGAGCAATGCCGGAACACCTTTCACGTCGCCGATTTCCTTGAGGAGATCTTCCGTGCGGACGAGGTCGCCGGCGTCGACGGTGAGACCTTCGTCGAACCGCGTCAGCAAGCCCGAAAAGTCGAAGCCGCCCAGCCGCCGGCGGAAGACGTCGACGATGGCCTTTCGTGCCAGCTGCTCGAGGATTTCTGCCTCGCGCCCTTCCTCGAAAGACTCGAACTCCACGCGTCCCATCGACGAGCGCACGGCCGCCGGAAGATCGCTCACGCGCGGCACCGCTTCGGTTTCGCTGTTTCGCACGGCGCGCCGCACGGCGGATGCCGTCACCGTTTCGAGGCCGCCGATCGAAAAACGAACGCTCACGCCGGAGCGCTGGTTGATGTGAGGGGAGCGGCGAAGCTGGTGCGTGAACTCCGCGATCACTTCGGAGATGAACGGCGGAACGACGACCGGAACACCTGCAACCGGCGCTTTCGCCTCTTGATGCATGATCGCGACTTCGACAAGTACCGGCCCTCGGCCACCCTGATCGGGTCGACGTCGCCGATCAAGTCGGCGACCGACGTGTCCGGTGTCGCAAGCTTCTCGGCATACCGTTTTTCGCGCGGCAGCCACACGACCGGCGTGTCGTCGCCGTGTTCCGCGACGAGCGCACGGCACGCGGCGCAGATCGGGCGGAGCGGTGAGTCGTTCACTTCGCACCCGTGCACGACGGGGACCGTTTCGTCGAGAAGCGTCACAAGCGAACGGATCAGCCGCGTCTTCGCCTGGCCGCGTTCGCCCAGCAAGATGACGTCGTGGCCGGCTAGGATCGCCCGCTCGAGTGCCGGAAGCACGGTGTCCTCGTAGCCGACGATGCCGGGAAAGAGATCCTCGCCGCGACGGATGCGCTCGACAAAATTCTCGCGGAGCTCGTCCTTGACCGACCGATCCCGCCAGCCCGAGGAACGGAGGTCACCGAGTGTCGCCGGGGGCGAAGGCATGCCTCATGCTAGCGCGATGCTCCCCGGCACGAGGGGGCCGGAAAACGAAAGGTAGCGACGTGGCGCAAGTCCGGTTAATCTGGCCCCCACACATGGGCGTGGGGAGCACCAAAATGCCGCTGGTCGTCGTCATCGACGACGACGATGAAATGCTGCTCGCCTATGAGCATGCATTGGCCGCCGAAGGTTTCACAGTCATTGTGGCCAACGACGGACGAAGCGGGCTGCAGCTCGTGCGCAGCCGACGGCCGGACGCCGTTGTGCTCGACATCCGCATGCCGGAGATCGACGGGCTCACGGTCATGAGCTTGATTCGCAGCGATCCGGCGATCGAGAAGACTCCCATCGTCGTCGCCACGGGACTCGTCGAATGGCAAGGCGTTTCGCTGAGCAAAGAGCTTGGATGGGACGCGATCATCCGGAAGCCGTTTCACATGAAAGAGCTGGCAGAAACGTTGCACGTTGTGATCAAGGACGAGGACTGACGCTATCGGCGTCGCCGAGGCGAAGGCGCTTCTGAAGACGGGGTTTCCCTGGTAATCTTGACGCGATGGGAAGGCGGCCGGAAAGTCCCAAATCGGCATTTCATGCCGGTACGCCGGACGGCCCGTACGTGCGGCTCGGTGCGGGCGGCAGCCTCGCAATCTCCGGGGAAATCGACTGTGCGACGTCCGGTTTTGTTGAATCTGCGCTGGTGGAAGCGTTCAAGCAAGCCGACGTGCGGTTGCTCGACCTTACCGGGCTCACCTTCGCGGACGTCTCCGGCATGCGAGTGATTGCCGCCGCTGCGCAGACGATTAAGGACGCCCACGGCCGGGTACAAATCCGCGGGGCTTCCTCGACTTTTCGCAGGTTGTGGCTGTTGCTCAAGTTGGGCGAAGCGATATCTGCGGACTTTGTTGGAGAAGCGGTGGGAACTGGAGAAGCACGATGACGATGGCGATGACGCCCGAGGCACAGCCGTGGGCGGGGATATTCAGTCACGAGGCTCTGTTCTACGCGGGCCTCACTGACTTCATCGCGCGCACAACGCCGTTCATTCGCGAAGGCGTCAATGCCGGTGAGCCGGTTCTCGTCGTCGTCAACGCAACGAAGATCGACGCGCTGCGCGACGAGCTCGGACCGGATGCCGTCGACGTCCGTTTTGCCGACATGGCCGACGTCGGCAGCAACCCCGCACGCATCATCCCTGCATGGAAGGAGTTCGTCTCCGAGTTCGCTGCCGCCGGCTATCCGGCGCGGGGCATCGGCGAGCCCATCTGGGCCGACCGAACGCCTGATGAGCTCGTCGAGTGTGAGCGCCACGAAGCATTGCTCAACGT
>JAIVGO010000048.1 GCA_020201525.1 Actinomycetota bacterium | reverse complement strand
GTCGATTTCGCACAGCGCGGCACTGATAGACTCGTGCCCGCACATTTTGGGGCTGTAGCTCAGTTGGTAGAGCGCTACCTCGGCAGGGTAGAAGTCAGGGGTTCGAATCCCCTCAGCTCCACACACGGTTTGAGCGTTAGCGGTTTGCTGAGCGGCCCTGCGCGACCATCCCGTCCCAGCGTGCTACACGATTGGGTTTCCTTCCTGCCACCATGTATCGAAGGGCGGCCTGGCTTCGCTCCTCCCCGCCTCGCTGTAGTCGCCCTTGTAGAGCGTATTGATCGGCGGAACGTTCCACGTTTCGTTCTTCGACACGATAAATCGGTCGTGCCACGTCATCTTGTCCTTTGGAACGACCCTCCACTCGGCGGTGATCCCGGCCGTAGCCATCTCGGCCTTGAACCGTTTGAAGTCTGAAGTTGCGTCAGCGGTCGCGTTGGCCGGTCCGGACAGGATGCGAATCTCGGTGATGTGCGCAGCATCGGCTTCGTCCGCCAAAGGCTCGAGCCCCCTCTTGCTGAACTGTGGATCGCACCACCAGACATACTCGCGGGCGGCGCGCAGAATTTCGCGAAGATGCTTGATGTTCGAGAATGGGCGAGTCGGTTCGACGACCCGGATCGTGGGATTAGCAGCATCCGGCTCGGGGATCGGCGCGGTTATCCGGACCGTCTGATGCTTCCGTGAGTACGCGACGATCCCGACTTCGTTCAGAAGTTCGAGCAACACACGCACATCCGAGATTGCGTCCCCCACAAGGCCGTGTCGCTGAAGAACGTGATGGACCCCGGTTACGGGAGTGGGACCGCGGCCCCTCAACGTCTGAACGAGCGCCTGCGTCGCCGGTAGCCGCATGAAGCAGTTGGTTAGGGTCTCGCGCGCGTCGTCCGGTCGGTTGTCAATCCAGAAAGCGTTCTCGACGAGCTGGCCGGCCGCGTTCAAGGCACCGTCACCCGCCGCGAGTCCTAGATCTACAAGCAGGCGCCGATGTTCGTCGGATGCTTTGCCGACGGCCGCAAGTCGAACCGCTTCCCCTACCTCGCTAACGGACGGGAAAGTTACGCTTCTATCTCCGACGGGACCCCTATCGCCTGAAGGTCGCGGACGAGTTCGACCAGCTCCTTCGACGGAAGGTTGCCCAGATCGACTCTTAGCACGATCTGCAAGCCGCCGAAAGGGCGGGCATCTTCCCTCCCGATTCGATGGGTTTTCTTCGGAGATTCGCGCCCCGTCGTTTCTGCGGGCTCCAGTGCGGCTCGCTTGGTTCGCGCCTTCGTTTGCGCCGCGGGGCGGGCGGTAGCTTGCCCGTCCGCCGGGATCAGGTGCTGAAACTGCTCAATCGGCTGAACGTCGAAGCTGGCGTTCTCGATTAGGGACGCCTCGCGAGCAGACGTAATCAGCCGCTCTGCAACAGTCGCCGCGTCGTCCGCTATCCCGAAATCCTGCTGAAGGCGCAACGCAATCACGGCCGCGTCGGCGGCTCGCCCACGCAGGCGGTACGCGATGCGACCGAATCCCGTCGACATAAAGGCTTCGCGGCGCGCCGTGGTTTCTTGGTCGGGGTCGCCTGAAACGAGCGCTCGCCCGCGGTCGCTCACATCGAGCTGCGCACCGGACCCACTGATCAGTCCGTAGAGCTTCGCCGACGCGAGCTGCATCTGGAATCTGCTACTGCTCGCAGTCGTCTGACGCTGCTGCGCCAGGAGTGGGGCCGAGGACGGACCGCCGAGACCAGCGAGCGTCCGAACAACCGGGTCTACCTCGGAAATCGATGCTGAGGGCAGCCGAACCGGGCGCACCTTCTGCTCCTTCTCCGGCTTGTCACCGTTCGTAGCCACGCGTTTTCCTCCGATCTGAGAACGAGCTACGTCTATGCTACACCCAGCGTGTGACACGTTCTCAGAGTTCTCTCGAACCGGGCTCGGTCGATCGCTCCGCCCTTCAGATAAGTCGCGCCAGGCGCGAGTCTCTTCAAGGGTTGGCCTTCATCGAGATGTGGATACCGAATCATTCTGGCGGCGGATGGCGATACGCGCAGTCGGATCAACCGGCATCGCGGCCGTTGCAGGTGACGGGTTCGTCCCCTGAGCAGATCCGCAGCGGGAGCATTGCCCAAGCGCTCGAGCGTCCTCTCTCTTTAGTGGAAAGCCGCCTTCAAGAGCCTGAACACCCTCAAGCGATCGGAACGGCTCAACGAGGTCGTTTGTCCTGGTAGATAGCGCGGAGCTCACTACGAAAGTCGTGGTTCGAGAGTCGTCCACTCAGGGCCACGAAACGAAAGTGGTTTGACCTGCGGATTCAGTAGTGAACGCTGCGTCGTTGGCGACTAATGGCGACCGCAAGCTCTTCGGTCGAAGGCCTAGACGCGTGCTTGGACGCAATATTCAACGTTTTCTGCTGGCTCTGTGACATGTAGACAACTGTGCCCACCTCGCTCGTTGAGCCAGAGCAAGAACATTTCTAATGTGGTGCGAGGGTGTACGCCGCACTCGTCCGCAGAGTGTTGGTGAACACTGTCGGCGTAGACAACATCGAGAAGACGGACGGTAACGTGCTTCTCACCGTCGATCGTAGCGACGTGCCGGTAAGCGATCGACGCCGGAACTCCGAGCTGCTCAATCTGGGCCTCAACCCGCGCCATCGAATCCTGCAAAAGCGACACAATAACGCGATGTGTTCCGTCTTCACCGCGCTGAAGACTTGCGCGAAAAGCAGGATCGCGGCGAGCTAGCCCAGAAAGGAAGCGGCCAAACTGAAGACGTTCGTCTTCGAGTTCGAATCCGAGCTCAGTGTCCACTCCGCCATCTCCTTACGTTCTCGATCACCTGTTCAGTACCCCAAATAGCTTGCTCGGCGATTTCGTAGCCTTCCGTGAGCCGTTCGGTTCCGCAAATCCGAGTCCTTACGGGGTTTCTGCGGCCCCGCGTCCATCGGTGGAGGTGGACCTCATCATGCTCGCAGTCTACTCGGACCACGGGACACCACTCGCTCTCCTCGGACTCACGATGCCGGTGCTCCAAGCAGAAGTCAATGAGATTCCCCTGTTGATCAAGGACTAGACGCTGAAATACCTGGTCATTTGGGGCGATCGCATAAAGTAGCTCGGACGGCGGCTCGGGGTCGATTTCCGATCCAGAGCAATCCGCTTCTGGCACTTCGAGCCCTGGTATTTGTTTGAGCCGCCGCTCGCGTCCCTTGCCTTTTGTCTTTCCCATGGAACCAGGTACCTCCTCGTTTCAGCTCGACCGGAAACCCGGCTCAGCGTCGGGAAGCCCCATGCGCGAACGTACTGGACACCGAACTTCTGCCCGCTACACTCGCAAATTGAGCCTCCTCGACAACAGGCCTTCAAATCGGAGCCCCGGCTGCAACCGGGGCTTCACTCGTCATTGGTAGACCCGCTGCAATTGTAACGCCGGTACGTGCCGATAACGGACACCTTGGAGGTATCTTTTCCGAGTGCGTCTAATCGTTGCGCGCAACCTTTGTTGTCCGTCCCGGGAAGGCGCTCATTTGCGGTACGCGGCCACGTCCCGCTCGCGAACGAACAACTCCTTCCCGCGGACCTTGTGACCGGCGAGCTCACCGCGGCGAATCATCAAACCGACGGCGTATGGCTTCACGCCGAGCCTCGAAGCGACCTCCGCTTTCGATAGCAAGCGGTCCTCGTCGACGCCGGATTGACCCCGGACCCCGAGCGCGCTGCCTCCGCCGGCGCGCCATCCGATCACGGCACCGCACATCAGACACTCGATCCAAACGCGCCCGCTCCGCGTCACGTCGTCGTCGTCGAGGCGCACGACAGAGCCGAGACACGCCCCACATCGTGGGAGCGCTTCCTCGAGCGGCGCACCGCTCAGGATGATCCTCGCGCTCTTCGGGTAGCAGCTTCCAACAATGGCGGCACATGACAGCTGAGGGCTTCACAGTCGCTTTGCGCGACGGACACGAAGGAGCACGGCGAAGCTTGCGGGCCATTGGCCCGACTCTACGCCGAGAATGCGAGAAGCAAACGCAAGCGCGGCCTAGGGCTTGATCGCTCGCCGGCCGGCGCTGAGGAGCCCGTAATACGCGATCACGCTGACGATCGTCGTCACGACGAGACCGAGCGCAATCAACAACAGCTCGCGCTTCAGGACGCGGCGCCAGTCTTTCCGAAGGCGCGGCATTACGTGTTCAGATCCTGGGCGCCTGGCGTGGGAGAAACCGGGAGTACGAACTCGAGAACCGCGCTGAGCGTCCCAGCCGAATCCCTCTCAGGCGCGAACCCAATGACCTCAGATAGATGGCGTACTTGATGTCGCCCGGTCGAGCCGCAGTTCGCGCAGGGTGTGCGACCATCAGCCGGATCGTTCGCCTCATCGATTGGCTCGTCACACTCGACACAGAACGTCGTCCCGTCACTCATCGACGTCTCCCTCTCCTCGGAATCGCTATCGCGATTCCACATACTCAAGTGCTTTCTCGGTCAGTTGGTAGCCGCGAGCTGATCCGCCCGGGTCAAGATACTCCGGGAGCGGTGCGGCCTCGTAGAGCCGATCGACGACGTCTTGCAGCTTCGACTGGCGGACCTTGGTGTAGATCGCCGTCGTCGTGGGCGATGCGTGGCCGAGCAGCTCCTGCACGGCTCGGAGATCACCGCTCACGTCGAGCGCGGCCGTCGCGAAACTGTGACGAAGCCGGTGGTATCCCGATCGTTCGAGGCCGGCGGCGTCCTGGATCCGATAGTGCCATTGCGTGAACGTGTTCACCGATGCAGGGCGCACGGCATACATCGTTTCGAAGACATACGTCGAGGCCGGGTTTAAAGCGTGGAGGGCGGTCAGCGCACCACGAACACAGCGATAGGGGTAGCCAATTTCGCTCCAAGAAGTTCGTGCGAACGCTCCGCAACAACGGGCTTTCGGTTCGATGGGCCGCGTCGGTGCCTGCCAAGACAACGCCGCAATGGAGTCGTTCTTCGCGCTTCTGCAAAAGAACGTACTCAGCCGCCAACGATGGCAGACGCGGGAGCAGCTGCGACTCGCGATCGTGCTCTGGATCGAACGCACCTACCACCGCCGCCGGCGCCAACGCGCGCTGGGGCGGCTCAAGCCGGTAGAGTTTGAGGCCGTCTACACGCAGGCGACTGCAGCATGAGAAAACTCACAAGCTACGAGTCAACCGAACTGGTGGCAGTCCCATTCGGTCACGCAACGCATTGAGCAGGCTAAAGCAGTTCACACAACGTTCCCTCAGCTCCACTTCAGAGAAACGTCTGGGAAATGTCAGGGAAACGTCAGATCCCCGTACCTGCGGAAACTCGAAGCCGATCCTTAGTTATCCGAGCAGCGCTCTCGCTCTCGCTCAGCACGAAGCGAGCGAAGTCCGCTTGCGTCATGCCCATCAGATCGCCATCGTGCTCTGCGAGCCGGTCGCGGAGGCCCGGCTCAGCGAGGGCGCGTCCTATGTCGTTGGAAAGCTTGTGCACCAATTCGCCCGGAGTACCTGCGGGCGCCCAAATCCCATACCAGATCGGGAAGTCGAAGCCGACAACGCCTGCCTTCGCGATCGTCGTTACGTCTGGCAACAGGCGCGAGCTCCGTGCAGTGGTCACACCGAGCGCGATGAGACTGCCGGCGCGGATATGAGGCAGGGCGAGAGAGATCGGAAACATCGCGAACGCAGTCCGCCCCGCCACGGTATTCCCGATCGTGTCGGCGATCGTCGATGATGAAGGGAACGCAGCGGCGTGGGGCGATCACGTTCTGGACGAGGAATACTCAGCCCCGGCGATCGGGGAAGTATCGGAACGATGAAGATCTCGCTCCGGCTAGAAAGTCGAGTCCTTTCGGCGACCTTGCTCGATAACGAACCCGGCCGCGATTTCTCATCGCGGGATTCGAGGGGACCGTCACGGTCACCTTCTGGGCGGCTGCCCGACGAGCGTAAGTGAGTGACGAAGCTCGGACCGCAACGATTCTCAGTGCGAGGAGCGCGGCTGCGATGGCACCGCCGTTCCATCGACCGTGCGCTTAGATCGCTCGTCTCGACGCCACGGCATCCGTCCCTCGATCTCGAACTCTAGAGACATGCTCAGGAACGTCCTGATGAGCACGATGATGGCCAGGATCCCAACGCTCCGAAAGCTCGGGGCGACCGCCACCGTTCGCACGATGTCCCCCGCGACGAGAAATTCCAGCCCGATCAATATGGACCGGCCAAGGCTCCTCCGGTAGCCCGTGTAGGAATCCGAGCCTCGCCTGAAGACGTCGCGGTAGAGGAACAGGATGGTAGTGGTCGCGACGCCGATGACGATCGCGCAGACGCCGCCGATCTCCAGAGCTTTCCCGGCCAGATCGATAAGGTCGTTCGCCTTCATGCTATCTCCGGCTTAAGAGCTGGACGTGACGAGACCATCACGCACGTCTCGCGGCTCCACGTTGCGCGTCATGACTGACCCAGGTCTAGCCTCTCCATGATCTGCTTCAACTGCGCGATCTCCTTCTCCTGCGATGCGATGATCCCCTCGCACAGAGTGACGATCTCAGGATCGGGAGATCTTCACTCGCTCGCAGGTCTTCACGGCGATCGAATGGTGCGGGAACATCGAGCGCAGGAACTGACGATCTCCGAGCGAGCAGGCGTGCATCGACGTTGAAGGTCCGCGGATACGTCTCGAGCATCTCTTTGGCTTTGGCCGTGGCCGACTCCTTCTAGGGGAGGGGCTCTCTCTACCCGTACCCCCTCCAGGCCGCAGGCCAAACCGCTGCCGTCTCACGAGAGAACCGGGTGAACCTATCGGTGATGTGCGGGGACGCCGCAGTGTTGTCCGAGGGCGGAGAGGAAGATGCGAACGAACGCGGGCAAAAGCTGAGCGATAGGAAAGACTCTGGGAAGTCATCTCTCCTATAGGCGGCACGAAGGTGCCTGCCGATCTCGTAACTTCGTTCCTCGCGCGGCTCGCATCGCATCATCTGCGCACGCGTCGAGGTTTCGTGCTCGACGGTGACGGGAAAATTCACGGAACTCGCCGACGACGGGAATCCGAATGAAGCGCGCTTTCGTCATGATCGTCGGAGTCATTGCATTGGTCGCGAGACTGGTCGCCGCGGCGAGCGCGCAGTCCACTCCCCCGTGTACACCCAGCGCGACCGTTCGAGTCATCGCCGAGAAGAATGCGTTCGACCGAGCCTGCCTCGCCGCGCCCGAAGATGCGGCGTTCAAGATCCGGTTGGAGAACAGGGACCCCTTCAGCCACAACCTGTCGATCTATAGGCAGAAGGGCGGCGACGCGTTGTTCCAAGGTGCGTACGTCACCAAGGCGAGCTCCCAGACCTACTCGGTCCCGCCGCAGAAGAAAGGGAGCTACTACTTCCAGTGCGACATCCATCCCTTCATGAACGGGACGTTCTTGGTCGGCGCGCAACCGGTGCCGTCGCAAACCGCCGCCGAAGTCACACGAGCATCGGCAGGCGCTCGGATCAAGCTTGTCAAAGTAGCGGACGGATTCACGGCGCCGGTTTTCTCGACCGGAGCCGGTGACGGATCGGGCCGGCTGTTCGTGGTCGATCAGATCGGCCTGATCAGAGTTGTAGATGCCCACGGGTCCTTGCTGGCCGAGCCGTTCCTGGATCTACGGGACAAGATCGTCAAGCAGAACCCCAACTACGACGAGCGCGGTTTGCTCGGACTGGCCTTCCATCCTCGATACAAAGACAATGGACGATTCTTCGTTTGGTACTCCGCCCCATTGCGGGCGGGCGCTCCCAAAGGGTGGGACAACACGATCCACCTTTCGGAATTCAGCCGTTCGGCATCCGACCCGAATCGTGCCGATCCCCGTTCGGAGAAGATCGTGATGCAGATCGACCATCCCCAGGCGAACCACAATTCAGGCCACATCTCTTTCGGCCCCGACGGGCTGTTGTACGCCCCGATCGGAGACGGAGGAAACGCGAACGACGTCGGCCTCGGTCATCCGCCGAAGGGCAACGGCCAGGATCTCACGACCATCCTCGGAAACATCCTGCGGATCGATGTCGACAACACCGGTGGGAAGCCATACGCGATCCCGAAGGACAACCCCTACGCACACGATACGCAGGGCCGGCGCCCTGAGATCTTCGCGAACGGATTCCGCAACCCGTATCACTTGTCGTTCGACGCAGGCGGCGAGCACACGCTCTACGTCGCGGACGCCGGGCAGGATCGATTCGAAGAGGTCGACGCGGTCACGGCCGGCGGCAACTATGGATGGCACATCAAGGAAGGCACGCATTGCTTCAGTGCGAACTCCCCGGCGCGCGCGCCGGACTCGTGTCCCGCTCAGAGCGAGGACGGAAAGCGTCTGATCGATCCGGTTATCGAATACGACCACACGAAGATCCTGGGCTCCGTCATCATCGGCGGCTACATCTCGCGCGGCGTCGGCCTTCCGGCATTGAAAGGCATGTATGTATTCGGAGACTACTCGCGAGATCGAGTGAGGCCCGACGGGACGATGTTCGTCGCAGAGCCGAAGCCCGACGGTCTCTGGGCGGTGAAGGAGTTACAGGTCCAGATCGACGATGACCCCGATCCGGGTCCGGGATTCGGGCGGTTCGTAATCTCCTTCGGACAGGGAGACGACCGCGAGCTTTACGTGGGGCTCACCGGTCGAGGCGGACCCGAAGGCCAAAGTGGAGCCGTATATCGCCTCGCCGCCATCGGCGGCACACAGGCGTCGTCCCATCAGAGCAGCGACCGTGGAAGGGTGTGGGCGTGGATCCTTTTCGCCGTCGCGATTCTCCTCGTGTTGATCGGCGCAGGGGTGCTGCTGAGTCGTCGGAGAGGCACGACCACCGGCAATTAGTCGCGCAGAAGCTTGCGCGCCTGGTCGGCGTCGACCTTCAGGAACACGCCACCGTCGCGCTGCTCGCGGGAGCTCTGGGGACGACGCCCGAGTTCTGGCTGAACCTTCAGGCGAATCATGATCTCTCAAAGACACGCCCTAGTCGACGAGTTCGCCAATTGTTCGCTACCCCCTAGGGAGAAGGTCATCCCAGCAGGTCGCTAAGGTTCGAATAGTTTCATGCGCTATCGCCCGCGCGCGTAAGATCCTGACCGCGATGAAGCGGGTCGGGGGAAAGGAGCTGCCAAGGACCGCGTCGTTCTTGATGCTTGCTGTTCTCCTCGGGCTATTCCTGTTCGCCGCGAGCGCGCCCTCACCGCTCTACGGCATCTACGCAAAGCTGTGGCACTTCACGCCGACGACGGTGACGTCGATCTACGCCGTCTACGCAGCGGGCGCGCTCGGCGCGCTGTTGATCACCGGACGGCTCTCCGATCACGTCGGACGGCGTCCGATCGTGTTGCTGGCTCTTCTCATCCAGATCGGCGGGATGTTCGCTTTCATCACGGCCCGAGGAATCGGGTCGCTCTACTTGGCAAGGGTGCTCCAGGGCACCGCGACGGGGATCGCCTCGGGAGCGATCAGCGCGTGGCTGGTGGACCTCGAACCGCCGAATCGCGCACGTCTCGGAAGCCTCCTTACCGGAGTGGCGCTCTTGGCCGGGCTTGGGTCAGGAGCGTTCATTTCCTCGCTCCTCGTTCAGTACGCCCCCGATCCGCTTCGCTTGGTGTTCTGGCTCCTCGTCTTCGTCTACGCCGCCGGATTCGTCGCGACGCTGCTCATGCCCGATCCGGTTCAACGTGTGAGCGGAGCGGTGGGCTCTCTCCGCCCGCAGGTCGGCGTTCCGGCGATCGCGCGACAACAGTTCTTTGCAACGAGTCCCTCTCTCATCGCGATCTGGGCCCTTGCCGGGCTTTACCTCTCCCTTGGGCCGGCACTCGCGCTCGCGCTTGTTGGGAGCGAAAATCGAGTCGTCGGCGGAGCGGTCATCCTCGCTCTTACCGGAAGCGGGGCGATCACGTCGGTCATCATCCGAGCCGTCGAGCCGCGCGCGCTGATCTTGCGATCTTCTCTGATCGTGATCGCAGGCGTCGGAGCGACCCTGATCTCCGTTGCCTACAACGCTGCCTTCGGTCTCTACGCCGGCAGTATCGTCGCCGGCGTCGGTTTAGGCGCAGCGTTCTCCGGGATCGTGCGGAGCCTGGGTCCTCTCGCGCCACCAGACAAGCGGGGTGCCCTCTTCGGCGCCGTATACATCGCCGTTTACGTCGCCATCAGTGTGCCGACGATCGCTGCCGGCGTAGCGTCCAGCCATATCGGGCTGCGAGATACCACGTTTGCATACGGTGCAGTGGTCATAGCACTCGCCGCAGCGACCCTCGTGGCAATCCTGCGCCGCAGCACCGCGAACCCGATGCCCTAGCCCACCAGGCCAAGGACCAGCTTGCTTGGGGGCTTGTCCCAGTCGAAACTTGATCCGCTCGCCTACTCGCCTATCCCGCCGGAGAGGGAGGGTTGCGAAAGCGACAGCGGAAGCCCGAAGAGACGGAACAGATCGGGGTCGGCGAATCCTGTGATGTGCTTGATGGAAGCGCCGGAAGCGCCCAGTACCATGATTCCGTAGGCTTGTGGACGACCGGTCTTTGAATCCGGCACATACGCGGCAACTGCCGGCTGATCGTTGGCACGCGTTCGAACGAGCGGGATCAGCTCCAGATGTCCGTCGGCAGGAACCGTCGAGAGGAATTCGCCGATCGCCGAGCTTCCGCGGAACCAGATCGGCGTCGGCGGCATCGCGAGGATCGCATCCTCCGCTAAGATGTCGACGAGTGCGCTGATATCGGCGGCTTCCCATGCGCGGACGAACCGTCGCACGAGGATCTCTTCTTCCGGAGCCGGCCGTCGGCTTGCGAGCGGCGGCTCCGCCAGCACGTCGGGTGCCAGCCTGCTGCGCGCACGCTGTACCGCGCTGTTGACGGCGGCCGGTGTCGTGTCGAGGACTGCGGCGGTCTCCTTGGCAGAGAATTCGAGTACGTCTCGCAAGATCAACGCCGCACGTTGCAACGGCGGTAGCAACTGCACGGCGCACAGGAACGCGAGCGAGGTCTTGGACGCCGCGACCGCACGCGTTTCTGGGTCGGCGCCCGGATCTTCGCGCTCGAGCAACGAATCCGGATACGGCTCGAGCCAGAAAACTTCGATCGCCGGCGGTCGGGACCCCGACGCGGGTTCCGAGTCGGCCGGTACGACGACGCGCGGTCTGCGGCGCAGGTGATTCAGGCACGTATTCGTCGCGATCTTGTAGAGCCAGGCCCGAACCGGGCCGCTGCCCCGATAGGTTCGTAATCCGCGCCAGGCGCGCAGCGACGCTTCCTGGACCAGGTCCTCTGCGTCGTGCAGTGATCCGAGCATCCGGTAGCAGTGGACGTGGATCTCGCGCAGGTACGGCGAGATCAAATCGTCGAACGCCCGCCGGTCGCCGGCGAGGGCGCGCTCGACGAGCAGTCTCTCGTCCGGGTCCTCGTTCACGAGAGGCCGAACGCGCGGGCGAACTCGCGGGGGTCGTAGATGACCTTCACGTCGGAGAGCCTCCCGTCCTCAACAGTAGCCAGCTCGGTGACGACGCAAGACATCTCACCACCGGCCGGCGTTGCCAGGTCGAACTCGAGAATCGAGCAGACGCGATCGCCGTCCTCGAACCGGGCCACGACCCGCGTCGTCTTGTGGAACCCGAGGAACATTTCGGTTATCGCGCTGAACTCTTCCGAGCCTGAGGCCTGCTGCAGTGGGCCCTCGAAACGCACATCGGACGCGACGAGCTCTTTCCACGCAGGATCCTTTCGGTCGAAGGCGTCGTAGTACCGCTCCACCACGTCGCGTGCCGTTCCCATCGGCAGCCTCCTCATCTCGTGGCCTCATCTGGGCGCCGCTCTTGATACATATGACACGGGGACGGGCGTGAATTCATCGCTCGGGTCGGCCCAATTGCCATGCTTCTCTCTAGGAACGGTGCCCGCCGAGTGCTGTGCGCGACGTATCGTTCAGCCGGCAAACGTTCGGGCATGCGCGTCAAGCTTGTCGAGCGCCATGATCCATCCCGACGCACCCGGGGAGTCGCTCGGGATGCCCACGTGGGTCAGCACCATCCTCGTACGATTTCCGAGATCTTCGAACTCGATGCGGACCTCTGTCGTGGGATGCCGCCCGTGTTCGTTGGTCGAGAGTGACATGTTGCCGCTTTCGTCGGACATGGACTCCGTGTAGACGAGTCGGCGATTTTCGATGACCTCGCGGTACTCGCCCGCGAACCACATCTGCATCGGTCCGCGCGGCGTCTGCATCTCCATGCACACGAGACGAGCGCCGCCGACGTGCACGTCCATTTTCGCGACGGGAATAGAGGCGCCGGTCGGTCCGTACCACTCTCTGAAATGTTCGGGATCGGTCCACATTTGCCAGATGAGATCGACCGGAGCATCGAAGACGCGTTCGATCACTACGGAATCCTGAGCGTCGTTCGTCATGTCGTTCGCCTCCTCTTGGGTTGCCGTCCAAGCTGTCGGAGATACGTGTCCATGCGTTTGAAGCTGGCTTCCCAGATGGGCCGGTATTGTTCCGCCCACGTCGAGACTTCCATCAAAGGCTCCGCGTCCAGCGCGCACGGTCTGTACTGGGCCCGCCGGCCCTGAACCACCAGTCCGGCGTCCTCGAGCACCTTGATGTGCTTCGAGACCGATGGGAGGGACATGTCGAAGGGTTCGGCGAGCTCGCCGACCGTCGCCTCACCTTTCGCGAGGCGCGCCAGGATGGCTCGTCTGGTGGAGTTGGCCAGGGCGGAAAAGGTCTCGCTCAGCCGGTCCTCTTCAATCGCCGTCGTCATGGCTCAAGGTCCTCGTACTTTGCCACATGGCTAATTAACTGATCGGGAAAGTACCAGGGGCCGTTCCGCCCTGTCAACCGGTAACCCTGATTCGACCGCCGATATCGGGCTCGTGTTGGTGCAACTCTCCTCTCGCACTTCGCATTGCGCATGACTTCGACGTAGATCAGGGCCCAAGGGCCCCACAGAACCGCGTGGGCGTCCAGGCGGAGTCTTACGAGGACCCCGCAAACGCGTCGAGGATTTCATCGGGAGCGCGCCTACACGCCCGCGCGTGCATCGAGCGAGATCGCGTCCGGCAGGTCGAGCATCGCGAGGCACTTCGATCGGCGTTGGATGAAGCGACAGCTGCGCTCCTCTAACCTATCGGTCGAGAGCGACCGTATCCATCACCGCGTGCATGCGCTCTCCAAGAACGACGGCACCGGGTCCATCGAGCTCGAAAAGCGAAGCGGAGCGTCCGCTCATCGCCATCATCACCGCCTCGGCGGCGCCCGCAACGCGCTGCCCCGATCCCGTGCGCCAACCGATGTCGTCGGCCACCACCTCGAGGCCGGCGATCCGCTTGCGCACGGCCATCACGCCGTTCTGATCCTTGAGCGTATCGAGAACGACTCGCAAGACCTCGGGGGCGAACGTGTGAGCGATCCCGAGTGGCCGCCGTATGTCTTGACCGTGGATCACGATGTCTTCGAGCATCTGCTCGGGTTTGATTGCAGGCGGCATGCGCCGGCTTTCGGCATGCTTGCGCATCAGCTCGAGCAACACTTCCACGGGCTGCGAACCTCGCTTGATCGCATCCTCTGCTAGCGCGCGATTCATCCGGAATCCCCAGCGCGCGACGTAACGCATGTGGGCGAGGGGCCCGAGCATCCACGATCCCAACAGGTGCCCGCATACGTCCCGCACGCGCCAGCGCCCACATAACGACTGCTCGTCCCATCGAGCGATTGGCAGATCCGACAGGATTTCGATCAACAACTTCCGTTCCGTCTCGATCCCTTGCCATATATCCATGAGATCTCCCCCCTTGCTTTACATGCTGTAAAGTTACAGCTATCCTTTACAGGATGTCAAGCAAAACGGCTTCGACCCGCGAAAGGATCATCGCGTCGGCGCGGGGCCTTCTCGAGACAAACGGGTACGCCGGCTTCGGGATGGAGGCAATTGCCGAAGGCGCTGGGGTGTCGCGCCAAGCGGTTTATCTCCACTTCGGCAGCAAGATGGGCTTGCTCCTCGCGCTCATCGAATGGCTCGAGCAACGGGCGGGTTTGCGTGACGCGATCGAGCGCATTTGGTCCGCGCCGACGGCGCTCCAGGCCCTCGACCGGGCGGTCGAGGTCCATGCCAGGATCGATCCGGAGTTCATCCCGTTGGCATCCGCGCTCGATGAGGCTCGTCGGACGGACGACGACGCAGCCGCCGTATGGCGCGATCGCATGGGTGCGCGGTACGAAACCGGCCGGAGGCTCATCGAGCGACTGAAGCACGAAGGCATGCTGCACCCGCGGTGGACGGTTGCGTCGGCGACAGACTTCTGGTGGGCCACGATGTCGCCGTTCACGCACCGTCTCCTCTCCGATGAACGAGGCTGGTCCGCGAAGCGCTACGCCGAATCGATGAAGCTCGCTATGCGCCGAGCGCTGACGACTGCCGACGCCCCCTAGGTCGGATCGAAGGGGCTCCCCGCGGGTCACGTCGGACGTCAATCCACAAAGTTCCTCGAAAGGCGCACGCCATCGCAGCGAAGTCGCTCCTAAACAGAAGCCCTTCGAAACCTCACGACCAATCCCGAGGCGACGAGCAGAAGAATCACGCCGAGCGCGCCGGTTCGTTCGGTGCCGGTGGCGGGAAGCGCTGCCGATCCCGTAGGACGCCGGTGACTCACGCCTCGAACTTCGGGCCGGGCCGCCGCTGCCCTCGGGCACAACCCTTTGTTGATCGCAGTCGGACGCATTCGCCGATGCGTCGCGCGCTCAAACGCATACGCGAACTTGATGAGCGACGGCTCGCTGTACGGTCGTCCGAGGAGCGTGATGCCGAAGGGCTGGTCCTTCCCAACGTAACCGGCCGGCACGGCAATCGTCGGATACTGCGCCGCCGCGCCGATGTTCGCGTTGCTCGGCCCCGGTGCGAAAATCGCGTCGAGGCCATTCGTCGTCATAGTGTCGTCGATGACGGCGCGTGCGCCCGTTATCGTCGCCGTCCGCACCGCGATCGCCGACGGCTCGTCCATGATTCCCGGGGTCGCGTCGGAGGCGATGATGTACCGCTGGCCGTACTTCATCTTGTCCGGGTGCTCGTTGTTGTACAGGACGATGTCGGTCATGGTCCGCACGCGAAGATTCGGCGAGGTTTCCTCGGCGAGGTACTCGTTCAGCGAAGCCTTGAACTCATTGGGAATCGCGCCGAGCTCGAGAAGCCCGACGTCGCGTGTGTTCGTCAGCTCGTCGGTGTGCACGATCGTCGCGCCGAGCGCTTGCATCTTCGCTATGGCCGCGTCGAACAGCTTCTGCGCAGCCTCGCCCAAACCGTCGCGCTCGGCGTCGGAGACACCGATGCGCGCGCCGTGCATGCCGTCCGCACGTAGATACGGCCGGTAATCGGAAGGGAACTTGCCGCCGCTCTCGCTCGTCTTTGGGTCGCGCGGATCGACACCCGTAATCGCGCCGAGGACGATCGCCGCGTCGGTCACCGTCCGCGTAATCGGGCCCGGGGTATCGAACGTCGGCGCGAGCGGAATGATCCCGGCGCGACTCACGAGCCCGACCGTCGTCTTGATGCCGACGTCGCTATTCGCAATCGATGGGCTGAGAATGCTGCCGCTCGTCTCCGTGCCGATCGTGGCAGCAGCAAAGGCCATCGATGCGGCGACACCCGACCCGCTACTGGATCCCGACGGATCTCCGAAGTGATAGGCATTGTGGACTTGCCCGCCGAGCGAGGAATAGCCGCTCGGCATGTCGGGATCGACCCAATTCGCAAACTCAGAAAGATTGGTCTTGCCGAGGATGATCGCACCGGCATCCCGCAATCGCTTCGTCAGGAACGCCTCGTGCAAAGGGATGCTGCCTTCGAGGGCGATCGAACCCGCCGTCGTCGGCATCTCCGTCGTGCCCACGTTGTCCTTCAAAAGCACAGGAATTCCGTGTAGCGGACCCCGGGGACCACTCAATAACCGTTCGGCATCGAGCGCATCGGCCTCAGCGAGCGCGTTCGGATTCAACACGCGAATCGAATCGACTTTGCCGTCGTACATCGCGATTCGATGCAGGTACGCCTCCACCAGCGCGCGACTTGTCAGCGTCCCGTCGTCCATCGCCGCATCGAGCTCCGGGATGGTCGCCGTCTGTACATCGATGCCGGCAACCGTGTCGGGCGGACACACGCCAATATAGGAAGCCACAAGGTCGAGCGTTCCGGTGTAGGAGTCGACTGCTCCCGCGAACGCGCACGCGACGACGCGATACGTTCCGGCAGCCGGATTCGCCATCGTGACGCTTTCTTTGGACGCGCCGACCGACGTGCCGTCGCTCGACGCCGTCGTGCCGCCGGGCCCGATAACCGTCAGGATCAGATCCGCGACTCCGGCTCCTTGGATGGTGAACCTAGCAGCGACGTTGACGGCTTTATACGTGCCGGATGGCACCCTTAGCTCGATCGTATGCTCATCGGCAATCGGCGCATCTGTGCACTGGCTGTCGGTATTGGCTCCCGGCGGCACGATCCCGGTCCAGGAGACCTCCACCGTTTGCCCGTCCTTGGCCGGCACGGTCACCGCATCGCTTTCCGGCGTGGACGCACCGGCCGGCGCTCCTGTGAAAACGACCAGGAGAGCGAGAACGCACGCGCCGGCGATACGACGAAGAACCATGCCTGCTACCTCCGGGTCGGTGGCACGTCAATGGGTACCTTCGCCTCGCGGAGGGGCCACTCCTTCTTTCGTCCTTGTTCGGATAGCATCGCGGCGATGGCACGTCCCCGCGCACTGACCACCGGAGCATCGGCCGGACGTCCCAAGAGTTCGAAGACCGAAAGCGCCGACTGCTCGCCGAATAGGGCTCAGCGCGACATGTGGAGGCGCACGACCGAGCCGTCGGCGAACGTGCGAATCTGCACGAGGTCGCACAGTTGATTCGCGAGCCACAAGCCGTACCCACCTTCTTGATCCGGCACCGGACGCTCGCGCCCGACGAGCGGCTCCTCAATCCGTCCGTGGTCGCGTACCTCGCACACCAGCGTGTCACCGGTTCGCCACGTACGGAGCGAGCCGGAGCCGCCGCCGTGACGCAAGCTGTTCGTCGCGATCTCGTTGACTGCGAGGACTAAGTCGTCGATGCGCATAGCATCGAGCCCGAATCCCGTTGCCTCCGCCGCCGCGAACAAACGAACGCCATCCAATCCGGACACATCGAACGTCATCTGCCGCAGCGCGCCTTTTGGTTCGGGCAACGGCTTGTCGAACGGCTTCGCAGCTTCGTCGGCGTCGCGATAAAACGCACTTTCACGGAATCGGTCATTCGTAAAGAGGAAGCGGTGATTGCGTCCGGCCTCTTGAATGACTGCAGGATCGAGCGCCGTTACGTCGTAGGGGCACATCAGTCGCCACGGTGCACCGCCGGTAAATGCGACGTTGAGCAATGCTTCGTGGCGCTCACACTCGACGAGCTCATCAGGCGTTCGGTCGGCCCAGATG
>JAIVGO010000142.1 GCA_020201525.1 Actinomycetota bacterium | reverse complement strand
GTTGTGAATCCGTCGCACCAAGCGCTGTGGGACACGCAGCAGAGCGCCGGCGGATGTCCCGACGTCTCACCAGTGTGCATCGCCGAGCCACAGCCGCCGGGAGCCCCGCAGTGGACCGGCGGCACGAACGGCGTTGGATTCTGGGCCTCGTGGGACGGAGGAAAATCGTTCCCTTCGTCGCTGGCGAAGAACATCGGTGACGGCACCGGTGGATGGGACAGCGACGTTACCGTCGGATCCGACGGCAACGTCTATGTTGCCGACCTCGACGTAACCGATACGGCGATTTGCACGTCCACCGATCGCGGCCGCACGTTCTCATCGACAGGAGTCGCCGGCGATACGTGCCAAACGCTTGCCTTGAACAGGCAGGGACCGGAAACCGATCGCCAGTGGCTGACCGTCGGACGTCACGGTGAGCTCTACCTGACGTATCACGACCTCGCCGGTGGCTATCCGGTCATGCTGGTCTCAAAGGACAAAGGAAAGACGTTCACGCCGTGCGGAACGATCATCGATCCTCTCGGCGTGGCGTCGGACAATTACACCCCGCTCGGTGGCACCCTGGTTGCGAAGCCGGTCATCGGCAAGGACGGCACGATCTACGTCACCGTCACGGAACCCGAAATTGTGTCGTCGGTGTTCAGTCCGGTCGGATCGCCGCTCAGTCAGCTGTACGTCGCGGTCCTCCCGCAGGGAGCGTGCTCTCCGGACGCGGTTTTCGACAACTACAAGATCTACGGAAACGACGACGCGGATTTCGCGCTCTTCAACTCGCTCGCGATCGATGGCTCGGGTGTCCTGTACGCCGTCGCTGCCGGCGCCACCAAGTCGGGCCAGCCGACGCAAAACGTTTGGCTTTTCGTATCGCGCAACGGCGGCAGAACGTGGGGCGCTCCGAAGACGGTAAACACATCCGGATTGAAGACGAACATGCTGCCTGCGATCGCAGGAGGAGTTGGCAAGAATCAGGTCGCGATCGGCTGGTATGGATCGGCCACGACGAACGACCGAAACAACGAGCGGAATCAGTGGCGCTATTACATCGCGACGTCGCTCGATGGCGGTAAGACATTCACTCAGGTCGCGGCGACGTCGGTCCTGCACTACGGGGCAATCTGCGATCTCGGGGTCTTTTGCGACAGCGGCCGCAATCTCGCCGACTTCTCGTCGATAGCGGTCAATCCGAAGACGGGCGTGGTTATCGCGGCGATCCCCGGTGACCCGTGGAACCGTCCCGCAAGCGGCGTCGATGATTTCGGATCCCAGACGTACGTCGTCCGGCAGACCGGCGGCTATTACTTGAAGTAAGTCAGCGGAGCAAGATAGGTCTGAGTCCGGACGTACTCATGATGTTAACATCATAACATCACATTCGGCGGCCCTTGATAAATCGTTCCGCGTCGGCGAAATGCTCCAGCGGCGCAAGGACGTCGCCGATCCGGGCGTTCAGAGCCTCGAACTCTGTAGGCCCCGGCCGCTTGGATCGCAGCGCCGCTGCCTCGGCGCGGGATGTCGCGAGGGCAAGCTCGCAGGTCTTCCAAAGCACCTCGGTCGAACGGGTTCGCCAGCCGGGCATCAACCGCACGACCTCGCCGATGCCGGCCTCGAAGGAGTCCAACGCTTCGGAGAGAGGCGCACCGGGGTGCCGCGACGTCGGGACGGCCAGAAGGAGCATCCGTTGCGCTGCGTCGAGTGCACGTGCGAGCTCGTCGAAAGCGATGCGAGCGTCGATCAGCTCTGGTGCTTCGAGCTTTCGCCGAAAGAGCGCCACGTTCGACGAGCCTACCGGGTCGCCGTTTGGTCGGGTACCGGGCAGCGGGTAGGCTGGAAAAAAACCGCAGGAGGACGTGTTGTCGCAGGAAACGGTGCTCCCCGAAAACGCCGCCGAAATGGCCAACCAAACGTCCAAGGGCACCTACTTGGGCAAGCTCGGCATCGAGATCGTGGAGTGGACGCATGAGCGCGTCGTCGCGACGATGCCGGTCGAAGGAAACACGCAACCGGACGGGTTTCTCCACGGCGGCGCGACGATGTCGCTGGCGGAATCCATCGCGTCCATGGGCGCGGCCGGTGTGGCCGGCTGGCCGGAGAAAATCGTGATGGGTTTGCAGCAAACGTGCAACTTCCTGTCGACTGCGACGAGCGGGTCGGTGCGCGGTGTCGCGACGCCGGTCAACATCGGGCGCACAACGCATTTGTGGGACGTCGACATCACGTCGGTCGACACGGGAAAACGCATCGCATCGGCGCGCGTGACGATTGCCGTCCGCGAGCCGCGCGCAAAGACCTAGGAGGCGAACGATGAAGACATTCCTCGACGAGATGGGCTTGAACGCGGGCAAGCGCGCGCGTTTGCACCGCATCATGTATGGCTTCGGCCCGAAGAACGGCCGTGCGGTGTTTCTTCCGGTGGACCAGGGACTCGAGCACGGACCGCGCGACTTCGTTCCCAACTGGGACGCCGCCGATTCGCGGTGGCTCTTCAAGCTCGCCAAAGAGGGCAACTTCAACGCGATCGTGCTGCAGATCGGCCAAGCCGAGAAGTATTTCTGGGAGTTCGCGGGCGAAGTTCCATTGGTCCTGAAAGTGAACGGGAAGACCGAGATCCCGCCGGACGACGAGGCGTTCAGTCCGTGTCAGTCGTCGGTGGAAGATGCTGTGCGGCTCGGCGCCGATGCAGTCGGCTACACGATGTATGTCGGATCGCCGGCGCAGGACAAAGATTTCATCCAGTTTCGTCAGGTGCGCGAAGAGTGCGACCGGTGGGGCATGCCGCTCATCGTGTGGTCGTACCCGCGCGGCTCTGCCGTGAACAAGAAAGGCGGGCGCGACTCGCTCTATCAAGTGTCCTATGCGGCGCGCGTCGTCGCGGAGCTCGGCGGCGACTTCGTGAAGATCAACTTCCCGAAGCCGGGTGCCGTCGAGAACGTTCCGAAGCCGTACGACGAGTGGTCGAAGATGGAGCCGCTCGAAGCAGCGAAGCACGCCATTCAGTCCGCACAGCGCACACCGGTGCTGATCTCCGGCGGCGAGAAGGGCGAGGACGAGTCGATCGTCGAGAAGGCGCGACTGTCGTTCGAAGCCGGCGCAACCGGGCTCATTTTCGGGCGCAACATGTTCCAGCGGAAGCTGGACGACGCGCTCCGCCTGTGCGACCGCCTCCAGGAGCTCGCGTCGAAATTCCCGCAGTAGTCACGGTTTACTCATCCATGAGGGTGTTATACTCATGGCATGAGTAAACGACTCCAGATCCTGCTCGACGACGCAGAAATCGCGGCCGTACGGGATGACGCCCGCCGGAACGGCATGACCGTTTCGGAGTGGGTACGGCAGGCGCTTCGGAGTCAACGGAAGAAGAGCTCCGACGCGGAGCCAGCCCGCAAGCTGGCTGCCGTACGAGCAGCCGCTCGCCACGCGTTTCCCTCGGCCGATATTGATCAGATGCTGACCGAGATCGAACGCGGCTACCTCACGCCTTGATCTTCATCGATTCGAACGTGCCGATGTATCTCGTCGGTGCGGATCATCCACACAAAGATGACAGCGTGCGGATCCTCGACGATCTGGTTGCGAGAGGCGAACGGCTTGTCACGGACGCAGAAGTGCTGCAGGAAATCCTTCACAGATACGCAGCTATACGCCGCTTAGATGCAATTCAACCTGCGTTCGACGCCGTTCTCGACATCGTGGATGAGGTACTGCCCGTGGGCTTGGCCGACGTGCAATCCGCGAAGGAGATTCTGATCGGAGGCTACGGCATTTCGTCTCGTGACGCGCTTCACGTCGCCGTGATGAGGTCGAACGACGTGGATCGCATCGTGAGCTTCGACGCGGCATTCGACCGAGTTCCTGGGATCGAACGGCTAGCTTGACAACGCAAGCGTCGGGTCGGTTGCTACTCGGACATATCACGTCTTTCAGGGCGAGCCTTTCAAGCCGTGCCCTTTCCGTGCCGATTGGGAACTGGGCATGCATTTGGAGGCTGGGGTATGTCGGTGACGGCTTTTCCTGGGTTGAAGGGCGAGGCGACGAGAGAGTTCGACTTTTCTCCGTACGCGGATTTTTCGGCCGCGTGCGACGCGGTTCTCACCTACTTGCGCCAGCGCGTCGGGTTCAGCTTGTGGGTCGTGACACGAACCGACGGCGAGGACTGGATCGTTCTGCAGAGCCGGGACGAGCATTATGGAATCCATCCCGGCGACGTATTTCGCTGGGCTGAATCACTGTGTGTGCGCATGGCGGAGGGTGTCGGTCCGCACGTCGCGCCGCGCATTCGAGAGGTCCCTGCATACGTAACGGCTGAATTCGCGAGACGTTTTCCGATCGAGGCGTACATCGGCGTCCCGCTCACGCTCGAAGACGGCTCGCTCTTCGGCACGCTGTGCGCATTCGATCCCGTTCCGCAGCCTGCGGACGTGGCGGTGGAGCTGCCGACTGTGAAGATGCTTGCGCGACTGCTGTCGAGCATGCTGTCGCAGGAGCTTCACGTGTCCGAGGATGCGCGACGAACCGAGCGGACGCAGGTCGAAGCGGAAGTGGATGCCGTCACCGATACGGTGAACCGCGAAGGCTGGGAGCGACTGCTCGGCCTCGAAGAAGAACGCTGCCTTCGGTACGGACACGCGGCGTGCGTGGTCTCGGTGGATCTGGATGATTTTGCGACGCTCGCGCATGAGGGCGCCGAAGCAATTGAAGACGTCCTGCACATGACGGCTGCCGCCTTGCGTCATTCGTGTCGCGCTAATGATGTGGTTGCGCACGTCGGCGACGACGAGTTCGCAGTGCTTGCGGTGGAATGCGATTTTCCGAGCGGTGGCCGGTTGTTGCGGCGCATAGAACGTGCGCTCATCGATCGCGGAATCAAGGCATCAATCGGCATCGCGGTACGCGACCCCCAGCGTGGTCTGGACCGCGCATGGCGCGACGCCCAAAAAGCGATGTTCGAACGCAAGCGCACCCGCTCCGCCCGCCGCGCGTAGCGGGCCTTTCCCCTGCACGTCGCGTACGCGGCAGTTCAGTGTTGCGTCGAGCGTCCAGTCAGTTTCCGTTCTGGTCGTAGAGGACTTTCACGCTCCTTCGGCGAAGACAGTAGAAATTTCCGGGGGACGAACTAATGAAGAGGCTCGGGATTCGACCGTTCTGCTTCTTGGCTTTGGGCTTGAGTCTTGCGTCGCCGGTTCGGGTCGACGCGGCGCCGGGGAGCTGCTACTGAGTTACCCACTTGGAACGTATCAGGTGCGGAAGATGGTGGTACCTGCCGGTGGCTCAAATCTGAATGGATTCAGTGAATGGGTTCACGACCCTCTTCAGGCGCCGCTCGTTGATGACCGTGGGTACCACGATGGAATGGCAGCTTTTGTCTACAACCCAGCCAACGGCGCGATTCCCGCGTACGTAATTGACTACGCTGGTGCGAACGCTCCGCACGCGGCGATCGAGGTCAACGGAACAACGCTCGTGAACCAAGTGATTCCTAGCACACGCGTGAGCGGATCGCATGGCGGTTATCAATACGCCACCTCCCCGCATCTTGACCCGGGGACGTATTACGTGGTTGCCTTCGGGTTCGGCCCCGACGACGGCATCTTTCAAAGCATCAATCCCAGCCAGTGGCACGTGACGTTCGACTACGGGATCGATTGCGAGCCCGTGAACGTGCCCGCAACGATCATGAACTACAATAACTCGCACTTTCGCGGTGGCACGCACATTTATGCGTCCGGCGTCGAAGTAATCCAAAACAGCACCGTTTCCTTCGATGTCGCGGAGAGGAATGTCTTCGGGCTGATCTACAACGTCGCGAGGGGTGCCTCTTACGGAACGTATTCAACCCCCACCTGCGGTCACTGCGGCTACGGGGGTACGCCGGCAAAGCTCGTTTCGTCGAAGGGCCATTACGCTTTTACCAAGAGCTTGGTCGTGGGCGCAGAGTCTGCGTTCGACGTCGATTTCCTCAAACTGTCTTTGCCTGCGGTGTAGTTCCGCGCTCCACTCGCTCGACCTTAGTCGGGTTTCGCTTGTGGTCCCGCCGCTGAGTACAATCGGCGCGCGAACAAGCGGGAGGTAATCATGGCGGTCATCAAGAGCATCGATCTCGTCGGCGTATCCACCGAGTCGTGGCGCGATGCGGCGCAGGCTGCGCTTGCCGAGGCGTCCAAGACCTTGCGCGGGATCGAAAGCATGCATGTGCTCGAGACGTCCGCGATCGTTGACGGCGACAAGGTCAAGGAGTACCACACGCACGTCCGGATCAGCTTCCGGCTCGACCGCTAACTACCCCGTTCTGCGGTATAATTCGGACGCCTAAAAGCGGCCTCAAACCTCGATTGATTATGTCCTTGCACGGCCCTGCCGCCTGGGCCGCCGCGCCCGGGCCCCGCCGCCACACCCAGGAGATCTGAGCCATGCCGGCCAACGTGCTCGTCGGTGCGCAGTGGGGCGATGAGGGCAAAGGAAAAGTCTGCGACATCCTCGCCGCCGACACGCATTTCGTCGTCCGGTATCAAGGCGGCAACAACGCGGGGCATACCGTCGTCCACGACGGGGTCACCTTGAAACTACACCTGATTCCGTCGAGCATTCTCTCTCCCGACGTGACGCCGGTGATCGGCGACGGCGTCGTCGTCGACCCGCAAGTCTTGCTGGAAGAGATCGATCTGCTGACCGAGCAAGGCATTTCCGCGGATCGCCTCGTCGTCAGCGGCAACGCGCATCTGATCATGCCGTATCACCGCGAGATCGACCGCGTCACCGAACGTCACCTCGGACGCGCGAAGCTCGGAACGACGAAGCGCGGCATCGGACCTGCGTACGCGGACAAGGCAGCGCGTATCGGCTTACGAATCCAAGACCTGCTCGACATGAAGATCTTCGGCCAGAAGCTCGAGGTGGCACTCAAAGAGAAGAACGCGATCCTCACGAAGATCTACAACCGTCTTCCGATGGACGCGGCGAAAATCGCCGAAGAATACGCCGGGTACGCAGAACGTCTCGCGCCGCGCATCGCAGACACGTCGCTCTTGGTGTGGAGCGCGCTGCGCGAAGGGAAGAACGTCCTGTTCGAGGGTGCGCAAGGAACACTCCTGGACGTTGATCACGGCACGTATCCGTTCGTGACCTCGTCCTCGCCCGTCGCCGGCGGCGCGTGCACCGGTGCGGGCGTAGGACCGCGCGAAATCGAGCGCGTCATCGGCGTGACGAAGGCGTATGTAACGCGCGTCGGATCGGGACCGTTTCCGACGGAAGATCTCGGACCGGACGGCGAGCGCATGATCGAAGTCGGCCGGGAATACGGAACGACGACCGGCCGCAAGCGGCGGACCGGCTGGTTCGACGCCGTGCTGCTGCGCTATGCCGCACGCTTGAACTCGCTCAGCGACATCTTCTTGACCAAGCTCGACGTGTTGTCCGGCATCGACCCGTTGCGCATCGCCGTGGCGTACACGCACGAGGGCCGGACGTACGAAGAATTTCCGCCGCACCAATCGATCTTTCACAACTGCGAGCCGGTGTACGAAGAGATGCGCGGATGGCAAGGCGACATCTCCGCCGCTCGCACGTTCGACGAGCTGCCGGAAGCCGCGCAGGCGTATGTGCGGCGCATCGAGGAGCTCGGTGGGGTTCCGGCGACGTGGGTATCGGTCGGCCCGGCGCGCGACGAGACGGTCGTCCGCGCGGCGGTGGGGGCGGCGCGATGAGAATCCTCGTCCTCGGCGGGGGCGGGCGGGAACACGCGTTGGCGTGGAAGCTGGCGCAGCATTCACAACTCGACAAGATGTTCGCCGCTCCGGGCAACGCCGGGATCGCTTCGCTCGCGGAATGCGTGCCGCTTGATCCGGCCGATCCCAAGGCCGTCGCGAAATTCGCCGAGGATCAAGGGATCGAACTCACGGTTGTCGGTCCCGAAGCGCCGCTCGTTGCCGGCGTGGCCGACGAGCTGATCGCGCGCGAGCTTCCCGTCTTCGGCCCGACGAGCGCAGGCGCGCGCATCGAGTCGAGCAAGTCGTGGGCGAAAGATCTCATGGCGCGCGCCGGCGTTCCGACGGCGGCGTCGGAGTCGTTCGCTCGCGTCGAGGACGCGATGTCGTTCGTGGATTCCCTTACCCCGCCCTATGTCGTGAAGGCCGATGGGCTCGCGGCCGGCAAGGGCGTGCTGATCTGCGAGTCGCGAGCCGACGCCGAAGCGGCTCTGCGATTGTGTCTCGAGGACCGCGCGTTCGGCGAAGCCGGTTCAACCGTCGTCGTCGAAGAGTTCCTCGAGGGTGTCGAGCTGTCGTTGTTCTGCCTGACCGACGGCGCGTCGGTTTTGCCGCTCGTCGAAGCTCGTGACTTCAAGCGCGCCTACGACGGCGACGCCGGACCGAACACCGGCGGCATGGGCGCGTACAGCCCGGTGCCCGACGCTGCCGGGGTGGTGCGGTCGCTTCGGTCGCTCGTGTTCGAGCCGACGGTCGAAGCGTTGTCGGCCGAAGGCATCCGGTACGTGGGCGTTTTGTACGCGGGGCTCATGCTGACGGCCGACGGGCCGAAGGTGCTCGAGTTCAATGCGCGATTCGGCGATCCCGAGACGCAGGTGGTGATCCCGCGGCTGGACGGCGACCTCGCGGATCTCCTGGTTGCCTGCGCGGAGGGACGACTGGACGGAGTTTCTGCTGCGTGGACATCGAAGGCTTGCGTGACCGTGGTGCTTGCTTCGCAAAATTATCCGGAATCGTCGCCGGTTGGATTCGACATCAGCGGTTTGGACATCGCTTCGAGAATGCGAGATGTCGTCGTTTTTCATGCGGGAACGCGCCTGGACGGCGCGCGGGCGGTGACGGCCGGCGGGCGAGTCCTGGCGGTGAGCGCGCTCGGCGCCGACCTGTCGGCGGCGCGTGCACGTGCATACGAGGCGGCAAACATGATTGAGTTTGTAGGGAAGCGTTCGCGCAGCGACATAGCGGCCACAGCGTCAGGGGAGGCATGATGAGTGCACTGGTAGGGATCGTTTTCGGAAGTCCGTCGGATCAGGACGTGATGGCGCCGGCAGGGGTCGTCCTCGAAAAGTTCGGCATCGAGTACGAGATGGAGGCGATGAGCGCTCACCGCAATCCAGAGCGCGTTCGCAGCTATGTGATGGGCGCGGAGGACCGCGGTCTGCGCGTGTTGATTGCCGGTGCCGGCCGCGCCGCGCACCTGCCCGGGGTCGTGGCAGCCCTGACACCGCTGCCGGTCATCGGCGTGCCGATCGAAGGGCCGTTGATGGGCGGCCTCGACGCGTTGCTGGCTATCGTGCAGATGCCGAGCGGTGTGCCGGTCGCAACCGTGGCGGTGAACGGCGCTTCGAACGCGGCGCTGCTTGCGGTTCAAATGCTTGCGACGGGGGACGACACACTGCGCAAGCAGTTGCGCGAATTCAAGGACGGCCTCGCGAGAGGGCTCCGGCTTTGATCCCTCGCTACACACGGCCGGAGATGGGCGCCGTCTGGGACGAGCGCTCGAAGTACCGGCACTGGCAAGAGATCGAGATCCTGGCCGTGGAGGCGTGGGCGAAGCTCGGCGTCGTTCCCGAAGCCGACGCGGCGATCGTCCGCGAGCGTGCGATGCCGGTCGATCCCGAGTACGTCGCGGAGCTGGAGCGCACGCTCGAGCACGACGTCATCGCGTTCCTGACGGCGATGGGCGAGCCGGTCGGCGAGCCGGCGCGGTGGATCCACTATGGGATGACGTCGTCGGACTTGCTCGACACCGCGCTGGCGCTGCAGTTGCGCGACGCGTGTGATTTGCTGCTCGCCGGCGCCGATCGCCTCGTGCAGCGGCTGAAAGAGCGCGCGACCGAGTTCAAAGACTCTGTGTGCGTCGGCCGCACGCACGGCGTGCACGCGGAGCCGACGACGTTCGGCCTCAAGCTGGCGGTGTGGGCGTTCGAGGCCGCGCGTGGGCGCGATCGTTTGCGACGCGCGCGCGATGCCGTCGCCGTCGGGAAAATCGCCGGCCCGGTGGGGACGTACGCAAGCGTCGACCCGTTCGTCGAGCAGTACGTGTGCGAACGGCTCGGCCTCGGTATCGAAGACGCGGCCACGCAGGTCATCCAGCGGGATCGTCACGCAGAATTTGTGAACGCGTGCGGGGTTTTCGCCTCGACGCTCGATAAGATCGCGACGGAGATCAGGCACCTTCAGCGAACCGAGGTGCGCGAGGCGGAGGAGCCCTTTCGCCCCGGGCAAAAAGGATCCAGCGCGATGCCGCACAAGCGGAATCCAATTTTGTGTGAGCGGATCAGCGGGCTCGCGCGCATCGTGCGCGCGGCGGCGGTGCCCGGCATGGAGAACATGGCGCTCTGGCACGAGCGTGACATCTCTCATTCGTCGGCGGAACGTGTGATCTTGCCGGACGTCTCGATCGCGCTCGATTACATGCTGCACATCGCGAACAACGTGATTGCGAACATGCGTGTGTACCCCGAACGCATGAAGCAGAACTTGGAGGCAAGCGGCGGACTCGTCTACTCGGCCGCGGTTTTGCTGGAGCTCGTCAATCGCGGCCTTTCGCGCGAGGACGCATACGCGACCGTTCAGCGCGCAGCGATGCGGACCTGGGACGAGGGGACGCCGTTTCGCGAAACGATCCTCGCCGAAACCGACGCGTTTGACGAAGGCGCTCTGGACAAGATCATGGATCCACGAAACTACCTGACCCATGCAGACATCATCTTCAAGCGATTGGAGGCGTTATGACTCTGGAAGGACTCGAGCTCGTCAAAAGCGGAAAAGTTCGGGAGATGTACCAGACGTCCGAGGGCATCTTGATGGTCGCGTCGGACCGGATCTCGGCGTTCGACGTCGTGTTGCCGACGCGGATCCCAGATAAGGGCGCGTCGCTCACGGGACTGTCCGCCTACTGGTTCGCCCAAACGCAGCGCATCATTCCGAACCATGCGATCACCTCGAACGTCGATGACTTTCCGCCGGAGGCAAAGCAACACGAAGCCGAGCTCCGCGGCAGGGCGATGCTCGTGCGTCCCGCGAAAGTTGTGCCGATCGAGTGCGTCGCGCGCGGGTACATCACCGGATCGGGGCTGAAGGAGTACAAGGCGAAGGGCACCGTGTGCGGGATCCGATTGCCAGAAGGCTTGCGTGATTCCGACCAGCTTCCCGAGCCGATCTTTACGCCGTCCACGAAGGCCGACGTCGGCCACGATGAGAACATCTCCTTCGAGCAGGCATGCGAGATTGCCGGCCGCCAGACCATGGAGCGGCTGCGTGACGCAACGCTCGCGCTATACACGTTCGCGGCGGAAAAGGCGTTGGAGAAAGGCATCATCATCGCCGACACGAAGTTCGAGTTCGGATTCGACGGCGATGAGCTTCTGCTGATCGACGAAGCGCTGACGCCGGATTCGAGCCGGTTCTGGCCGGCCGATGAATACGAGCCGGGCAAATCGCAGCCGTCGTTCGACAAGCAGTACGTGCGCGACTGGCTCGACTCGACCGGGTGGGACCACTCCCCGCCGGGACCGGGGCTCCCGCCCGACGTCGTGACGCAGACCCGCGCGCGGTACGCGGAGGCGTACGAGCGGGTGACCGGCAAGCCGTTTTCGGAGTGGCTCGCGTGAAAGTTCGCGTCTCGATCGACGTCATGCTGAAGGACGGCATTCTCGATCCTCAGGGAAAGACCGTCGAGCAGAGTCTCCCCTCCCTCGGCTACGACGGCGTCGAAGGTGTTCGCATCGGTAAGCACATCGAGATGGTCGTCGAAGGTGATTCAATTGAATCGGTGCGTGCCGAAGTCGAAGAGATGACGCAGCGCTTTTTGTCGAATCCGGTCATCGAGGATGCGGTCGTCACGATCGAGGGGGACCTCGGCGAGTGACCGATCAGGACCAGGCGCAGGCGAAACCCGTCCGCTTGCGCGATGCAATGCCGCGGCCGTTGCTCGTCGCTTTTCTTACCGCCGGCGCGTTGGCGGTCGCGCTCATCGTCATATTGCTGGTGAAGCCGCCGCGTCCTTCGGCGCTTGCACTCGGCGAACGCCGGAGCCCGCCGCGATCGCCGTTCTCGCACGACGTCGGAAAAATCGTTCCGGCGCCGGTTCCGTCACCGCATCCGGCGACGGCGGGCGCGCCCTGCCGTGCGTTCGCCTCACTCACTATTTACGGCGGCGCCGCCGCGCAGCAACGCTTGTTTGCCGGTCTCCGTCCTGTGTGCGCGCTGACGGGGCCGTCGATCACCCCCGAGCTGCGAGATGCCGTCGCCGGCCTTCACGACGCCGTTCTGCGGTTCGCCGCGTTCCGACGAAGCGGTGAGGAAGCGACGGCCGATCTGGCAAGCGGCGTGGTCTATATAAACGTGCGCTTCGCCCGCGCGAACACGCCGACTGTGCTCGTAACGCCTATCCTGATGCATGAGGGATGGCATCTGGCGCACAAAGGTGAAGCGGTGACTGCGACAAGCGAGTTTCGGGCGCGAAAAGCGGAGCTCGACGCGTGCCGTCAGCTCATCGACCGCGACAAGTGGATACGCAATTGCGAAGACGCCGAGCGCATCGTCGACCTCGGCGAGCCGGCCGCGGTTCGCTTGCTGACGAATGCGGGGTTTTCCGAATGAGAGGGACGCGTCCATGAAGGTGGGAGTTGTGCAGTTTCCGGGGTCGCTCGATGATCGCGACGCCGCGTGGGCCTTCGATCGCTTGGGCGCGGACACCGAGCTGCTGTGGCACGACGCGACTGACATCGGCGACGTCGACGCAGTCGTCCTGCCGGGGGGATTCTCCTACGGCGACTATTTGCGCTGCGGCGGCATAGCGCGCTTCGCGCGCATCATGGAGGCCGTAGCGGAGCATGCACACGCCGGTGGTCTCGTTCTCGGCATCTGCAACGGCTTTCAGATTCTCACTGAAGCAGGGCTTGTGTCGGGCGCGCTTGTGCGCAATGAGTCGGCGTCGTACGTCTGTGCGCCGGTGCATCTACGGGTCGAGAACAACGAGATTCCACATTTGCGCCGCGCGACCGCCGGACAAGTGTTGCGAATGCCGATCAAGCACGGAGAGGGACGCTACGTCGCCGACGCGACCACGATCAAGTCGATGGAGGAACGCGGCCAGATCGTCTTGCGCTATTGCGACGCCGACGGCACCAACGGCGGAAACCCGAACGGTTCGACCGATGGTATTGCCGGCGTGTGCAACGAAGCCGGCAACGTGATGGGCTTGATGCCCCACCCCGAGCACGCGGTTGATCCCGCCGTCGGCATCCGGTCCTCCGACGGCGCGATCTTGCTGGGCTCGATCGTCGATGCACTCGCCGGAGCCGCGCGATGACAAGTGGCGTCGCAGCGGCGGAGACGCTCGGCCTTACGCAGGAGGAGTACGAGAAGATTGTCTCGACCCTCGGCCGCGAGCCGTCCAGCGCCGAGCTGGCGATGTACGCGGCGATGTGGTCGGAG
>JAIVGO010000101.1 GCA_020201525.1 Actinomycetota bacterium | reverse complement strand
TTCCGACGTTGAGCATGACGAGACCGGCGAGCTTGTCGGAGTCCAAGAAGCCGTCGAGGCCACGCTCGCTCGGTATCCGTTGTTGCTTGGCGGCGAGGAATCTCCAACAGTGCCGTTGGAGAAAAGCGGCCGACCAATCAACCGAAACAAGAACCGCGCGCCGACGCCGGACCGAACCGCGCTCGAAACGCGCTATCCGGCGCTCCGGAGCCGTAGGCCGCCCTATTGAAGGCAGTTTCAACGCTGTGAGCGCGTGCAGGCGGCCAGTAAACGGCCAGCGGGTAGCCGGAACCGCCGAAACGAAATGCACGACCTAGACAGAGAACCGAAAGGAGAGCGCCGTGGAGCGCCGAGCGACGTTGAGAGGAAACTTGTATGCCCGAAAAAAAGAAGCGCCCGGTTGCCGCCGAGCGCTCCATAAAGCGACGTAAGAGCGGCTCGAAGAATACGCCTGGCCGCGACGACGCGCCACAAGACGTTCTAAAGCTGTATCTCAAATCGACAAAAGCCAATACTGATGGTGAGTGGGAAGCATTCTGCCCGCTCCATGATGATCATCGGCGCAGCGCTTCATTCAATTTCAAAGATCGTGTATGGAATTGCCACGCGAAGTGCGGCGGCGGGCCAATCGCCGCGCTTGTTAAGCGCGTAAAGTCTGGGAAGAACATTTTCCCACCACCGGACAGCGCCCACGGTCACAGAGAATTAGAAGCCGAGCTTAGTGAGGCGCTGCCGTCTGAAGAGGAGGTTGACGAATGGCACGAAGCGATTGACAAAGATTCTTCGCGGGGAAAATTTCTGCGGGAGAAGCGCAAGCTCAAGCAGGAGATAATCGAGCGCTACAAAATTGGCTGGGATAGCCAGCGCAAGCGGTACACAATCCCAATTCGCGATGACGCTGGCGAACTGGTCAATGTTCGCTTCTACGACCCGAGCCCAAGCGGCAAGCAGACGAAGTTTTTCTCAGTTCCCGGTCATGGCGAGCGCCGCCTTTTTCCGATCGACCAACTCAAGTCCGAGTTCGCGACCGACATCCTCGTGTGCGCGGGCGAGATGGACACGTTGTGTGCGATCGGTCGCGGTTTCACCGCGATCACAACGACAGGCGGCGAGACGAATGGCTGGAAGGCCGAATGGGGCCCGTTCTTTGAAGGCAAGTCGGTATCGATCATTTACGACTGCGACGAGGCGGGCCGCGCCGGAGCCAAGAAGGTTGCGAAACAGTTAGCACCCCATGCGGCTGAGGTCCGAATTGTTGACGTGGATACGGAGCGATTCGACGGTTACGACCTCACCGATTTCTTCCGCGAAGGCGGCAAGCGATCACTATTGCGCGCGCTGATTGACGCTGCCGAACCGGAGAACGTCAACAAAGATCCGCGTCTCATCGACGGCGCGACGTTCATCTTCGACCAGCCCGAAGATGTCCCGGCGATATGGGGAAAAGGTGGCGAGGTTCTTTGGGCGCTGGACGAAGGCCTCATGATCGTTGGGCCGCAGGGCGTTGGCAAGACAACGCTGGCTCAGCAACTTGTGTTGTCGCGACTCGGACTTGACCCGCCGGTGCTACTCGAATATCCGGTCGCCGAGGACAGCGGAAACATTCTCTATCTGGCGATGGACCGCCCCGCTCAAGGGGCACGCAGTTTTCGCCGCATGGTCTCGCCGGATGACGAGGATGTTCTTCGCTCGCGACTCATCGTGTGGAAAGGGCCTCTCCCATTTAGCGTCGTTCACGATCCGCAAGACCTGAAAACTTTTGTTACGGAGCAGAACGCGTCAACAGTCTTTATTGATTCGTTAAAGGATCTCGCGCCTGGTCTGACGCAGGACGAAATCGGCTCCGCGGTCAACACCGCTTTGCAATACCTCATCGCCATGGAGATCCAAGTCGTCGCGCTCCATCACGGCCGCAAAGCGAACGCCGACAACAAGCGCCCAGACAAACTCGAAGATGTGTACGGCAGCGTCTGGCTGACGGCGGGTATGGGCTCGGTGGTTTTGCTTTGGGGGAAGCCCGGCTCAGACGTCGTCGAGCTGACCCATCTCAAACAACCCGCCGAGCCAGTTGGCCCGTTGCGCATTGTCCACGACCGCGCCAGCGGCAGGAGCACCGTCGAACATGAAGGCCCAACCCTCGACATTCTCCTTATGCGCGCGGGAAAGAGCGGGCTGACGCTTGGCGACGCATCGCACGCGCTGTTTCGTAGCAGCGATAAGCCAGAGCTTGAGCGGACGCGCAGATTGTTCCAAGCGCTCGTCAAAGAGGGCGTGGCGCGGTATGTGCCCGGCAAAAAAGGTGGAGCCGGTGGCGGCGGTAAAGCGCCTCACTGGTATGGGGTCGAGACCGATGAATGAGCGATACCCGGAGCGATTCCCGCTGCCTCCAAGAGCACAGCGATTCCCGAAGCGATCCCCGCACGATCCTCGCCGCCTCGCGTTCGGTCTGTTTGGCCTGGTCGCGGGCGATACCCGCGATGTTCTCGGTGCGAGTAACGGAGAGCGATACCCGCGGTCCTCCCCCTCTAGAAGGGGAGACCGGGAATCGCTCAGGTCGGTTTCAAAGAAAACATGTCTGCCGGTGGCTTACCCAAATGAGGTGATCGCATGAAAGGCAGAAACACTGGAGAGAAGCGGCTGCCGATAAATGTCTCGCGCACAACCGCCGCGATACTCGCCGGAAAAGTTGATCTGACCGAATGGGACGACGACGAAATTTTTCGCGGGCAACGCCGCAGCAAAGACGGCAAGTTCCACGGCCGCCCACCGCAGGTTGTCGCCCAAGCGGTTCACGAGGAGCGGCACCGGCGCTTCTTCATGGCCGGCATCGAGCTTCTGAAAACGAATGTTGTGAAAGCCGTGGACTACCTCACGCGGGTTGTGAACGATGACAGCGCGCCGCACTCGGACAGAATCAAAGCGGCAACGTTCATCGTGGAGCGCGTGTACGGCAAAGCGCCGGAGCACGTAACGCTGGACGTTGGCGGCGAAGCGCCGTGGATGAAAGCGATCATGGATTCGGTCGTGGACCTCATCCCGAGCGCCGACGTGATCGACGTTGAACCGCTCGACGACATCATCCCGGACGAGGAACCGCCCGAGCCCGAACCGCCGCGCGCAAATATCTCGTCGCGGCGTCCGCGCCATCTTCGCGACCGGATCGGCCCGTCTTGAGCTTTCTAGAAGCCCCGTACGAGGCTGCTAGGCGTGTTCTCCGGCCAGTAACGGGGCGGTTCTGTCTCCCGGCTGCCTCGCCGCTTCGAGCCCGATCACCGCAGGCATGTCTACAAGGCCAGATTGCTTATTTAGAAATATCCGCTCGCCATCGGGCTGCGCGGGCACTACCCTCGCTGCAATTTTCGCTCGACGAGGGAGGACGAATGAAGGTTGTTGGGTATCTCCGCGTAAGCACCGATCGCCAAGCCGAACGCGGTTTGGGGCTCGATGTTCAAAAAGCCGCGATTCAGTCGTGGGCCAAGAAGAACGGACACAAGGTTGTGCGCTGGTGTCGCGATGAAGGTGTCAGCGGCAGTAACGGTGTTGAGAACCGCGTCGGGCTCTTGGACGCGCTCAGTGCGTTGCGCGAGAAGAAAGCCGGAGGCGTTGTCGTTGCGCGCCTTGACCGGGTCGCACGCGATCTCATCGTCCAGGAAACACTGCTCGCCGAGATCAAGCGGCTCGGAGCGCAGCCGTTCTCTACATCGGACGGTGAAGCCGGATACCTGGCCGATGATTCTGATGACCCGTCGCGCAAGCTGATCCGCCAAGTGCTTGGAGCCGTCGCTGAGTACGACCGCGCGATGATTTCGTTGCGCCTCCGCGTCGCCAGGCGTCACAAGAGCGCGAACGGCGGCTACGCACACGGCGCTCCACCTTTTGGCTACCGCGCGGAAAACGGCGCGCTGGTCACCGACGAACGCGAACAGAAGATCATCCGCCGAATGCGCGAGCTAGAGGCCGCAGGACGGACTCAGCCGGAAATCGCTAAGCGACTGAACGCCGAAGGTCTGCGAACGAAACGCGGCTCCGAATGGACCCGGCTTCACGTCGGCAAGATTCTGCGACGCTCTGAGGAGGTTGTGTAGTCGTGGCACATATACAGAGGACCGAGGGCAAGCGTGGCACGCGCTATGAGGTTCGGTACCGCGCCCAGATCAACGGACGCTGGAAATGGCGCGGCAAGACGTTTGCCAGAAAGGAAGATGCGCGGAGCTTTCTCGCAACCGTCAGCGCGGACATTGTGCGCGGCGACTTCATCGACCCGAAACGCGCCGAGACGCGGTTTCGTGACGTTGCCGAGGCCTGGCGCTCGACGCTGAGTCGCGACCGCAAGGAGAAAACAATCCGCGTGTACGAAAGCGACTTGCGCGTTCACGTCTCGCCGAGCTTTGGCGATATGAGCGTCGGCGCGATTACCTACGCCGATATTGACGCGTGGATACGCTCGATGGAAGCGAAGGGCTCGCGACCCGGCACCATTCGCAACGCCTACAAGGTCGTAAAGCAGGTCTTGGATTACGCGGTGAAGGATGGCCGGCTGCGCTCGAACCCGTGCGCCGGAGTGACGCTGCCGAAAGCCGCAAACGTGGAGATGCTGTTCCTGAGTGCCGAGCAGGTCGCAACGCTCGCCGCTGAGGTTCCTGTTCGCTACCAGACGCTTGTTCGGTTCGCGGCGTATACCGGGCTCCGAGCCGGAGAGATCACGGCGCTCCGCATGAAGGATGTGGACTGGAAGACCGGCGATGTGCGCGTGACCAAGACCCTGACCCACTTTGGCGGAACGTTCGCCGAGACGGAACCGAAAACGAAAGCCGGACGCCGAACCGTGACGATGCCGCGGTTTGTCTTCGAGGAGCTGAAGACGTTTGTTGGCGACCGCAAGCTCGACCGCGCGGCGTATGTGTTCGGGACTGCGACGCCGATGCGCCACGGCAACTTTTACCGGCGCCATTTCCGGCCCGCTGTACTCCGCGCTTTTGCCGACCGGCCGGACCTGCAGCCGCTGCGGTTTCACGACTTACGGCATACGTTCGCGAGCTTTCTCGTCGCCCAGGGCGCGCACCCGAAGGAGATGGCCGAACTCATGGGGCACTCTTCGGTCCAGATAACGCTCGACCGTTACTCCCACGTCATGCCGCACTTAGGCGCAGCCTTGGCAGAACGCCTCGACGACGCATATGCCGACGCCAAGCCAACACGGCAGGAGGCACACGTCCTGACGTTGCGCTAGGTGGGGCCGCAGAAATATTGCCCCTGTTGACACCGCACAGCATCGCGACTACAACGCACGCCCCAGCGACTCAGGAAAGGAGTTGATTGCGATGGGGAGTCCGTCTCGTAAGCGCGCCGGCATCGTCCTTCTTGCGGATTTGTCGCATTACCGCTGCGAAGCGTGCGGGTGCGTATGGTCACCAAACCTCCAGTCAGGAGGCAGGTTCCAGCGAGGAGCCAGGTTTCCGCGCGGGTGGTGGAAGTGTCCGAACGGATGCAATGAGTTCGCGAACGAGCGGCAGGACGCAGAGTCGAATTTGTAAGTTCAAGTAAGGGAGGGGTGTCGTATGCCGAAATGGGAGCACCGGGTATTGGTGGTCACGGAAGGACTCGCTATGCGCCAGAAAAAGGTTCGGGGAGCGCATCGAAGAGCCGATGGTCGCGCTGGGTGAAGACGGATGGGAACTCGTTTCGGTCGCTCCATACCAAGGGCCAACGCTTGGGACCGTCGCGTTTTACGCGTTCTTCAAACGCCAAATTGCGTAGGGTCGCAGCGACGCTGCCATCTAGAGGCGCTCAGGCTCCTCTTAAGGCGCAATGTTTTCGCCAACGGCGTCGCAGGCCCTCCACAAGGCGGCAACACTCTGTTGAAGTTCTTCTGTTGCTGACCCCTCGTCGCCCATCTGCAATGGCTCAAAGTGCGACCTATCGCCCCACCTCATCCCGTCCTCGATCATCTCCTCGCCGACCGTCCAATAAGTTGTCATGCTCTCATCGGCGTAGGTGCTGCCCTTGTCCGTAAAGGTGACCGCTTTTTGAAGAGCACTGTTCACGCGGCTGACTGCTGGTGTAACGATTGGATCTTTAGCCGAACGCGCGGCTGGTAGTACCTCAGCTTCCATGCGAATTGGTATTTCTTTTGGCCGCAAGGCCTTCACCACAAGATCAGCTCGCAGGGCCGCGAAGAGGCGGCACGCTACGGCGGGGCTGACCGTTGGCGCTGTAGCGACCTTCTTGCCTGAACCACCGCAAGCGGCCAGAGCCACGAGGATGATTACACCCGCCGTCGTTCTCAAGGCGTTATCTCCAGTTCCCGGCACGATCACACTCATAGTGGGTAGACCGGAAATTGGCAACTCTCTACGTTCCCACACTCAATGGGGACACGATCGGGTCGCTCTCGGCAAACGCACAAGCAGCAGTTTGGAACGCGGCTTCGCGAATTCAGGTTGGAGCGTGGGCTCACACAGGAGACGTTGGCGGAGTTAGCGGGACTCCATCGAAATTACGTTGGAGAGGTCGAGCGTGGCCTTCGGAACATCGCGCTCGAAAATATCCACGCGCTTGCTGACGCGCTGGGTATCGACCCGGCCGATTTCTTCACGCCGAATGCTTAACCGCCGTCGTCCTTCTCGCGACTTGCTCGGCGTGCCCACCGAGGTTAGCCCGAACATCCCTCGCGCACCAGGGCGGCAGCTTGTTCGGGACTTTCGCCGTTCAGCAACATGACCAGTCCGCGTAGCAATGGTTCCTTCGACGCATCGGCGGCTGCGACCGAGCGAGCGTCGTCTTCCAGTGCAGCGAGGTCGCGTTGTGCGGAACTTGCGCTTCGTTGTCCAGAAACAACTTCGATCGAGATTGCACGAACCTTGACACAAACATCGGCCGCCAGTTGGGACACAGTGTTCTTGTCGAAGTTTCGGTAGTACGAGGCGATGCCTGCGATTATTCCCCCCAATACGAGCAGCGCTGCGACAAACGCTAACGTTACGCCCCATTCGCGCCCTTCCCGTGGCCAACGAAGACTGGTCAGCCAAGGACCTCTTTTCGCGACACGTTCTCCCCAGCAGTCGGCGCAGTATGGAGGCCGTCCGGGCAGTACAACAATCGCCGTTCCACACGAGCGACAGGAGCGATTTGAGCCTCGGGGAGACGGAAACATTGACAGTTACAATACTGTGGTTGTTGCCGTCGAGAAGCGGCCGAACAGCAAGAGGTGACAATGACGAACGAACTGCAGACCACCACCGCCAAAGGTCGCCAGCAGCAATTCGTCATTGCGGCCATTCTCATCCTCGCTGCTGCCATTGTCGCAGCAGGGGTGATCATCGCTGTCACCCTCAACAAGAACGCCGATCGGGATCGCAAGGCGCGTCAAGATGAAGAATGTCGGCAGTGGCAGATGTCCCAGCCGCCGTCGGTTACAAGTCCGGGGTTTGCTTCCTGGGTCACAGCCCAGCCGCCCGACTGCCAATACCCTGGCCTCTAGATACAAGAACCCGCTGGATCGTTTCGTCAGGATCGAACCGCGATGCTCGGCCCCAAAATGAAGGTCGAATGAAGGTCTAGTTTCGAAAAACACACGTAAATGTCCTGGTCGGAAGTGGTGACCTAGCCGCCTCGTAAGCGGCAGGTCGGGAGTTCGAATCTCCCCTCCGGCTCAGACAATTCTCGGCCACGCAAGGTGCGCTGAAGGAAAGCCGGATCGCTGTGCGGTGACGCGGTTCTTATCCGGCGACGCTGAGAGCTTCTTCGAGCATGCGTTGCGCGACACCACGGCGAGCCATCTCGATGCGCTCCTTTTCCGTGACACCGCCCCACACGCCGTAGCGCTCCTTGTTTTGGAAGGAGAAGACGAGACACTCCTGCTGCGCGACACAGCCGCCGCAGATCGCCTTCGCAGGCCCGGCCTCCTCATCGGAAATCGGGAAAAAGATCTCCGGCTCGATTCCGCGACACGCGGCGTCCTCTTGCCAGCCGTACCTTCCCTCGTTCATCCCATGCTCCTTTTGCTGAACAAGAGTTTATCAGAAGATTTGCAACTGTTAAACACACCCCTGCTGTGATCCCCTTTTTCCAGGTTTTCCAGCACCGAAACATCTACGGCGTAAAACGCGCCGCGTTCTGGCGCGGATAGAGGCCCCTTGTTAGCATTGCGCCCCGATGAGAAAACTTGGGTTGTTCGTTTGTACGGTGGCGGTGCTGGCCGCGGTTTTGTTCCTGGGTATACCGGCTCTGGTATCCGCAGGTGGCGTCGCCGTCGCCCAAACATCGCCGGCTTCGACGAACGCGCCGGCTTCGAGCGCGCCGTCGTCGAATGCCTCGGCTTCGAGCGCGCCTTCGTCGAATGCCTCGGCAGCCGCGATCACACAGCCCTCGGTGATTCCCACCGCGACCGCGACGATCGCAAAAGGCGCTTATACCTCCGCGAACTGGACGAAATATCTCGCTTGGGTCCTCGGTGCGTTTGCGGTCATCACTCTCGGCATGACTGCGCTCGGCTGGCTTATTCAGTCGCCCGGGTTTCGCAAGCTCGACGAAGACGCGGAGTAGCCAGACCCCGCGAGCGTGCATGGCGCGCGTCCGGGTACCCTTCCTTCCGTGAGCGATACCTCGGCACCGGATCCCGGCATCGTCGACTGGGCGATCGCGCGACGCGTCGGACGCGTCGTCGCCGGAACCGGCTACCCCATCCCGCTGTCGCATCGGCCTGCTTTGCGGGCGCAATTCGCTCAGCTCGTCGGTACCGCCGACCGGCTCGTGCGCGACTACACACAGCTCGAGCCGCCGGAGCCGGCCGGCACGCCGGTCGTCTTCGGACGCGCCGGGTGGATCGACGCGAACATCGAAGGCTTCCGCGGTCTGATGCGTCCGGTCACCGAAAAGATCGGGCAGCGCACCTCGGGCGTCACGCGCAAGATCGGCGGCGCGGCACTCGGGGTACAGATGGGGATCCTGCTCGGGTATCTCGCGCAGAAAGTTCTCGGGCAGTACGACTTGCTGCTCGCCGGCGGCGGAAAAGGGAAGGTGTATTTCGTTGCGCCGAACATCGTGGCGGCCGAACAACGCTGGGAGTTGGACGGCGATGACTTTCGCCTGTGGATCGCGCTGCATGAGGTAACACATCGCACGCAGTTCGTCGCCGTGCCGTGGCTGCGCGACCGCGTTGCAAGCTTGATCGAGCGGTACATCGGTGCCGTCGAGCTCGATCCCGCGAAGCTTCGTTCGGCGGTGTCTCGTTTGCTCGACACGTTGCGCAAGGGGCCGGAAGCGTGGAAGCGCGCGAATATCATGAACATTTTCCTCACGCCGTCCCAGCAGGAAGTCGTCGGCGAGATGCAATCACTCATGACCGTCGTCGAAGGGCATGGCAACTTCGTCATGGACGGCGTCGGGGCGCAAAAGATACCGAGTTTCGATCGCATGAAGAGCTCTCTCGCCGCTCAGCGCCAAATGGCCGGAGCCGCGGAGCGAACGTTCCAGCGCGCGATCGGCCTGGACATGAAATATCAGCAGTACTCCCGCGGCGAGCAGTTCGTCGCCAAAGTCGCGGAGCAGGCTGGGATGACCGGCGTCAACAGGCTGTGGGAGCGGCCGGAAAACCTTCCGACGCTCGAAGAGCTCGAGAAACCGTCGGCATGGCTCGCTCGCGTGTCGCCGCCCGAGTCGCTCGAACGCGGCGCGCAATGAACCTTCGCTCGCGCGTCGACGGGACGTTGCGGCGGCGCGAGATGCTCAAGGGTGGAGAGCGCGTTCTCGTCGCCGTCTCCGGCGGACCAGATTCTCTCGCGCTGCTTCTCGTCCTAAACGAGCTCGCGCCGGCGTGGCGACTCGACCTTCACCTCGCGCACTTCGACCACCGGCTCCGGCCGAATTCGGGTGCTGATGCTGCTTACGTCGCGCGCGTCGCCCGGCGGCTGGGGCTGCCGGTCACAACCGGAAGCGCGTCGCCCGAACCGATCGCCGCGGGCCTGTCCCCGGAGGAAGCGGCGCGCGACCGGCGACTCGGCTTTCTCGAGGCCGTCGCCGACGTCGTCGCCGCCGATCGGATTGCGACCGGACATACCCTCGACGATCAAGCCGAGACGATGCTCATGCGCCTGCTCATCGGCGCCGGCGCGCGCGGGCTCGGCGGCATTCCGCCGGTGCGCGGCCGTTTCGTGCGACCGCTGATCGACGTGGGGCGGGGCGAAACAGAAGCGTACTGCCGCGCAAAGAAATTCCGACCGCGTCGCGATCCGACGAACGATGATCCCGCTTTTCTTCGGAACGCGATCAGGAACGAGGCGCTGCCGTTCCTCGCGTCGCGGTTCAACGCGCGGCTGTCCGAGGCGCTCGCCCGCGCAGCCGATGCTCTGCGCGAAGAGGACATCCTGCTGGATCGGCTTGCGGCGGACGCGATCGAGATCGGCGAGGAGCGGCAGGAAAGGACGCTCTCCATTGAGGCGCTGAACGCATTGCCGCTGGCCCTTCGGAGGCGCGCGGTGCGCATCGCGCTCGGGGCCCCCGTCGAAATGGCTCACATTGAAAAGGTTCTGGATTTGTGCGCCGCAGGTCGCAGCGGAGACACGCTCAACTTGCCGGAAGGTTTGAATGCCCGCCTGGAATATGGTTCGCTGCTCCTCGGTCGCGCGCCTTCTCAAGCTTCACCGGCCGAGCCCGTAGGGCTCACCGTCCCCGGCCGGACATCCCTTCCGATGTGGGACGCCGTCGCGACGGTGTGGGAGCAACGCGAAACGCCGACGGTTTGGCCCGACGGGAAAGGAACGTGCGTGGTCGACGCAGATACCATCAACGCACCGCTCCTGATCCGCACGCGCCGCGCCGGGGACCGCATCGCGCCGCTCGGGACCAAAGGAACCAAAACGGTCGCGGATCTGCTGACGGAGGAGAAAGTCCCGCGGCACCAACGTGACCGTGTACCGCTTCTCGTTTCCGGAGACGGCAACGACGTGGTTTGGGTCGTCGGTCACCGCGTCAGCGAGCGGCACAAGGTAACGGGGGAAACGCAGCGATATCTCTGGGTTTCATTCGAAGGGGGGCGGTCGTGGCGGAGCTGAACGAGGACATCGGCGAGATCCTGATCACCGAGGACGAGATCCAGGCGAAGGTCGCCGAGCTCGGGAAAGCGATAACCGAGGACTACCGCGGCCGCGACTTGCTTCTCGTAGGTGTTCTCAAAGGTGCCTTCATCTTGATGAGCGATCTCGCGCGAGCGATACCGATCCCACTCGAGTTCGACTTCATGGCCGTCGCCAGCTACGGCTCGGCAACGAAGTCAAGCGGTGTCGTTCGCATCCTCAAAGACCTCGACCTGACGATCACCGGTAGGAACGTGCTGATCGTCGAGGACATCATCGACTCGGGCCTCACGCTGTCCTACTTGATCCGAAACCTGCAAGCTCGCGGGCCTGCGACGCTGGAGGTATGCGCGTTGCTGGACAAGCCCGACGTGCAAAAAGTGCCGATCGACGTGCGCTACCACGGGTTTTCCTTGCCGCCGGTGTTCGTCGTGGGGTACGGGCTCGACTACGTAGAGCGCTACCGGAATCTGCCCTACGTGGGTACACTCAAGCCTCACTTGTACACCGATGAGGGGGGACCGTGGCACGCACCTTCCGGGCGACCATAAGCGTCAGCGACAAAGGCGAAGCCAAAGTTCCGCTGGCGAGCGAGATCGTCGAGGAGCTCGGTCCGCGGCCGGGCGAAAATCTGAAGGCGAGCATGCGCGGAACGGAATTCACCGGCCGCGTGGCGGGATCGTTGCGGGCCCCCGGGCTCCTCATTCCCGAGGACGTCGTGCGTGCTCTCGGCCTGCGCGAGGGGCAGGGAGTGCGTCTCACCGTCATCGGGCGCGCCAGCTAACGGCGCAACAACGCGTCGATTTGGGCGATAGGGCCGTTGCGCCGAACATTGCCGCTGCTCAGGGCGGCTGGTAGCGTGAACGCGCACGGGTTCTCCGTGATCTGCACGTAGGGAAGGGACGAATGCCGCCTCTCAACACTCCTCGCCGGCCGCAAGGTCCTTTGAGCTGGCTCTTTCGGGGTCCGGCGCTCTATCTCATCGTCTTGCTCGTTTTGCTATGGGCATTCCTCAGCTATTTCGGGCCGCACACCACCGTCAAAGAGCTGAGCATTACGAAGTACGACCAAGACATCCGCGACGGCCTCGTCAAGTCGGCAGTTCTGTATGACAAGGACCAAAGGATCGACGGAGAGCTGACCAACGGACAGCACTATCGCGTGTCGATACCGTCGGACTTCGGCGACGACATTACGAAGGAGATCCTCGACCGCGGCGACATCGCGTACACGGTGAAGTCGGGTGGGCAGTCCGCCATCGTGCAATTCCTCTTGCAGCTGCTGCCGTTCCTGCTGATCTTCGGGCTGTTCTTCTTCCTGATGAATCAAATGCAAGGCGGCGGCAATCGTGTGATGAGCTTCGGCAAGTCGCGCGCGAGGCTCGTCACGAAGGACATGCCGAAAGTTACGTTCAAGGACGTCGCCGGCGTCGACGAGGCGCTCGAAGAGCTTACGGAGATCAAGGAATTCCTCGAGAACCCGGCCAAATTCCAATCTCTCGGCGCAAAGATTCCCAAAGGCGTGCTGTTGTACGGCCCCCCGGGGTCGGGAAAGACGCTTCTGGCGCGCGCCGTTGCCGGTGAGGCCGGCGTCCCGTTCTATTCGATCTCGGGTTCGGATTTCGTAGAGATGTTCGTCGGTGTCGGCGCCGCGCGTGTGCGCGACTTGTTCGAGCAGGCGAAGCAAAATGCGCCGGCGATCGTCTTCGTAGATGAGATCGACGCGGTGGGACGCCAGCGCGGCGCAGGTCTGGGCGGTGGTCACGACGAACGCGAGCAGACGCTCAACCAATTGCTCGTCGAGATGGATGGATTCGATGTGAAGACCGGCGTGATTCTCGTCGCGGCGACGAACCGCCCCGACATTCTCGACCCGGCGTTGCTCCGTCCCGGACGTTTCGATCGTCAGATAGTCGTCGACCGGCCCGATCTGAGAGGACGGCTGCAAATCCTTCAAGTGCACGCGCGCGGCAAGCCTCTCGGTAAGGACATCGACCTCGAGGTGCTCGCGCGCCGGACGCCGGGATTCACCGGCGCCGACCTCGCCAACGTCATGAACGAAGGCGCGCTGCTGTCGGCGCGCTTCGCCAAGCCGGACATCTCCATGACGGAGCTCGAGGAGGCAATCGACCGCGTCATCGCCGGGCCCGAACGCAAGTCTCGCGTCATCAGCGAGAAGGAAAAACGGATCATCGCGTACCACGAAGCCGGTCACGCGATCGTCGGTCACGCGCTGCCGAACGCCGACCCGGTGCACAAGATCTCGATCATTCCGCGCGGGCGCGCGCTCGGATACACGTTGTCGCTTCCGACCGAGGACCGATTCCTCGTGACGCGCCAAGAGCTGGTCGACCAGCTCGCGATGCTTTTGGGCGGCCGCGTCGCAGAGGAAATGGTGTTTACCGATCCGACGACCGGCGCGCAGGACGACATTTCGCGCGCAACGAAGATCGCGCGGCAGATGGTCACCGAGTACGGCATGAGCGAAAAGCTCGGCCCGCTCACGCTCGGTCAAAAGCAAGACCAAGTCTTCCTCGGTCGGGACTTCGCGTCCCATCCGGATTACTCCGACAACATCGCGTTCGAGGTCGACAAGGAGATCCGCCGTCTCGTCGATGAGGCGCACGACGAGGCCATGGCGATTCTCACCGAGCACCGCCGCGTAGCCGACCACGTCGTGACGGTGTTGCTCGAGAAGGAGACGGTCGAAAAAGAGGAGCTGGCGGAGCTTCTCAAGCCGGTTCAGAAGCGCGCTCCTCGAAGCTCGAACGGACAGCGCACGCCGAAAGTTATCGCCCCGCCACAGCCGGCTTCGCGCCGTGCCACGAAATCGCGGGAAAAATAAGCCCGCAAGAACATCCGCGACTACAATCGTTTGACAGTGAAAACCGGCGACCGATTCCCCGACGGCATCGACCGCGACAAGATCGCGGAGGGTGTCCGCCTGATTCTCGACGCGATCGGCGAAGACGCGTCGCGGGCGGGTCTGCGGGAGACGCCCCAGCGGGTCGCCGAGTCGTATGCGGAGCTTTTTTCCGGGATCGCCGTCGATCCGGCATCCGTCCTCGAGCCCCTTCCCGGCGAACGCGGTGACGGGCTGATCATGGTGCGCGACATTCCGCTCACCGGAATGTGCGAGCACCACTTGCTTCCCTTCATCGGCACAGCCGCCGTAGCGTACTTACCCGGCGAAGACGGCCGGATTTGTGGTCTGTCGAAGCTGGCGCGCGTCGTGGCGGTGTTATCGCGACGCCCGCAAGTGCAAGAGCGCCTCGTTGCGGATGTCGCGGATGCTATGGAGAAGGCATTGTCGCCGCGCGCGGTTTTCGTCTACGTGGAGGCAGAACATCTCTGCATGACAATGCGCGGAGCGCAAAAACCGGGCTCGATCACCGTGACGTCGGAATGGCGTGGTCTGTGGCGCGAAGAGCCCGGCTTGCGCGCAGAAGTCATTGCGCTCGCTCGATCGCGGGAATGATCAGCGCGCGCGTTCTCGCGGCTTCGGGTCTCAGGGATCTCGCCGCCGCTCTGCCGTCGCTCGGCGATGACGCAGCGCGTCTCGCGCGCATGTTTCCGTCCCGCGCTTTCGTGATCGAAGGCATGTCCGGTGACGACGCACGCGTTCTCGCCGGAAGGCTGCAACATGGCGGTGCCGCCGCGTGCGCCCTGAGCGACGCAGTTGCCGTGACGGCCGGCCCGGAGGCGCTCGCCGCCGTGCTCGGCGCGTTGAAAAGCGACGACGCCACTCGTGAGGTCTTCGACGCCGTCTCTCTGGCCCTTGCGCGATGGGGAGAACCGGCGCACGATATTCCTCTTCCGAACGGACACGCATTGCAGGTTTCCCAACGCGTGCACGTGATGGGGATCGTCAACGTCACGCCGGATTCGTTCAGCGACGGCGGACGGTTCCTCGACGCCGACGCGGCAATCGCGCACGGCCTGCAGATGGTCGAGGACGGCGCCGACATTCTCGACGTCGGCGCCGAGTCGACCCGGCCGGGCGCGTCGCCTGTCTCGCAGAAGGAGGAGCTGCACCGGCTTTTGCCCGTCGTAGAAGCGCTCGCGGCGAAAGTTACGGCGCCGGTGAGTGTCGATACGACGAAGTCCGCGGTCGCCGCGGCGGCGCTCGACGGGGGCGCGCAAATCGTCAACGACGTGTCTGCGGGATCGCACGACCCTGCAATGTTCGAAGTCGTCGCGCAGCGCCGCGCCGCGTACGTGCTGATGCACATGCGCGGCGAGCCGCGCACCATGCAGAAGGACATTCGGTATCGCGACGTTGTCGGTGAGATAGCGCAGTATCTGGGGGAGCGCGCCGAAATGGCCGTTGCCGCGGGCCTCGCCCGCGATGCAATGATCGTCGATCCGGGTTTCGGCTTCGGGAAGCTTCCGGAGCACAACCTCGTGCTCCTGCGACGGCTGCGGGAATTTCGATGCTTGGGCTTTCCCATTCTCGCGGGCACGTCGCGAAAGACGTTTATCGGGCGTACGCTCGACGATGCGCCACCGGAAGACCGCCTGGAAGGCACGGCGGCAACCGTGGCTCTCGCCGTGACCGGCGGAGCGAGTATCGTCCGCGTCCATGACGTCCGCGCGATGCGCCGGGTGGTAGATATGGTGGAGGCCACGTTGAACGCGCGGGAGCCGGGGGATCGATGAGCGAGCAAGGAACTGATCTGATCGAGGTTCGCGGGTTGAAGCTCCGCGGACATCACGGCGTCACTCCCGAAGAGCGTGAGAACGAGCAGCCGATCATCGTGTCGCTCGCCGCACGACTCGATACGCGCGCCGCGTCGGCGACCGATGATCTTGCTTCGACGCTTGATTACGAAGACGCGGTGACCATCGTCTCGAAGATCGTCGTCGGCGAGTCCTTTCAGCTGCTGGAGACGCTGGCGGATCGCATCGCCCGCGCGATGCTGTCGAATGCGCGCGTCCTCGATGTTTGGGTGCGTGTGTCGAAACCCGAAGTCGTGCTCGCCGAAGAGGTCGATGAAGTCGCGGTCGAGATCAGCCGTTCGCGTTCGGACCTCGGCCCGTACGATTTGCGGTGAAGTTTTACCTCGGTCTCGGATCGAATCTCGGAAATCGCGCCGCCAATCTGCGTTTTGCCATTACCTCATTGGAAGGTCGCGGCGTACGGATCGTGAAGGCATCGAGTCTCTACGAAACGGATCCCGTCGGCGGGCCGCCGGATCAGCCGCCGTATTTCAACCAAGTGATCGAGATCGACTCCGCCTTTTCTGCGCGAGAATTACTAGACGTCGCCCACGAGATCGAATCTCACGTGGGGCGCGATCGCTCGGTTGAGGAGAGGTGGGGTCCGCGCGTCATCGACATTGACATTCTCATCGGCGACGAAGCGGTGAACGATCCAGATCTGCGCGTCCCGCATTTAAGGATGAGTGAACGTGATTTCGTGCTGATACCGCTCGCCGAGATTGCCCCGGACCTCGTGATTGGCGACGAGAGGTTGATCGCTCTGCGATCGCGGCGAAGCGGGCATGGGGTTCGCCTCGTTACTCACTAGGATGTTGTCGTCGGTCTCCACCCCTTTCGCCGGAATTAGACGATGCCTTTCTGGGTCGCAAGAATCGCCGTCCTGTGCGAAAGCGGGCGGTGATACGATCGAACTCGTGGAGAAGCAAGGGACGCTTACGTACGCTGACTTGACGGCGTTTCCTACCGATAACGTGCGCCGCGAGCTCATCGACGGTGAGCTCATCGTGAGCCCGTCTCCGTTCACGCGCCACCAAGACGTGTCGATGCGGCTCAGCGTGGCTCTGTGGAATTATTTGGCGGCGCACGGCGGCGCACGGCGGCGCACGGCGGCGCACGGGTCTTTCACGCACCGCTCGACGTTCTTCTCTCGGGTAGCAATGTCGTACAGCCCGACGTGTTCCTCGTCCTCGACGAACAGGCAGGCATCATCACCGAGCCCAACATCAAGGGCGTTCCGGCGTTGCTGATCGAGATCGTCTCGGAGTCTCGCATGGATCGCGTCCGAAAACGCGATCTCTATGCGCGCTTCAAAGTCCCCGAGTACTGGATCGTCGATCCCGAAGCCGATCGCGTGGAGGTCTACAAGCTCCAGGTCGGTACCTACGGCAAGCCGGAGATTCTCGACGCCGGCGACACGCTCGAGTTCGCGCCGCTTCCTGGGCTGCAGATCGACGTCGCGGCGCTCCTCGCTCGCTGAGAGTTTCCTTTTATCCGTTCGAATTATCCTTTCGAAGGCCCCAGTGTGGGACATCCTTTGTTATGCTCGTTTGTGAAAGGGCGCGACGAACGGTACCCGCGAGGGACCGGAACGGGAGGAGCCCAGGTGCCAGATTCATCGCGCCTCTCCCATGGAGAGGCGTTTTCATTTCAACCGCCGCTTCGAGTCGGAATCGTCGGGGCGGGGCGGGTCGGCCGCGCGTTTGGCGCCGCGCTCCTTCGGCGCGGTCACACTATCTCCGCGGTGTCCGCGCGGTCCGAAGAGAGCGTGGCGGCGGCCGCGCGACTCCTGCAGGCTGAGGCGTCCTCAAATGTGCTCGCGTCGCGCGATGTTGACCTCGTGGTGGTCGCTGTTCCGGATGACTCGCTCGCCCACGTTGCTTCGGAGATTGCATCTTCTTTGGATCGGCGGAGCTGGATTGTGCACACCAGCGGACGCTCCGGCGCTGAGGTTCTCGCAGCGTGCGGCGATCGGGTTGCGGCGATTCATCCGGCGCGTCCCATACCGACCGGCGAGACGTCTTTGGAAGGAGTTGCGTTCGGCGTGACATGCTCCGACGAAGCGTGGCCGTTCGCGTCGTGGCTCGTAAAAGAGCTCGGCGGCTCTGCGCTGCGCATCGCTGAGAAAGACCGGGTGCTCTATCACCTCGGCCTTGTGCTCGCATCGAACTTCACCTCGGCACTCGCAGGAGATGCCGCCGGGCTTTCAGGGCGCGATGCCGTGATCCCGCTACTGCGGGCAACGCTTGAGAATCTCGAAGAGATGGAACCGGACGAAGCGCTTACCGGCCCTGTCATTCGAGGCGACGCCGACACGATCCGCTTGCACCTGAAGGAGATCGAAACCCGCGCTCCGCATCTGCGCGACGCATACGTTGCGAACTCTCGGCGCGTTCTTGATCGCGCGCGGAACGCGAAGAAGATTTCCGACGAGGATGCGAGACGAATCGAGGACGCGCTGCCGTGACCACACTCATTCACCACATTGCCGAAGTTCGCGATGCGCTCGACCAGGAGAGAGCGAACGGACGCACAATCGGCTTCGTTCCTACGATGGGAGCACTGCACTCCGGGCATCTCAGCCTCATCGAACGCACGCGTGCCGAGTGCGACGTCGTCGTGGTGAGCGTCTTCGTGAACCCGTTGCAGTTCGGCCCAAGCGAAGATTTCTCCAAATATCCGCGCACGCTCGAAGAAGACACGAAGCTGTGCGAAGAGGTGAAGGCGGACATCGTGTTCGCGCCGAGCGTGGACGAGATGTATCCGGCGGAACCTCTCGTAACCTTGAGCGCAGGCCGCCTCGGGACGATCTTGTGCGGTCACACGCGTCCCGGTCATTTCGACGGGGTTGCGACCGTCGTTGCAAAGCTTTTCAACGCCACCGGGCGGTGTCGCGCCTATTTCGGCCGCAAGGACGCGCAGCAGCTCGTAGTCATCAAGGCCCTCGTTCGCGACCTCGGCATGCCGGTCGAAGTGATCGGGTGTGACACCGTTCGCGAGCCGGACGGCGTGGCGATGTCCAGCAGGAATCGTTACCTGAACGGCGAAGAACGTACTGCGGCCTCGGTGCTCTACCGAGCGCTGAACGACGGGCTCGATGCCATCAAGGCCGGCAACGCGGATCCGGTGCAAGTGGCGAGCGCTATGGCGGGGACGATATCCTCCGAGCCGCTCGCACGTCTGGACTATGCGGCGTGTGTCGATGCGGAGGATTTACAACAAGTGACGGCCGTTGAAAAGACCGTGCTTCTTGCGGTCGCAGCATGGATAGGCAGTGCGAGACTGATCGACAACGTGACGGCGACCCCGCAAGGGGCGGCGATCCAGGAGGTATAGATGTTCCGGACGATGCTGAAGTCCAAGATCCACCGCGCGACGGTGACGCAAGCAGATCTCGATTACGTCGGCTCCATCACCATCGATTCCGATCTGATGAAGGCTGCCGATCTCTATCCGTACGAGAAGGTTCACGTCGTCGACGTCGACAACGGGGCGCGGCTCGAGACGTACGCAATCCAAGGCGAGCCCGGAACCGGCGTGATCTGTATCAACGGTGCGGCGGCGCGGCTCGTGTCGAAAGGTGACCGCGTCATCATCATGAGCTACGCGCAAGTGACCGAGGACGAGGCTCGCGCGATTCAGCCTACCGTCGTTCTGGTCGACGAGCGAAATCGTCCGACGTCCATCGGCACCGGCATCACCGCCGGCGACACATTCAGCGGCCTGATCGCAGAGTAATGCTCGGTCAGAGCTCGCTCGAGCTCGTACGCCTCGCGCTGGCGGAGGATCTGAGCGTGGCAGGCGACGTGACGACCGACGCGGTAGTTCCTCCCGGTGCAACCGGACGCGGTGTCGTTCTCGCGAAGCAAGACGCGGTGCTTGCGGGCACCGATGTCTTCGACGCGGTATTCGAGAGCGTGGATGCCGACGTGAAGATCATGTGGTCGGCACACGACGGCGACGACATCTCGCCGGGTCAAGTCATCGCGACGATCGAGGGAAGGCTGCGGTCGATCTTGACGGGGGAGCGAACCGCGCTGAACTTCCTGCAGCGCCTCAGCGGCGTTGCGACGATGACGAGACGTTTTGTCGATGCTGCGCCGGGGATCGAGGTGCGCGACACTCGGAAGACGACGCCGGGCATGCGGGCGCTAGAAAAGGCGGCGGTGCGTGCCGCCGGCGGCACGAACCACCGTATGGGGCTGTTCGATGCCATTCTGCTGAAGGACAATCACGTCGCGGCTGCCGGCGGCATAGCGGACGCCGTTGGAAGCGCGGCGAAAACCGGACTCAAGGTGCAAGTCGAATGCGAGACGCTCGACCAAGTCCGCGAAGCGCTGGACGCAGGCGCCAACGAGCTTCTTCTTGACAACATGGATATCCAAATGTTGAAGGAAGCAGCCGCTCTCGCCGGCGGTCGCGCGAAGACGGAGGCGAGCGGCGGGATCACGCTGGCGACGATCAAGGACGTCGCAACGTCGGGCGTCGATGCGGTGAGCGTCGGTGCGCTCACGCATTCGGCCCCCGCCGTCGACCTATCGCTCGAGTTGGAGGCGGACGATGCTGCTCGCGGTTGACGTCGGCAACACACAAATGTTGATCGGGCTCTTCGAGCGCGACCGGCTCGAACAGCACTGGAGAGTGTCGACGCACAGTGCCCGAACGGCGGACGAGCTGGCCCTCATCTTTCAAGGCCTGCTGACTCCCGTGGGACTGTCCTTCACACGCCAGATTACCGGCGTGTGCATTTCCAGCGTGGTTCCGGCCGTGACGACGTCGCTCCGCGATATGACGGAGCGGTACTTCCGATTCCCTCCGATCTTGATCGAGCCCGGAATCAAGACTGGGATGCCGATTCTCATCGACAACCCGCGCGAAGTCGGGGCCGATCGCATTGTGAACTCGATCGCTGCCGCGGAGCTGTACGGGACTCCGGCCATCGTCGTTGACTTCGGCACGGCGACGAACTTCGATGTCGTGAGCGCGAACGGCGAGTATCTGGGAGGCGCCATCGCCCCGGGGCTCGAGGTCGCGACGAACGCACTCGTTTCGCACGGCGCGCAGCTCCGACGAGTCGAATACGTCGCTCCCGCGTCGGTCATCGGCAAATCGACAGTTGAGGCGATCCAGTCGGGCGCCGTGTACGGGCACGCCGGCCTCGTGGACGCGATCGTCGATCGAATCAAGATCGAGATCGGCGGATCGCCTGTGGTAATCGCCACCGGCGGGCTAGCGCCGACCATCGCAGAGCACAGCCGCACAATCGAAAAATACGACCCCTGGCTGACACTCATCGGGCTGCGTCTGGTCTACGAACGCAACACGTGATCAGTTCACAGTTTCAACGAGTGAGTATCCGCTCTTCCCTTGGTATCTGGTACGAAAGGCGGTCGGCGCCATACGACCAGAAACGTGCCAGCGGAGACTCGCGACCTGATCGGCTCTCTTTGGATTTGGAAGCGTTTGGATCGGGTGTACCTTTTCTCGTTCTGCCCCCTGCGGGCAAAAGCCGATAATCTGCCGCGCGATGGTGGACGAGAAGCTCGAGGATCTTTTTCAGGCGCGCGCCGACAAGGTGAAGGCGCTACGCGACGCCGGCGTTGACCCCTATCCGGTCGCATTCGAGCGCACCCATACGGCGAAACAGATCAAAGAAAAATACGACGCCATCGAGCCGGAGACCGAAACCGGAGAGCGCGCGGCCGTTGCCGGCCGCCTCATGATGAAGCGATCGATCGGGAAACTGGCATTCGGTGTGCTGCGGGACGCAACCGGTGATATTCAGCTCTTCTGCGAGAAGGTGCGTCTAAACCAAGACTTCGACCTGTTCGACGATCTCGACCTCGGTGACTGGGTCGGCGCTGAAGGAGAGATCGTCAAAACAAAGCGCGGCGAGCTGAGCGTCCGCCCAGACAAAGTTGTGCTTCTCGGCAAAGCGCTGCGGCCGCTGCCGGAAAAATGGCACGGCTTGCAGAACGTCGAGCAGCGCTATCGCCAGCGGTACCTCGACCTCGTCGTCAACGAAGACGCGCGCCGCATTCTCGAGACGCGCAGCCTCATCATCATCGAGATGCGCGCCTATCTCGCCGACCAAGGCTTCATCGAAGTCGAAACGCCGATGTTGCAACCGACGCCCGGCGGCGCGCTTGCGAAGCCGTTCAAGACGCACATGAATGCGCTCGATCTCGATCTGTATCTCCGCGTCGCGCCGGAGCTCTATTTGAAGCGCTTGATCATCGGCGGCATCGAAAAGGTCTTCGAGATCAACCGGAACTTCCGCAACGAAGGTGTCAGCGTGAAGTACAACCCGGAGTTCACGATGCTCGAGGCGTACCAGGCGTACACCGACTATCACGGAATGATGGAGCTCATGGAAAACATGATCGGGCGCGTCGCCGAGCGTGTCCTCGGGACGACCGACCATACGTACCAGGGCCGCGCTATGCCGCTCGGCGCGCCGTTTCCGCGCCGCCGACTCATCGATCTCGCGGGAGAGGCAATCGAAAGAGAGCTCGACCTCGACATGCCGATCGACGAGCTCCGAAAGATAGCGACCGATGCCGAAGTCCACATCGAGCCAAGCTGGGGCGGCGGGAAGATCGTCGTGGAAATCTACGAGAAGCATGTCGAAGGCAAGCTCTTCGAGCCGACGTTCGTCATGGACTTTCCGCGCGAGACGTCCCCGCTCGCACGCCCACACCGGACGGATCCACGCTTCACGGAGCACTTCGACTTGGTCATCGCCGGCATGGAAGTCGGTCCCGCATACTCGGAGCTAACCGACCCCGCTGATCAACGTGCGCGCTTCCAGGACCAGGCCCGGCAGCGCGCGGCGGGCGACGACGAGGCAATGTTGGCAGATGAGGATTTCCTGAGAGCCCTCGAATACGGGATGCCGCCGACCGGCGGTCTCGGCTTCGGCGTCGATCGCTTCACAATGATTCTTACGGACTCCCCGAGCATCCGGGAAGTGATTCTGTTTCCTCTCCTGCGCCCAGAAACCTGATTCGGCGCTCAGATCGCCGCAGAACAGGGGTTTTCCCTGTCGCCATCGCGGCTTCGATGGGCAATTCGTGCTACGGCGGCCGTCTACAGCACCCGTGGCGCACAGCCGATGTTTCGGGGTAAGAAAGAACCAAGCCTGTGGGAACGAGTTGACGTACGAGAACGTTAAAGAGGAAGAGGGAAAAAACCGGCGTCTCCAAACACAGGTTGCGCCGGGACCGGCAGCATATAATCGGCTCAGGCGTCACCAAGAGGGAAAGGCAAAGACTGTGTTCGAGCGATTTACAGACCGGGCCCGCCGCGTTGTCGTCCTCGCGCAAGAAGAAGCGCGGATGCTCAACCACAACTACATCGGCACCGAACATATCCTGCTCGGGCTCATCCACGAGGGCGAAGGCGTCGCGGCAAAAGCGCTCGAGTCCCTCGGCATCTCGCTCGAGGGCGTGCGCCAGCAAGTCGAAGAGATCATCGGCCAGGGGCAGACGCCGCCGACCGGGCACATTCCCTTTACGCCGCGCGCGAAGAAAGTGCTCGAGCTGTCGTTGCGCGAAGCCCTGCAGCTCGGCCACAACTACATCGGCACCGAGCACATCCTTCTGGGCCTCATTCGCGAAGGCGAAGGCGTTGCCGCGCAGGTGCTTGTCAAGCTCGGCGCGGATCTCAACAAGGTCCGCCAGCAAGTTATTCAGCTTCTCTCCGGGTACTCCGGGGGCAAGGAAGCGGGTCAGCAGGGCGAAGCGGCGCCGTCCGGTTCGCTCGTTCTCGATCAGTTCGGCCGCAATTTAACGCAGCTCGCTCGCGAGACGAAGCTCGATCCGGTTATCGGGCGCGAAAAGGAGATCGAGCGCGTTATGCAAGTTCTCAGCCGCCGGACGAAGAACAACCCCGTTCTGATCGGTGAGCCGGGCGTCGGCAAAACCGCCGTCGTCGAGGGCCTTGCGCAGAAGATCACGAAGGGCGAGGTCCCGGAGACGATCAAGGGCAAGCAGATATACACGCTCGACCTCGGTGCCCTCGTCGCCGGATCTCGCTACCGCGGTGACTTCGAAGAGCGCCTGAAGAAGGTTTTGAAGGAGATCCGGACGCGCGGCGACATCATTCTCTTCATCGACGAGCTGCACACGCTGGTCGGCGCCGGCGCGGCCGAAGGCGCGATCGACGCGGCCAGCATCCTGAAGCCGATGCTTGCGCGCGGAGAGCTGCAGACGATCGGAGCCACGACACTCGACGAATACCGCAAGCATTTGGAGAAGGACGCAGCGCTCGAGCGGCGCTTCCAGCCGATCAACGTCAACGAGCCGAGCGTCGCGCACACGATCGAGATCCTGAAAGGGCTGCGCGACCGGTACGAGTCGCACCATCGGGTCACGATCACCGACGACGCCGTGGTCGCCGCTGCCAACCTTGCCGACCGGTACATCGCCGATCGCTTCCTGCCGGACAAGGCCATCGACCTCATCGACGAGGCCGGTAGCCGCATGCGCATTCGTCGGATGACGGCGCCGCCGGACTTGCGCGAGTTCGACGAGAAGATCGCCGACGTCCGCAAGGAAAAGGAATCAGCCATCGATGCGCAGGACTTCGAACGCGCCGCGCGGTTCCGGGACGACGAGAAGAACTTGCTGGCCGACAAGGCGAAGCGCGAGAAGGAATGGAAGGCCGGCGAGATGGACGTCCTCGCAGAGGTTCGTGAGGAGGAAATCGCCGAGGTTCTCAGCACGTGGACGGGCATTCCGGTCTACAAGCTGACCGAAGAAGAGACGGCCAAGCTCGTGCGCATGGAGGAAGAGCTCCACAAGAGGATCATCAGCCAGGACGATGCGATCCGCGCGGTATCGCAGGCGATCCGCCGCACGCGCGCAGGGCTGAAGGATCCGAAGCGCCCCAGCGGCTCGTTCATCTTCCTGGGGCCGTCCGGCGTCGGGAAGACTGAGCTCGCGAAGACGCTCGCGGCGTTCCTCTTCGGCGACGAGGACGCGCTGATCCAGCTCGACATGTCCGAGTACATGGAGAAGCACACGGTCTCGCGCCTCATCGGCTCGCCGCCGGGGTACGTGGGTTACGAAGAGGGCGGCCAGCTCACAGAAGCAGTCCGGCGCCGTCCTTTCAGCGTCGTGCTCTTCGACGAGATCGAGAAGGCGCACCCGGACGTCTTCAACACGTTGTTGCAGATTCTCGAGGACGGGCGCCTGACTGACGCGCAAGGTCACCAAGTCGACTTCAAGAACACCGTGATCATCATGACGTCGAACCTCGGCACGCGCGACCTCGAGAAGGCTCGTGCGGTCGGGTTCGCGGCGCGGTCCGACGATCGTGCCACGTACGACCGGATGAAGGAAAAAGTCGCGGAAGAGCTCAAGCACACCTTCCGGCCTGAGTTCCTCAACCGTATCGACGAGATCATCGTGTTCCACCCGCTGTCACTCGAAGACGTGAAGCAGATCGTCGACCTCATGATGAAACGCGTTCTCGACCAGCTTGCGTCCAAGGACATCGAGATCGTGCTTACCGACGCGGCAAAGTCGCACATCGGCGAGAAGGGATACGACTCCGCACTCGGAGCCCGGCCGCTCCGCCGCACGATTCAACGCCTGATCGAAGACCCGCTGTCGGAAAAGATCCTTTGGAAGGAATTCGGCGCCGGGACGACGATCATCGCCGACGTCCGCGACGGCGAGATCGTGTTCGAACATGCGCCGAAGCCACCGGATGCCCCGCCCGTGGAGCTTGCAGGGCAACAGGAAAGTTAGCCCGCACTAAACGATCAGCATACGGCGCGCCGAAAGGCGCGCCGTTCCATTTTTGATCAATTGGTCTTTGGCGGTTAAGAGAGTTTGGTCACTCGGCCGCGGTGGGTAGGCATCTCGGGTAACAGATCGTGTCGGTTTATGCGGATGTCGCCCGAACATCCCGAAGGAGGGATGACATGCCTGGACTCTCGCAATTGCGCGGAAAGGCAACCGCCCGTGCCGCGGTTGCAACGATTGTCGTTTTTGCTCTTTTGTGCCTTTTTGCGGCGACCCCGGTATTCGCCGACGACGTCGCCACCTCGTCGGGCTCGCAGCTGACCGAGCAACTCAGCCGCGCCCTCACGCAGCGAAGTAGCGCGGACGCCGGTGACGCGACGAGTGTCGCGACCGCATCGTCGTCGGCGACGGGCGGCAGTGCCGATGGTACGGCGGCTCGCCTGGCGCTCTTCGACACCGAAGTGCTCGTCGTCGGTCAGACGAGCGCACAAGCGTCGAACGAGAGCTCGTCGGACGCGACCGTGATCTCGGTTTTGGGGAACGAGGTCATCGGCTCACACTCCAGCGCCGACGGTGGAACGTCCAACTCCGTCACGGGTTACGGGCACGATCTGTGCGCGCTGAGCGAAGGCCAGTTGTGCCTCGCGCTGTTGTACGGCGAGGCGAATAGCTCCGACTCCGGAGGTTCGTCCAGCAGCGACGCGTATACGGCGCTGGCGGCGCTCTGTGCGGGCGGCGAACAAAAAGATGCCGGCGACGAATGCGACGGCCCCATCACTGCAGCCGTCGGCGAAAGCCGAAGCTCCGCGCGCAACGACGCGGCCGGCGGCACTGCGTCTTCCGAATCCGAATCGACGGTCGCTCGGTTGTGTCTCGGTGACGACCCGAAGACGCCGCTCTGCGATGGAATCGGTGTAGTGGTTTTGCACCGTGACGCAAAGAGCGGCTCCGCAGCGGGCGAGCCGACGGGTGTCGATTTCCAGAGCGGCGGCCAGGACCAGGGCGGGCTTCCGCATCCCGGTCCGATCGGTGACTGCCCGGAGAGCGGCGGCGGCAACTGTTTGCTCTTCAACGACGGTGACGCCGGCGCAGGGACCGTCGCAGCAGCCGACCCGGTGTTGAACACCGGCGGAACATCGAGCGCACACGCGGAAGGTTTCATTCTGCAACTCGTGATAAGTGGCAACGAGATCGTGAAAGCCAGCTCAACGGAAGCAGATACGCGAAGCGGCCAATCCTCAGCCGATGCGACGGTGCTCGCCGTTCTCGGACACGAGCTGATCGGCGCGCACGCCGCATCGAGCGGTGGCTCGGCCGAATCCGAGACGGGCTACCTGACGGAGTCGTGTGATGCGTCAAGCGGCAGCCTGTGCCTCGCGCTCCTGTACGGTCATGCGCAAAGCCAGGACGGCACGGCTGCGTCTTCGGGGAAGTCCGACACGGCAGGAGCGTCGGCGTGCGCCGAAGGGAATCAGGCGCGACCGGAAGACAACTGCGGTGGACCGATCGGTTTGACGGTCGCCGAGAGTCACAGCACCGCATCGCAGGACAAGACAACCGGCGCCGCGGAAGCCACGCAATCGGTGACCGGGGGCGACCTCTGCGTCGGTGGCGAGAACGACGAAGGCACCTGCACTGGTCTCGGCATCGTCGTGCTTCACTCCGAAGCCGAGAGCAAGGCCGCGCCGGGATCCGGCAGCAGTTCCGGTGACTCGTCGATCCTCACCGTCGAGAGCGGGGGCGAGGAGCAGTTTTCCCTCGATCAGCCGGGTACGATCGCGCTACCTCCGGATTGCCCGACCGGCGGCTCGCTCGTCTGCCTGACGGTCAACGACGTGGATACATCTGCTACGGCCGTCGCGCCGTCGGCGAGCGCGACCGTGGCCGACATCGTCGTCGTTCCCATGACGGGCGGCGCGGTTGCCGGTGGAACCGGAAGCCATTCGGGAACGAACGCTTCGGCCGGTCCGCGAGTAAAGGGTGTTACGCGGCGCGCACCGCCGCCGGCGCCGGCTCGCCTTCCGACGACCGGTCTGTCGCTTGCGCTCTTGCTCCTCATGTCGGCTTCGGCGCTTGCGGTTGGATCCCGCCTGCGGAGGCAATCGACAATTGGCGCCTGAGCTAACGACGCACGGGCCGACCATCCCGACAGCCGGTACACGCCGGCTGTCGGGGCGTTTCGGCCGCCGCACCTGGGTTCTCCTCGTTCTGATCGCCGTCGTCGCGGGCGGCCTCTCGCTGGCCAGGGTGCTGATCTCGGGTGGCGCCGCGCCGGAGACTGCGCCGACGTCCTCCTTCTCGAATCAAGAAGGCGGCTACTCTCTCCGGTTTCCCTCGACGTGGACGGCGACGGCGATCGGCCCTACGACAAGATTCAGCAGCCCTTCGAATGACGTCGTGGTCGGCGTCGGGAAACTGCCGGCCGGCGCTCTTGCCGCCGCGTCGCAAAGCTTCACCGATGAAGTATTGCGGCTTTATCGCGGCGTACGGATCAACGGACGCCAGGCGCAACGCATCGGTGGGCGTCCGGCGCTTCTTACCGCCGGTGACGCTTCAAACCTGACGCGCGCGCACATCCGTTGGATGACGATCACGATCGACTATGGCGGAAAGAATTTCGGTATCTCGGTCTTCACGAACGAAGGCTCGGATCCCAAAGAGGTTCTTCCGGACCTCCAACGTCTCGTTGCCTCCTTTCGCGCGACGCCGTAACGCTTCTGACACAATAACGATCGTGTACGTCTCGACCGACACGCAGCGTCGCGTCCTTGCTTGGTACAGGAAGCACGGCCGCTCGTTTCCCTGGCGTGAGACGCGCGACCCGTACCGCACGCTCGTTGCCGAGGTGATGCTCCAACAGACGCAGACCGGCCGCGTCGGTCCCATCTACGGAGAATTCCTCGAGCGCTTTCCTTCGATCGAGGCACTTGCGCGCGCTCCGGCGGCGGAGGTGATTCGCGCGTGGCGCGGCCTCGGCTATAACCGTCGCGCGATCGCTCTCCACGTTGCCGCGCAAATAATCGCTCGCGAACACGGCGGCACCGTCCCCGACGATCCGCTCGTCTTGCGGTCGCTTCCCGGCGTCGGCGACTATACGGCCCACGCTGTCGCCTGCTTCGCCTACGGTGCCGACGTCACGGTTGCCGATGTCAACGTGAAACGGGTCCTCGCGCGCGCCGTTCACGGACGCGAACCCCGCGCCGTCGCGCCGGACAAGCTCGCTCGGACGATCGAAACCTGGCTGCCGCGCGGCGGCGCATATCTGTGGAATCAAGCGTTGATGGACGTCGGGGCGACGCTTTGTCGCAGCGCGAGCCCTCTTTGCGGCACGTGTCCGATGCGACGTTCATGCTCCTGGCGGATGAAGGGGCGCACTTCGTCGACTCCTCCCCGAAAGAAAGGTGAACGCTTCGAGGGGTCGCGCCGTCAGGCCCGCGGCCGCGTCATCGACCACCTGCGACTAGCCGTCGAAAAGGGGATTACGGTCAAGGATCTGTTCACAAAGCTGCATCCCGACGGCGGCGGCGACGCGTCGCAATTCACCGAGATACTTCTGCGATTGTCGGATGAAGGTCTGTTGCAGCTTACGCCGTCGGCGCGCGGCGGGCATCCGCGAGGCATCGTCCGGTTGCCGGTCAAGACCCGCTGAAGCTTCGCTCGCGTGCGCTCAGAAACTTCGCACGCAAATCTTCTCCTCCGCGCGGCGGCTCTTTCTTGTCGAGCCAGGACTTCCTCTTGGCGTCGCTTTCGAGCACGATCCACTCGTAACCGTACGTTCGTGGTCCGCCCCAATGCGGTTCGATCCAGCGCTCTTGCTCGAACGCGGCCACGACGGCGTATCCACCGCGCGGGCGGCCCGACCAGAACGACTCCGACACCTGCGCGTCGCCGGCGCGCTTGCGGACCTCGTCGATTCTCGAGTACTCGCCTCGCCACGCGATCTTCACGCGCACCTTGGCGACGAGAAGCCCGCCTTGAAGCTGAATCCAAACGGTGTCTTCGGAAAACACACCGGCTTTGTAGGCGGGGCCGGGCCGGTCTCGCGTCTCGACCCCTATTCCGAGCCGTGGACGATCCGGTGTGCCGGCGAAGTGCTCCAGGGAGCGAATGTACACGTGCTCGTCGGCCATGCTCAGCCGAAGTATCGCCGCGAGATCTCGCCGGCGGTGCGGGCGGCGAGCGCTTGTACCGTGAGCGTGGGATTCGGCCCGCCGAGGCCGTTTGCGAGAGCGGCAGAGTCGGCGACGAACAGCCGCTCGACGGTGTGCGCTTCGCCGCCTGCGTCACACGCGCTCGTGGATGGGTCGGTACCGATTCGCAACGTCGACATGATGTGGGTGAGAAACGCCGCGGCCATGTTGGAGCGATGCACCTCCCGTGCACCCGCGGCACGCAAGATCTCCGCCGCGCGGCGCGCGAGGAAACTCTCACGTTCCACGGTCGTAGTCGTCGGGTGATAGGTCACTTTTGGAATCGCGCCGTGCTCGTCGGCCGGCCAATCGTCGGCGAGCGCCACGCCGTTCGACGCGTCGGCCTCGTCGTCCGTGCAGATCGTGATCGTGAGCGAATGTGAATACTCGGTCATCAAACGATTTGCCGCAGCGCCGTACATCTTCCCTTGCACGTCCCACGGCTCGTCGCCCGTCGGCTCGTCCCAAAACCCTTTGCCGCCGGCGAGCAGCACGGCTGCGTACGACTGAGGCCCGAATCCTTGGGTGAAAATCGTTCCTTGCCCCGGAAAATCGGCGCGCGCCATCGTCACTTGGCCGACGTCCGGATGCGTTTCGTTCGGAAAGATTCCCGTGACGAAGTCCTGATAGTGCGTCGTCAAGTAGCGGCCGACTCCGCCGCTTTGTGGCAAGCCCGAGTTGAGCCAGAGGCGCGGGGACTCGATCGCACCGGCTGCGAGCACGGTGACACGTGCCTCGATCTCGCGCACCTCGCCTGAATCCGTGTCGCGATAACGCACGCCGCGCGCGCGGAAACGCCCGCCGATTTCCTCTTGGAGGATGGCCGTTGCGAACGCGTTTGGCATGACCTCGCACCGCCCGGTTTCAACAGCAGCCGGGACGTACGAAACGTTGGTCGCGCGTTTGGCCTTCCTCTCGAGCGGAGCACCTTGGGGATTCGGGCAACCCTGCAAGCAGTGGCCGCACATAGTGCAGCCGTCTACCTCCGGCCAGCGCAACGAATCGGCCGTCATCGATTGGGCGATCGGAAGGATTGCGTTGTGACAAGGTCGCCACATGTCCTCGGTCACTTCTTTCGTCTCGCTGCGCTTGAGTCCCGCGCCCTCGCAGCCTTCTGCGAAAATCGCATCCTTCGTCGCGAGATCTGATACGAGAGCGACCGGCAGGAACTCTTCGACTTGCTCGTAGAAAGGCAGTAGCTCGTCGTAGTCGAACGGCCATTCTCCGTTTTCGAACGCGGCCGGATAGGCACGCGGCGAAATTCCGTTGTAGTGCAGCGTGGTCCCCCCGACGCCTGCGCATTGCAGAATCAGGCCGACGCCGTCTCGCCGGCGTGTCCACGGCGACTTCGCGCGGTCACCGGGGCCCCATCGCAAGCGACCGTCGAGAAGGGATCCCATGTCGTCTTCCAAGCGTGTGTAATCGCGGTCGGGATCGTTCCATCGCCCCGCTTCCAGCAGGGTGACGCTGAGTCCGGCGCGCGCAAGCTCGTACGCAGCGACCGGCCCCCCGCCTCCCGCGCCGACGATCAGAATGTCAATCACGAGCGCTCCGCTCGGTACGACGGATGGCCGATCGACGGCCCGCCGAAGCCGATGCGCTCCCACACGGGCGGTGGCCTGAGCGTGCGCGTGGCGCGGTCGTACCCGCTCCACTCGCTGAAGACCGCGCCGGCGCCGAACAGCAAAACCGCCTCGGCCAGCTCGCGCACGTCGGCGATCTCTTCGGACAGCATCGAGCGGAAGACGGCGGCGCGCTCCACAGGGGGCAGTGCGGCAAACCCGTCCGTTGCACCGGCCCCGGCTGCCTGGGCGTCGAGGAGAGCGGCCAGGAGGTCCAAGGAGCCCGGCAAAAAGCCCTCGAGGGCGTCACGGATGTGTATGTCGGCGCGGACGTCGAGACCCGCCGCTACGCCGTCACCCCCGGGAAACGCGATCTCAACCGCGGCACGCAGTGTCTCCATCGTGTCGGGCATGGCGGGATTGAAACACAAACGGGAGGCAAGGCGCACCCTTTCTTGCCGCGCCGAGATCCACCTGATCACCTCTTGGCCGCGGCTGCTTTCGTCTGCGGGCTCACGCTGCTCACGATCGAAGCGACTGGTCCGCGCCAAGAGCGTTCCGATGCGCTCGACCTGAGTCCACAAACAAAAATCGCAGCGGCGAGGCTGCGATTTTTGAGTAGGGCGGGATCTATCTAAATCTTTGAGATCCTCTTGCGAAGAGGAATGACCTTCGCTTCGGTCTCGAGCGGGGCAGCGGGAGCGAATACGTCGAGCTCGGCTTTAGCCTGCTCTTGCTGCATCCACGAGCGCATACGGCGGAAAGCGGCCCAGGGCTCTTTGGGATCCATCGGGACGAGGACCAAGCGCTGCTCACCCTCGATCAGTGCCCCGAGGTATTCAGGCTGCTCGCTGCGCTGCTGTTTCCCCATGGCATCCCTCAGGAAGTCTCTTTCGGCACGCATCTTCGCTTTCCTCCCTCTATGCCCCGAATTTTCCTGGCTAAACCCTTGGGGACTACTCGGTTTTTTTCTCGTACCCCTCCGGTACGGTGCTGCCTCCGATGGCATAAACGAGATCTGTCGTGATTTGTTCTAGCTGCGACCGGAAATTTTTCTCGGAGGGTAGGACTCGGCTTCGCGGGTGGTCCGTTTCAGGGTGTCGGAAGAGGTCGGAGCGCCGGACGGGCTAGTATTCGTTGCGGGCAACACCATTGGGGGGACGGCAGACGCAATCGGCGAGCGTGCGGACCGTGACCGAATCGAAAGGAATCCAATGCAGACGGCCGCCGATCGACGGCGTGATGACCGCCTCCGGGCGGGCCTGGAGATGGTCGCGCCCGGAACGGTGCTGCGCGAAGGCCTCGAGCGAATATTGCGCGCCGAAACCGGCGCCCTGATCGTTCTCGGAGATTCGGGACCGGTTGACCCCATCTGCAGCGGCGGTTTCGGGATCGACGAAGGGATTACCGCCCAGCGCGTCTCCGAGCTTGCGAAGATGGACGGCGCCATCGTGCTGAGCGACGACGTCGAGCGCATCGTGCGTGCGAACGTTCACTTGGTACCCGATCCGACGATTCCGACCGAAGAGAGCGGGACCCGCCACCGAACCGCGGAACGAGTCGCCAAGCAAACCGGTGTTCCGGTTCTCGCCGTGTCGCAGTCGATGCGGATGGTCACGATCTACGTCGACGCGTCCCGGCACGTGTTGGAGGATGTCGCGGCGATCCTCGGGCGTGCCAACCAGGCTCTGCAAACGTTGGAACGTTACAAGCAGCATCTCGACGAAGTGTCGGTCACTCTCAGCGCTTTGGAGGTCGAAGACCTCGCGACGCTCCGCGACGCGCTCACGGTGCTCCAGCGGATGGAGATGGTCCGGCGCATCGCGGACGAGATAGAAGGCGCCGTCGCCGAGCTCGGGGTCGAGGGCCGCCTCGTACGGTTGCAGCTCGATGAGCTGATGGGCGGGATCGAAGCGGAGCGCACGCTTCTCGTTCGCGATTACGTCGCGAGCAAACGCGGACGCAAGCTCGATTCATCATTGGGGGATCTCGACAAGCTTTCTCCCGAACAGTTGCTCGATCTCGGCGTGCTCGCGTCGTGTCTCAACCATCCGGTTGAAGGATTAGAGACGACGATCTCACCGAAAGGGTACAGAATTCTTTCGCGCATCCCGCGCTTGCCGGCGCAAGTCATCGAAAAGATCGTCGGGACACTCGGTCGTTTGCCCAAAGTGCTCACTGCGTCGCAAGACGAGCTGATGCTCGTAGAAGGCGTCGGTGCTGCGCGGGCGACGCT
>JAIVGO010000141.1 GCA_020201525.1 Actinomycetota bacterium | reverse complement strand
CCCCTATACTGCCCGGTGTCGAAGAAGGGGTCTACGGGCTCCTCACCCTCCGCCTCTGGGCGCCGGGTTTGTGGAAGGCGGATGCCTCTTCGGCGTCCGCTTTTTTTGTTGCCTACCGAAGAGGTGATGCTGGATCGCAGAAGCAAGGATTAACGACCGGATTCGCGCCGCCGAAGTGCGGTTGGTTGGGCCCGACGGATCGCAAGTGGGGATATTGGCTCTGCCGGACGCGCTCAGGATCGCGCGAGAGCTGGATTTGGATCTGGTCGAGGTCGCGCCTCAAGCAAAGCCACCGGTATGCCGGCTCCTTGATTACGGCAAGTACAAGTACGAGCTCGCCATCAAAGAAAAGGAAGCGCGCAAGAAGCAGTCGCAAGTCGTCGTCAAAGAAATGAAGATGCGGCCCAAGATCGACCGGCACGACTATGCGACGAAGCGCGGCCACATCGAACGATTCTTGAATCAGGGAAACAAGGTCAAGCTCACGATCATGTTTCGTGGCCGTGAGATGGCGCACACCGACCTCGGAATGAAGATCCTACGCAGGCTCGAAGAGGATCTGGCCGAGATCGCGCAAGTCGAGACGCCGTCGAAGCTCGACGGCAGGAACATGACGATGGTGTTCGCGCCGCGCAAGAAAAGAGCGGCACCGAAGCCGGAGGAAAGTTAGCCATGCCGAAGCAGAAGACACACAAAGGCGCCGCCAAGCGCCTGCGCTACACGGGAACCGGAAAGGTGCGGCGCAAGAAGGCGTACTTCAGCCACATTCTCGAAAAGAAGAGTCCGGGACGGAAGCGTCGGCTCGGCAAGGGCACGCTCGTGTCGAAAGCGGACACCAAGCGCGTGAACCGCATGCTGGGAGGGAAGTGACATGGCGCGCGTCAAGCGAAGTGTTACCGGACAGAAGAAGCGCCGCGCAATCTTCGAAGCGACGAAGGGGTATCGCGGCTCGCGGCGGAACCACTACCGCGCGGCTCGAGAGCAAGTGCTCCATTCAATGCGGTACGCCTATGCCGATCGCCGAACACGCAAGAGCGATTTTCGCCGCTTGTGGATCACGCGGATCAACGCCGCTGCACGAGAGCACGGTATGTCGTACAACCGGCTGATCAACGGCCTCCGCCTCGCGGAGATCGACGTGGACCGGCGAATGCTCTCCGAGATTGCGGTTTCCGACCCCGCAGCCTTCGGCGAGCTCGTCAAAGTCGCTCGGGAAGGTTTGGAGCGGGGCGCCGCCACCGGCGCGTGATTTCGAGCGCGAACAACGCCACGATCCGGCGGACGCGCCGGCTGCGAAAGCGCGCGGAGCGCGTCAAGCGGCGGGCGTTTCTCGTCGAAGGTCATCGCGCGGTTCGCGTCGCCGTGGAAACCGATTCCGGCGTCGAGCTCTTGCTACACACGCCGGCGGCGGCGAAGCGTCACCGGCAACTCATCATCGACGCCGAGGATGCGGGAACGCGCGTCCTCGAAGTGACTCCGCACATCATGGCGACGCTGACCGCCGCCGCTACGACGCCGGACGTCGTTGCCGTCGTTCGCATACCGCTTCCCGCCGCAGCGGCGAGCGGGCCGACCTTGATCATGGCCGGCGTGCGGGATCCCGCCACGGTGGGAGCGTTGTTGTCGACCGCGGCGTCCGCCGGGATGACACGCGCGGTCGCGGTAAAGGGCACGGCCGACATCTATTCATCAGCGCCCGTTCGGATCGGCGCCGGCGCGCATTTCCTCATCGGCCTGTTGCAATCGCCGTCCTTGGAGGATTGCCTCGCCACCGCCAAGGCGGAGCGCGTCGTGCGGCTCGGCACACAAGGCCCACCCCCGTGGAGCGTCGACCTCAGCGGCAGCATCGCTTTGATCGTCGACGACGACGATGACGCAGACGGCGACGTCGCCGTGCCGGGCGAAGCGGGCGCGCGTGCGCCGCTTGCAATCAGAGCCGCCGTGACCATGTTTGAGGCGCGACGCCAGAGAGAAGCAGGATGAAGGAACTTCTCGACGAGCTGCCCGACGGCGTCGTCGTCGTCGGGGCCGATGCGGTCATCCGCTTGATGAATTCCGCGGCCGAGCGATTGACGGGCTGGCTGCGCGCCGACGCCATCGGACGCTCGTTCGGCGACGTCATGCCGCTCATGGACGCCGCAGGCTTCCTGGTGCACGAAAGGGAAGGCGCTTTTGCGCCACCGCTGCGCATGACAAGCGGGACACCTGAGCGCGATTACCTTTTGAAGCACGCGGATGGAACGGAGCGGTGGGTTGCCGTTCGCGCGTCGTACGAAAGAGACTCGCGCGGCCGGCTTGATCAGATCGTCGTGTCGCTCCGCGACATCGGACGCCGGCGGCGGCTCGAGCGCGCGCGCGCCGACCTCGTCGCAACGGTCGCACACGAGATTCGCTCACCACTCACGTCCGTGAAAGGATTTACGTCGACGCTCCTTCATCGCTGGGATCGCTTTTCCGACGAGCAAAAACGTGTAATGCTCGAAACCGTCAACCACGACGCCGATCGCGTCACTCGTTTGCTGACCGACTTGCTCGACGTGTCCCGTCTGGAAGCGGGTCGTCTCGAGCTGCGGCGACAGGAGATCGACGTTGCGTCGATCTCCACCGAAGTCGTCGCCCGGCTGCGGAAGCGCGATGAGGCGGGTGAACATGTACTGGAGACGCTCTTTCCAGACGAATTCCCAGTGTTGCTTGCCGATCCCGGCAAGATCGAGCAAGTGATCACGAACCTCACCGAGAATGCGATCAAGTACGCAGCACCGGGACGTGTGCTTATCAGCGGAACGGACATGGGCGAGTACGCGCTCTTGCGAATCAGCGACGAAGGGGACGGCATCGATCCTCGGCACTTGCCGCACATCTTCACGAAGTTCTACCGCCGCGGCGCCGGCGAACGCCACTCGGGAACCGGGCTCGGTCTGTACATCTGTAAGGGAATCGTGGAAGCGCACGGCGGCCACATTTGGGTCGAGCGCTCCGGCCCGGAAGGGACGACGTTCGCGTTCACGCTGCCGAAGGAGGCTGCATGAGCGATATCGCCGGACTGATACAAACCGTCGAGCGCGAACAAGTTGCGGCACTCGAACGCATCGCATTATCCACCAAGGTCGCCGAGCTCGAAGAAGCAGAAATTGCAGCGATCGGACGCAAGGCGCCCATGTCCGCGTTGAAGCGAGAGCTCGGTGGGCTCTCCGAGGAAGACCGCCGAACGCTCGGCCGGCTGCTGAACGACGCTCGCCTTACGATCGAAGCCGCTCTCGACGGACGCCGTGGTCAGCTCCAGGCACGCGAAGAAGAAGCGGCGTTGCAACATGACAGCGCCGATATCACGCTACCGCCGCGGCTGCGCGCTCCGGGCCACCCGCATCCGATCTCGATCGTGATCGACCGGATCGTCGACGTCTTTGTCGGCATGGGGTACCGCGTGGCCGAAGGACCGGAGGTGGAGACGGACTTCTATAGCTTCGAAGCGCTCAACATGCCGGCCGACCACCCGGCTCGGTCCGGATTCGACACGATGTATCTGAGCGAAGGCGTCGCTTTGCGTCCTCACACGTCGCCGGTTCAGGTGCGCGCGATGATGGAGCAGTCCCCGCCGATTTACGTCGTCGTACCCGGTCGCTGTTATAGACGCGACTCGTTCGATGCGTCTCACTCGCCGGTCTTTCATCAAGTCGAAGGTCTCGCGGTCGATCGCGGCATTTCTTTCGCCGACCTGAAGGGCACACTCGCGGAATTCGCACGCGCGCTCTTCGGACCGGAAGAGCGCGTCCGTTTCCGGCCCTCATACTTTCCTTTCACCGAGCCGTCGGCCGAAATTGATGTCTCGTGCCCGACGTGTCACGGCGCAGGGTGCGCCTCGTGCGGATGGAGCGGCTGGCTGGAGATCATGGGCGCCGGCATGGTGCATCCGAACGAGTTGCGCGCCGTCGGATACGACCCGCAGGACGTCTCTGGGTTCGCATTCGGCATGGGCGTCGAGCGCGTCGCTATGGTCGCCTACGGCATCAAGGACATTCGCCAATTCTTCGAAAACGACATGAGATTTCTTGCGGGGTTCGCCGGATGAGAGTCTCGTGGTCGTGGCTGCGTGAATTCGTGCCGGTCGAAGCGGCGCCGGAAGACGTCGCCGACCGGCTGTCGATGCGCGCGGTAAAGCTCGAGCGCGTCGAGCAACTCGGTGCCGGCATCTCCGGCGTCATCGTTGGAGCCGTTGTCGACGTCCGCCCCCATCCCCAAGCCGACAACGTCGTGCTGGTGAACGTCGATACCGGGACCGACGTGCGCGAGATCGTATGCGGTGCGCACAACTACGGACCTGGTGACCGTGTGCCGGTTGCGATGCCGGGCGCAACCCTCCCCGGCGGGATGGAAATCAGCGAACGAGCCGTTCGCGGGATCACCTCGCACGGCATGATGTGCTCGGCCCGCGAACTACACCTCTCCGAAGATCATTCGGGGATTCTCATCTTGCCGCCGGATGCACCCCTCGGCGCCGACGTCCGTACCGTGCTCGGCCTCGACGATGTCGTCATCGAGTTTGACGTCACATCGAACCGCCCGGACTTGCTGTCGGTCGCCGGCATCGCGCGCGAAGTCGCCGCGATGGAAGGCCTGCCGTTTCGCATCCCGTCGCCGTCGGTTCCCGAAAAGGGTGCCGCGGTTTCGGAACGTGCAGGCGTTACCGTGAAAGACGCCAAGGGATGTCCCCGCTACCTTGCGCGCGTCATCACCGGGCTTCGGAACGGCTCGTCGCCGGGATGGATGCAGCGCCGGCTCGTCGCGGCCGGCATGCGGCCGATCTCGGCAATCGTAGACATCACCAACTACGTGTTGTTGGAGCGCGGCCATCCGTTGCACGCTTTCGACCTTGCGAAGCTCGATGGTCCGGCGATCGTCGTTCGCAGGGCCAAGAAGGGCGAGCGGATCACGACGCTGGACGATGTGGAGCGCGTGTTGGAAAGCGACGATGTCATGATTTGTGACGCGAAGCGGGCGGTTGCCGTCGCGGGGATCATGGGTGGCGGGGACACCGAAGTATCGACCGAGACGACCGACATCTTGCTCGAATCCGCGTACTTCGATCCGCAACGCATCGCCGCGACCGCGCGCCGGCTCGGTCTCCGAACCGAAGCGAGCGTTCGGTTCGAACGCGGCGCCGACGTCGAAGCAGTGCCCGGTGCCGCCGACCGTGTGTGTGAGCTTCTTTTGGAGATCTGCGGTGGCACAGTCGCGACGGGAGTGCTCGACGTCATGGCACGGCGACCGAAGCCTAAGCCTGTTCGCCTCGACATCGCCCGCGCATCGACGCTCATCGGGGTGTCCATTCCTGCCGCCGACATGGCGTCGATGTTGGGCTCGATCGGGATGGACGTCACGAGCAGCTCCCGCACGTCCTTGCGCGTCATTCCGCCGAGCTTCCGGCCGGACGTCGCAATCGAAGAGGACCTGGTCGAAGAGATCGCCCGGCTATACGCCTACGATCGGATACCGGAAACGTTGCCGACGGGTGGTCGTACCGGGGGGCTTACGCGAGATCAGCGGCTGCGCCGCTTGGTACGCCGCGTGCTTCTCGGTACTGGGCTGAGCGAAGCACAAACGTTGTCGCTCACATCGCCGTCGCTTCCCGACCGGCTTGGGCTGCCGGCGGAGCATGCGTGGCGTGGAAAGCTCACGCTCCAAACTCCGCTGTCCGAAGAGGAATCGGTCTTGCGTCCCGCGCTCTTGCCGGGGCTATTGCTGGCCGCCGAACGAAACATCGCGCGGCGCGTGCGCTCCGTCGCGCTGTTCGAAATCGGGACGGTCTTTGCGCCCGGCAACGATATCTTGCCGAAGGAAGGCCTCAGCGTCGCGTGGCTCATGGCCGGCGAGATGCCGGGCGGCTGGCACGGCGAACGAGGATACGACGTGTTCGACGCAACCGGGGTTTTGCATGCGCTGACCGAAGGGCTTGGGATCGGCGATCTTTCGGTCGAGCCGTCGCAAGAAGTTGTCTTTCACCCGAACCGCAACGGCCTCGTCGTCTTGAACGGCGCTCGGATCGGGCAGGTCGGCGAGCTGCACCCGCGCATCGCGCGCGCGCTCGACATCCCGGGCCGCGTGGCGGTCGGTGAGGTCTTGCTAAACCCGATGCTCGCAGCCGCGCGAGAAAGCGTCGTTCCGGAAATTCCCCGATTCCCCGCGATCGAGCGTGACATTGCTGTGATCGTCCCCGACGATGCCGGCGCGATGCGTGTCGAATCAGTTGTCCGCGATGCGGCCGGTGCCCTCGTCGAATCCGTGCAGCTCTTCGATGTCTACCGTGGCGCTCAAGCGGGTGAGGGCCAAGTCAGCCTGGCGTTCCGGCTGACGTTCCGGCACGGCGAACGTACACTGACCGATGACGAGGCTACTTCTGCTATGGGATCAGTCACGTCCGCCGTCGGTGAACGTGGATGGCGCGTCCGCGAGTGAGCTTTACCATACGCGAGGCAGGACCGCAGGATTGGTTTTCGGTCGCTACGCTCCTCGCGGAGCTCGGCCGGCCGGACGTCGCGAACACGCCCGACGCCGATGAGCACCGCTCCTACTTCGAGCAATACATCCGACGTACCGACGCATTCGTTTTCGTGGCGGAAGCCGCCGGCGAAGTGATAGGAGTTTGCGATCTCGAGTTCAAGCAATGGCTCAACTTTCTTTCGCCTATGGCGTGGATTCCCGATCTCGTCGTGACGGAAAGGGCCAGAAGCGGGGGAGTCGGAGCTGCGCTCCTCCAGCGCGCGGAGGAGGCGTCGAGGGAGCGCGGCGCACTATGGCTTGCGCTGGAGTCCGCGAACTGGCGCGACCGCGCGCACGCGTTCTATGTACGGGAAGGGTGGGCCGATGCCGGAAAAGCTTTCATGAAACGGCTCGGCGGCGCTCCTCCGTCGTCGCCGCCGGAGCCGGCGGGCCCGGTTGCATAAATATGCACTATGCTGTATAAATCCGCCCTGAGGAGAGGGGAAGGCGGCATGCGGGTCGGGATCGCCGGGGCATCGGGATACAGCGGCGCGGAGCTGCTGCGTCTCGTCGCAGCGCACCCTGCATTTGAACCGGCGATCGTCACGTCGCGCGAATTCGCCGGGCGCGCGGTCAAAGACGTGTACCCGAACCTGCCCTTCGATTTGACGTACACCGAACTCGACGTAAACGCGCTCGCAGGGCTGGATGTTGTGTTTCTCGCTTTACCGCACGGCGCGTCGATGACGATCGGTGCACAACTTGCCGAATCCGGGACCCGCGTCGTCGATTTCTCGGCCGACTTTCGTCTCGACGACCCGGCGTTGTATCCGCAGTGGTTCGGCAAAGAACACGCTGCGCCGTCGTGGCTCGGCAAGTGGATCTACGGCCTGCCGGAGCTCCACCGCGACGAGATTGCCGGTGCGGCTCTCGTCGCCAACCCCGGCTGTTATCCCACGGCGGCGTTGCTCGCGCTGACGCCACTCCTCGCGAATGGGCTCGTCGAGCCGAACGGCATCGTCGTGTCGGCAGCATCAGGGGTGTCCGGCGCCGGACGCGGATTGAACGCTGGAGCGCATTTTTCTCACGTTGACGGAAACGTGAAGGCATACGGCTTTCCCGGCCACAAGCACACGCCCGAAATCGAGCAGGAGCTTTCGCGGCTCGGCGGCGACGACGTGCGCATCACGTTCATCCCCCATCTCGTGCCGATGACGCGCGGGCTTTTGGCAACGTGCGTGGCGACGCTCGCTGCGGATTCCAGTCGGGCGGCGATGTCCGCGGCGGCGCACGCCCGCTATGACGATGAGCCGTTCGTGCGCGTGCTTGACGACGCGTTCCCGGAGACCGCATATCTCGCGGGATCAAACGGTGCGCATGTTTCCTATGCCGTCGACGAACGAACCTCTCGGGTGATCGCCGTCACCGCCATCGACAACCTCGGCAAGGGCGCTGCCGGACAAGCGATCCAAAACGCGAACATCATGCTCGGCCTTCCCGAGACGAGCGGCCTTCTCGCCGGAGGGCTGTATCCATGACGTCACTACCCAAAGGATTTCGCGCAACCGGTGTCGCGGCCGGATTGAAGCCGAGTGGTGCGGTCGACCTCGGCCTTCTCGTGTCGGAGATGCAAGCGACTGCCGCAGGTGTCTTCACGACGAACCGCGTCGCGGCCGCGCCCGTCCAGCTATCTCGACGTCATCTGCGGCGAGGCGTGGCGCGCGCCGTCGTCGTTAACTCGGGCAACGCAAACGCCGCAACGGGATCGCGTGGCCTCGCCGACGCTCGCGCGATGGCGAAGACAGCAGGATCGGCGCTCGGACTTCGCGAGCGCGACGTTCTCGTCGCGTCGACGGGGATCATCGGCGTGTACATGCCGATCGCCAAGGTTTTGACCGGTATCGGCGCCGCCGCCGGATCCGTGTCGGCAGGCGGTCTCGATCACTTCGCAACGGCGATCATGACGACCGACACGAGGATGAAGGTAGCCGAAGCGTCGGCCGGCAACGCACGCCTGGTCGGCGTCGCGAAGGGCGCCGGCATGATCGCGCCGGAGATGGCGACGATGTTGTGCTTCATCGCGACCGATGCGGAGGTCGATCGCGGAGTGCTGTACGACTCCCTCCACCGCGCGACGTCCGCGAGCTTCAACTTGATCGATGTCGACGGGTGCCGTTCGACGAACGATTGCATTTTCGTACTGGCCAACGGCGCCGCCGGCCCGGTCGACGGCGAGGCCTTCGAAGCCGCACTCGTCGAGGTCTGCCGGTCGCTCGCGCGCCAAGTCGTCGAAGATGCCGAGGGCGCAACAAAGGTCGTGGCGATCACCGTGCGAAGCGCATCCAACGTCAAAGAGGCGCGCAAAGCAGCGGCAGCGATCGCGTCATCGTTGCTGCTTCGGTGCGCGCTTGCCGGCGCGGACCCGAATTGGGGTCGCGTCCTCGCGGCACTCGGCGTGAGCAACATCCCGTTCGACCCGGCGGTCGTCGATGTTTGGCTGGGCGGCGAGAAGGTGTGCGAGAGGGGAGCGCCCGGACCCGGCGACGTGCAGAAGGCGGGTGCCGCGATGGGCGAACGCGAGATCGAAATCATCGCCGAGCTGAATCGCGGCGGGGCCGAAGCAACCGTCTTGACGAACGACATCACCGCCGAATACATCCGGCTCAACACGGAATACACCACGTGACGCCCATCGAAAAGGCACGCATCCTCATGGAGGCGCTGCCGTACATCAAGCGCTATCACGGGAGCACGGTCGTGGTGAAGTACGGCGGCGCCGCGATGGAAGACCCGGCGCTCGCCGAAGGCTTCGCGAACGACATCGTGTTGATGCGCTACGTCGGCATGAATCCCGTCGTCGTCCACGGTGGCGGTCCCCAGGTGTCCGAAGAGGTGGCGCGTCGCGGAGGCACACCGGTCTTCGTCGGTGGGTACCGCGTCACGACCGCCGGTGATCTCGAGGTTGCTCGCATGGTACTCGGCGGCGTCATCAACAAAGACATCGTCTCTCTCATCAATCGGCACGGGACGCTCGCCGCCGGGTTGTCCGGCGAAGACGGAAACCTGTTGCTCGTGCGGCGCAAGGAGCATCCCGACGGCGACCTCGGTTTCGTCGGGGAAATCGAGCGCGTCAACCCGGCGATCCTCACCGATTTGCTGCGCGACTTTATTCCGGTCGTCGCGTCGCTCGGCGTCGATGCCAACGGCCAGACCTACAACGTGAACGCCGATGAAGTCGCCGCTGCTTTGGCCGGTGCGCTCGGCGCCGACAAGCTCGTTTATCTGACCAATGTCGAGGGGATTCAGGACGCTGCGGGACGGTTGCTGACGCAAATCGGCGCCGAGAAGGTCTCGGAGCTGAAAGCGAACGGCGTCATCTCCTCGGGCATGCTGCCCAAGATCGAAAGCGCGCTGGAGGCCATCAAAAGCGGTGTCCCGAAAGTCACGGTCCTCGACGGTCGCACCGAACATGCGCTGCTGCTCGAAATCTTCACGGACCAAGGAGTCGGCACTATGGTGACGGCATGAGCACCTTCGAAGACATTCGAACAGCCGAAGCCGCGTATCACATGCACGTGTACGGCCGGCAGCCGGTGGCGTTCGTTCGCGGCGAAGGAATGCATCTCTACGACACGAATGGCCGCGCGTACCTCGATTTCGTCGGTGGTATCGCCGTCATCAGCACAGGGCATTCACATCCCGACGTCGTTCGTGCCATCCAGGAACAGGCGGCGACGCTGTCGCACGTGTCGAACCTGTACTACACCGAGCCGCAAGTGAAGCTCGCGCAGCGCCTCCACGACTTGCTCGGCTGGGGAAAAGTGTTCTTCGCGAATTCGGGTGCAGAGGCGAACGAGTGCGCGGTAAAGCTCGCGCGCAAACACACGCTGAAGGACGGGGCCAAGTCGAAGTTCAAGGTCGTTGCCGCCATGGGATCCTTTCACGGCCGCACGGTGGCGACGCTCGCGGCAACCGGCCAGCCGCACAAGCACGAGCCGTTCGCACCGCTCCCGGCCGAGTTTTCACACGTCCCGCTCAACGACGAGCACGCGCTCGACTCCGCCGTCGGAGACGAAACGAGCGCTGTGCTTCTCGAGGTAATCCAAGGGGAAGGCGGCGTGAACCTTGCGACGCCTGAATTCCTGAACGCGGCGCGAAAGTTCTGCGACGAACGCGGTGCAGTGCTGATCTTCGATGAAGTCCAAACGGGTCTGGGCCGCACCGGCCGGTGGTTTGCGTTCGAGCATGCGGGTGTCATTCCGGACGTGATCACACTCGCAAAGTCCCTCGGCGGGGGTCTGCCGATCGGCGCATGCGTCGCACAGGACGAGATCGCGAGTGCATTCGGCCGTGGCGATCACGCCACAACGTTCGGCGGCGGACCGGTGCCGAGTGCCGCGGCACTTGCGACCATCGACGTCATCGACCGTGAGGGACTCGTCGAAAACAGTGCCCGGATGGGGGAGCGCCTCGTCGCTTCGCTCCGGGCCAAGACTGCCGGTAATCCGGCCGTCAAGGAGGTTCGCGGTACCGGGCTTCTCGTCGCCGTACAGCTAAACGGCGAATGGGCCGCGGACATCGTGGCAGCGGCTCTGCTGCGTGGCTTGCTCGTCAACAACGTCACTCCGTCGGCGGTTCGCTTGTCGCCACCGCTTGTTGCAACGGCGGGCGACATCGACCGGGCCGCCGGCGTCATCGGAGAGATTGTCGATGGATATCGCACCGCATGAGCGAGTCCGGACGCGCGCGAACGTGGGTTCTGGCGTTCATCCTCCTCGCCGGGGCCGGATTCGGCACGCTCGTCGGCGTCGGCTGTGCGATTCATGCAAACGCATGGCCGTGTCGCAGCCCGCAAAAGCAAACCGCGACGGACGGCCCGACGCTTTTCCTGGCGAACTGCGCCGTCTGCCACGGCAGGGAAGGGCGGGGCGGGACGGGCCCTTCGTTGATCGCGGGGCAGGGCGGAGCGTTGTCGCCCGACGAGCTTATTGCCAAGATCCGCCGCGGCAAGCCGCTCGCCGGCATGCCGATGTTCAAGCGCGAGCTGAACGAACAGCAAATCGCAGCCGTCGCGGACTTTGTGCTATCGCTTCGGTCGCCGGAGCCGAGTCCGACCCCGTGAGCCGGAGAAGCGAATGAGCGTGCGTCCACCTCTCATCCTCATCATCGAAGATGACGCGTCCGTTCGTGGGCTGATCGAAACGATGATGGAGATGCAGAACTACGAAGTCATCGTCGCAAAAGACGGACTCGAAGGATTGGTGAAGCTCGAGTTCCGCCACCCGTCCGTCGTGATTCTCGACGTCATGATGCCGAATATCGACGGCGGCAGGGTGCTGAAGGAGATGCGCGAGGACGTCCGGATGCGGAATGTGCCTGTTCTGGTCGTGACCGGCCGCGCGAGCGCGCACGAGGACTTCGATGGAGTCGTCGGGAGCGAAAACGTGATCGTAAAACCGTTCGATCCGGAAGAGCTGGCGCATCGCGTCGCCGAGCTCATCGCAGACGAGCGTCCGAAAGGCTGGGGCTAATGGGTAAGAGAGACTTCCTGTCGATGGAAAGCGTCTCGGCGCCGGAGCTGACCGTGCTGCTCGACCGCGCATCGGAGATGAAGGCGAAGCGCGTCCCGACCAACGTGCTCGACGGAAAAACCGTCGCAATGATCTTCGAGAAGCCCTCGACGCGTACGCGCGTTTCATTCGACGTCGCGATTTCGGAGCTCGGCGCCACATCGCTTCCGCTGTCCGGTACCGAGCTGCAGCTCGGACGCGGCGAAACGATCGAGGACACCGGCCGCGTCCTGTCGCGCTACGTCCACGGCATGGTCGTGCGGACATTCGGGCAAGACCGGCTCGAACGGCTTGCCGCGTCCTCGACGGTCCCGGTGGTAAACGCGCTCTCCGACTTGGAGCATCCGTGCCAGGCGCTAGCCGACCTGCTCACGATCCGCGAGCGCCGTGGCTCGTTCCAGGGATGCACCATGACCTATGTCGGGGACGGCAACAACGTCGCGCACTCGTTGCTTCTCGCCGGAGCGATCGCGGGCATGCGCGTTATTGTCGCAACGCCGCCCGGGTACGAGCCGATTCCGCAAATCGTGAAGCGTGCGCAACAAATCGCGGCAGAGACGGGCGGAGCCGCCGAGGTGACGACCGACGCGCCTACGGCAGTCCGAGATGCCGATGTTGTCTACACCGACGTGTGGGCGAGCATGGGCCAAGAGCAAGAAGCGGCCGAACGGAAGCTGATCTTCGCCCCGTACCAAGTGAATCCCGTGCTGCTGGCTCGAGCAAAGCCGGACGCGATGGTGTTGCATTGCCTTCCCGCACACCGTGGCGAGGAGATCGCGGCCGAAGTGCTCGACGGTCCGCAGTCGGCCGTGTGGGACCAAGCCGAAAACCGGCTCCATGTGCAAAAGGCACTTCTCGAATGGCTTTTGGAGGAAAACGCATGAAGACCGACCGCCAGCGATTGGAGGCGGAGCTGATCCGGCGAGGAGGCGTATCGAGCCAAGCGGATCTCGCCAAGCTCTTGCGGGCGCGTGGGCAGCGCGTCACGCAAGCAACTTTGTCGCGTGATTTGGAGGAGATCGGCGCATTCAAGGCGCGAGCGAACGGGGGAGAGCCCGAGTACCGCCTCCCGGAGGATCCCGCAGAAGCGAACGCCGACTGGTTGCGGCGCATGCTGGTGGAGTTCGTAGTCGACATTGCTTCGTCGGGGAATCTCGTCGTCGTCCGCACGCCACCCGGTGGTGCGAGTGCCGTTGCGCGTGCGCTTGATGCTGCAGCCCTGGCCGACGTCGTCGGGACGGTTGCGGGGGACGACACGATCCTCATCGTCGCTCGCGAAGGCAGCGACGCGAAAGTCGTGCGCGCGCTTCGGACTCTCGCTCGCGGTCCGCATCTCAAGGAGGCATGACGTGCCGAAGAAGTGCGTGCTTGCTTATTCCGGAGGTCTCGACACCTCGGTTGCCATCGGCTGGCTGCAAGACAAGTACGGTTACGACGTAGTCGCGCTCGCGATCGACGTCGGGCAAGGCGTGACGGCCGATGAGCTGATCGCGCGCGGCGGGGAATGCGGCGCCGTCGAAACGATCGTCGTCGACGCCCGTGAAGAGTTCGCGCGCGACTACGTGCTGCCCGCCCTTCGCGCGAATGCGCTGTATCAGGGCCGGTATCCACTGGTCTCCGCCTTGTCGCGTCCGGTTATCGTGAAGCACCTCGTCCAGACCGCGCGAAAATACGGCGCGACCGCGGT
>JAIVGO010000007.1 GCA_020201525.1 Actinomycetota bacterium | reverse complement strand
GTTCCTGTGAGCCACAAGCAATCGCGGCGGAGTTTCGCCCTCTCGCCGACCTCGGTTGGGGCACGCAGTCGATGAGCCGGAATACGATCACCATGAAAACGGTTCTCGGCGGAAGTTCTTTCAACTCCCATACGTTTGGCCCCGGCGGCTTGCGCCCCGGAACGATATTCATCCATGTCGAGCTCTTTGCCTCGGCCGCAATGGGCGCGACAAACCGCAACGCGTTCGAATCGCAGGTCTGGGGTCTGCCTGAATGCGTCGACGACGCCTGCACGGTCTCTCCTTACCAGTGCCTCCAATTTCGCGCCTCAAATGTCTGGATACGGGACCCAAAGCGAACTCATAATCCAGCCATGCGCTCATTCACGCGCTTGTTCGCCCTGGCGCTTTCGCTTTGCGTGCTCGCGCCCGTCTCCGGCCAGGCGGCGCCGATCCGCGTGAGGTTCGACCACACACAGGCGTACCGGGACTGTCACGAGGGCACGGGGTCGACATGCGGCAGCTCAGCGCGAGCGCTCCTCAGCGGCCACTTCGGGCTCGACTCGTACATGATCTCTCCCTCCTCCGGGAAGGCGCCGGGAACCGGGTACACGGACGGCACCGCCTCGGTCACGTCGGTTTACTCGCTGAGGAAGGCTGTGAAGAGCTTGGCGGTCTCGGGGACGCTTCGAATCGACGCAGCGTCGGTTCGGCACACCGGCGTTCTCAACGGTCGCAAAACGGGGCTGCAACGCCCAAACGCGAGCGTCTATCTCGTGCTGTCCGCGTGGAGCATGCCGTGCGCGAAGCAGTGTCCTCTCCAAGGCTTTGCTTTCAAGGCGATACGGCTTCTCGACTTGCAGCACGGACCATTCTCGATTTCGAAGAAGACGTACAAGCTGAAGACCGTTCTTCGCCCGATGGCCCCACAGATGGCGAACGGAACCAAAGGTCGCCGGCCGAAGGCGTTGAAGAAAGGAAAGGTCTACATCTCAATCAACCTCAGCTCGGCGGCTGAGCTCGGTGCGCGGGATCGGGCGGTGGCAGAGTCGTCGATCTTCGGTCTGCCGAAGTGCGCCGACCAAGGCTGCAAGGTAAAGCCGTACGACTGCTACGGCCCCGACTGCGCGGCGTCGATCCGCAACCTGCTGTACCGGTGCTTGGATCAGTACTGCACCGACACACCGATGGAGCGCGTTTTCAGCTGTCCGACGGCGACCTGCCCGGTTTCACCGGAAGAGCAAACATTGCCGGACAGCGGTGTTGCGCGCGCCGTCGTCGCCGGATCGTTCCTCGGAACGTTTATCGGCTAGCGCACCACACTTCGCAGGTGCCGCTCGCGCGGTCGGCGGCGAAATTTCAACGCGAACAACAGCACGCGCCACAACGCTTCCATGACGATGCGCTGGGACATCTTCGACGCACCGGCGCGCCGCTCGGTAAAGGTGATTGGAATCTCGGCGATATCGAAGCCGAGCGTCCACGTTCGCCAGGCCATCTCGATTTGAAAGCCGTAGCCGGCGGAGCCCACTCGTTCGAGCGGGATCGTTTCCAGCACCGCGCGCCGAAAGCACCGAAAGCCGCCGGTCGCATCGGTGAGCCGGAACCCGAGCAACGCGCGCGCGTAGAAGTTTCCCGCTCGCGATAGCGCCTCGCGTGCCTTGCTCCAATTCCGGACGGCGCCTCCGGGGATGTACCGCGAGCCGATAACGAGATCATGGGACGACGACGCCGCAATGAATCGCCCGATGTCGCTCGGGTCGTGGGACAGATCAGAATCCATCTCGAGAAGCAGCGCGTATTCGCGCGCCATGCCGTGGCGGAATCCTGCGACGTATGCCGGTCCGAGCCCGGCTTTTTCGGCGCGGTGCAGGACGGACACGCGCGGCTCGCTCGACGCAATTTCGTCCGCGATACGCCCGGTGCCGTCCGGTGAGCCGTCATCGACGACGAGCACGTCGACATCCGGCGTCGCAAGCGTTCGCGAAATGACCTCCCGGATCGTGTCTGCTTCGTTGTACGTCGGCAGTACGACGAGCGCTTTCATGGAGCGTCCGGGCCCGCGTCGGACGGCTCCGGCGCGAGCGAATCGACCGGTGGTCCCCAATCGAACTCTTCGGCAGCAACGACTTCACGGCGATCACGACGCCGGCCGAACACGCCGGCGATTCCCGCGACTGCAACCGCGAGCGCGGCGGCCGCGATGCCGAGCTCGATCGCATCGCCGAAACGCCCGTACGGCGTGCGGCCGTCGTAGAGCGGAACGTCGGCTCGGATCACTGCGTCCCGGAACAGCCCGGTCTTCTGCGAAACACGCCCCTTTGCGTCGACGATCGCAGATATCCCGGAGATCGCGGCGTGCACAACGGTTCTCCCCTCCTCCACCGCTCGTATCTGGCTCATCGCGAGGTGCTCACGGGACACCGTGCTACGACCGAACGATGCGTTGTTCGTCGCGACGACGATCAGCTGGGCGCCCTTGTTCACGAAGTCCCGCACGAGGTTCGGGAAGATCGATTCGAAGCAAATGACGCCGCCGATCTTCGTTCCTCCCGCAGAGAAGATCACCGGCCGGCTGCCGGGCAGCCCGTCGTACGGAATTTGGTCCAGCGCCGGAATCACGCGGCGAAGGGACGGCCATGGCACGTATTCACCGAACGGTACGAGCTGTTGCTTGTCGTAGCGATCGTCGACCGTGCCGGATGCGCCGAACAGCAACAAAGAATTCCGGAAGTGACGTCCGTTCGCGTCGAGAATCGCTCCCACCAAGAAGGGCCGGTCGACTTCCTGCACAGTGGATGAGATCTGCGACATCAACCCCGGATCGGCGAACGGATCACGGTCGAGCGCGTTTTCCGGCCACACGACGAGGTCCGGTGGGTCGCTAGACAAGGCGCGCGACGCGCCGATGAAGCCGTCGAGAATCTTGATGTCTTCCGGACCGATTCGCTCGCCGCGGTGCGGCCCGAACGTTCCTTCGCCGACGTCGACTTGGATCGCGGCCACATCGAGCGTCCCGGTCGCCGCCCCGGCGCCGCCGAACGGAATGAGAGCCGGACCGGCGACGGCTGCGGCAACGACGACGATTGCCGCCGCGCGCCTCCAAATCCCGGGGGCGGCGATTACTTCTGCGATCGCCGTGTTGATGAGCATTACCACCACACCGAGGAGCACCACGCCTCCGACGCGCGCCACGGGCAGAAGCGGGAGCCCGTCGTGCTGGGTCGAGCCGAGAAGCCCCCAGGCGAAGCCGCCCAGCGGGAACCGGCTGCGGGCAAGCTCGAGCGCGCCGAACAGCAACGGGATCCCGGCGATTCGGCCGGCGAATGAATGCGACGACCAGGCGGCGAACCAGCCGAACAGCGTCCAGAAAACGACCATCAACGCCAGCAGTGCGCCCCATGCCAGAAAGCCGAAGGAAGCGATCCAATAAAGCACGCCGCCGAAGAACGCCGCCCCCGCGGCCAACCCGGCCAGCGCGCCGGCGCGCGCCGTTGCCCCTCGGACTGCGAGCGCCAGGGGAACGAGCGCGATCCAGGCGACGAATCGAACGTCGACGGGAGGAAAAGCCAGAAGCAACAGCCCGCCGGATAGAACGGCGGCGCACAAACGCCACCGAAGGCGCCACGTCTCAGGGGTCATCGGCCGCTCGCGCTATGCGCAGTCGCGACAGAACATTCTCTTTCGATCCGCCAGCTGGCTCTGGTGCTTGACGAGAAAGCAGTTCTTGCAGACGAATTCGTTTTGCTGCTGCGGCAGGGCTTTGACCGATAGCGTCTCCGCCCGATCCTCCGATGCGAGATCGAGTACGGATTCCTCTTCCTCCTCCTCGCCCTTTTCTTCAGTTCGTTTGGCGAGGAGCTCTTCGAGGCTGGCTTCGACGGTAGATTCTTCTTCTTCTTCGGACACTGAGTGCTCCCAACGAGGCTGGAGTCGCGCGAGTTATATACCAACCTCGGCACCCAAGCAACGCGCGATAGCACAATTTGATTCCCGGCCCTGCCTTCCCGAGCCCGTGCGTGTCGCGCCGCCCTCCGCCGGCGGCGCAAAAACCGGCCGGAACGTGCTCATATGACCCTGACGTAGGAGCCGGAGACCGGGTCCTTCGAGACTTCGATCCGGGCCGGGAACTGGTCCTTGAGCTCCTCCACGTGGGTGATGACGAGTATCCGGCGGAAGTCCTCTCGCACCTTCAGGATGGCCTCGACGAGCCGAGCCCTGCCCTCGGCATCCTGGCTGCCAAATCCCTCGTCGATCACGAGCGTTTCGAGTCGTGTGTGCGCCCGGTGCGCAAGCAGCCGAGACAGCGCGATCCGCAGCGCGAAGTCGATTCGGAGCCGCTCTCCCCCGCTGTACATCTCGTACGCGCGCTTGCCGCCGTACGAGTCGTAAACGGTGACGTCGAGCGTCTCCTTGAGCGTCTTCGCCTTCGTTTCGCGGACCGAATCGATCGAGAGGCTGAGCCGCCCGTCGGTGAGCATGCCGAGGAGCCGGTTCGCCTCGCTGCGAAGCTCGGGTATCGCGTTCCCGATGATGCGCGCCGGGATGCCGTCACGCCCGAATGCTTTCGCAAGCTTGTCGTAGCGGTTGCCGAGAGCGCGGTAGCGGCTCTGGTCTTCTCGGGCCTGCTTCGCCCGCGCCTGCTTGTCGGCGAGCATCTCGAGGCGCTCGCGCGCCCGCGCTGCGGCGGTTCGTCGAAGAAGCAGCTCGTCCTGAGCAGCGGCAAGCTGGGCCCCGGCGTCGTCGACCGCGCGTTGTGCAGCCGGTAGCTGGTCGAGCAGGCCGCGCCGGGATTCCAGCTCCTTGTTCGCCGCATCGAGCAATCCGCGTGCATCGTTCAATCGCACGGAGATGGCGTTGCGCGCTTGCGTCGCCGCATCGATCTGCAGAGCAGCGCGTTCATATTCCTCGATCGCTCGCTCGGCGATTCGTGCGGCGGAGAGGCGCTCACGAAGTGCGGCGTGCGGCTCGGGCGCGTATCCGACGGACGCCCGCTCTTCGACGACCGATGCCAGCTTGTTCCGTTCGGTGGGTGCGTATGCGTTGCTGTCGATCAGCGTTCGCAACTCGCCGATGCGTTTCCGGCCGGCCTCCACTTGCGCGCGAGACGATTCGGCCCGACGAATCTGATCTTCGAGAAGCGCCAACGTCCTTTCCACGCCGGCCTTGCCTTTCAGCGTTGCCTGAAGCGCCTTGCCGGCCTTTTCGACTGCCGCGACTTCCTGGTCGATCTTCTCGAGGCGCGAGCGGTCGGTCTTGTCCGCGCGGTCGAGCTCGGCAAGCTTCTGTTTGAGCTCGCCCGAGAGTGCCGAACGATGGTCTCCCGTTAGCTCTTGACCGCACAACGGACAATCGGCTTCCGCTTTGCTCAGGCCGGCGATGCGCTCGGTGTATTCGAGCCGGGCCTCGGCGCGGCGCTCCCCTACCGCCGTCAGCCGGGCGCGTTCCTCTCCGATCTCGCGGTGACGCGCAAGCAAGGCTTCACGCTCTTGCATCGTGGTCTCGAGATGCCGTAGCGCGGCGCCGGCTCGTTCGAGCTCCGCTCGAGCAGCCGGCACGGCGTTGATCTCGTCTTCGAGCGCGCTCGCGGCTGTGGTGAGACTTCGCAGCTCGCCTTCGATGCGTTCGCGTTCGATCGCGATCCTGCTCTCCAGAGATGCTGCTTCCTTCGCGAGCTGCACGTCGCGGTTTCTCGCTTGGTCGAGCTCGATCTCCTGCGCTTCGAGCGCTTCGCGGTCGGCAGCGTTCTTTTGAGTTTTCGCATTGGGCTTCGGCGTCTTCGCCAAGCGATCGAGCTGGTCGTCGAGCGTCTGAATTTCCTTTTCCGCAGCGCGCGCCGAGGCGGCGATCTCCTGCCGCCTCTTGAGCAGCTGCGTCACTTCCGCCTCGATCGCTTTGAGCGAGGAGAGGTGGCCGTGCGCGGCCCTTTGCGCCTCGGTCGCGGCGGCCCGTGCGGCGTCTGCCGCTTCGGCGAGCCGTTCCTCGTCTTTCAGTATCTCTTCGAGCGCCGGGATCTCAGCACATTCTGCTTCCAGACGCTCCGCGTCCGAGCGATGCGCCTCGGCCGCGCCGCTCGCGTCTTTCTTGCGGTCCTTCGCGACCGTGGCCAGCCGCTCGTAGATCTCCAAGCCGAGGATCTTGCCGAGAACTTCCTTGCGGTCGGCGGCGCCGAGCCGGGTGAACGTGTCGGCGCGGCCTTGCACGATGTAGGCGCTCGTGACGAATGTTTCGTACTCCATGCGGAGACGTTCGTTGATACGGCGTTGGGTGTCGGTGATCCCCTCCCCCGCGAGGTCGGTCCACGAGCCGTCCGTAGCGCGCACGTTGAACTGAATATCTGCCTTGGCGCCCGTTCGCGAGCGGGTTCGCGCGATGCGATACACGTCACCTTCGAGCTCGAACGTGAGCTCGACGCGCGCCGTATCGGCGCCGTCCCGAATGAGGCGCTCCTGGTCCTGACCGCCTTCCGAGCCGCGAGCCTTGCCCCACAACGCCCACGTGATCGCGTCGAGCAGTGCGCTCTTGCCGTTGCCGTTCGCTCCCGACAAGCACGCGACATGCAGTCCGCTCAAATCGAGCGGCTCGTCCATCCGCTTGTACGACAGGAAATCCGTGAGCTGCAGGGTGAGCGGGATCATGTCTGCGCGAGCACCTCGCTGATGATCTCGTTACCAAGACGGAGAAGCTCATCCGCATCCATTACGAGCGCGGGATCCCCCCGGACGAATTCCTCGAGCGCTCTTGCTTCACTCATCGCCTCCGCGAAACGGGGGTCGCGCACCGTCGGAGACGACTCGTCCGGGTAGATCGCTTGTACGCGGGCGTCGTATGCCGGCTCGAGTGCAAGCCGGACGCGCTGCTGGTCGACCTCTTCGTATAGATGACGCGGCGCTTCCACTTGTACCCGAACCACCGCGCCGCTCACCGTTGCCTTTTCGATCGCGGCGACGACCGACCCCGTCGGATCCTGGGAGTCGACCTTTGCTTTGACCGTCACGAAGCTGCGAGCCGCTACCGGGATGAACTGCGGCTCCGCGGTGAGCGAACCGTGTTCGAAATCGGCGACGAAGAAGCCTTTTTCTTCGCCTTCCTCGCCGAAATCGACGCGGTCCAGCGATCCCGAGTAAGCGGCAAACGTTCCACCGCGCCATTCGTCGTTCAAAACCTGTGATTTGTGAATGTGTCCGAGCGCTACGTAGGGAAATGCGCGATGTGCGATCGAGGACAAGCTCAGCTCGAAGTCGCTGATGCCGTAGAGATCTTGCGCCGTGCTGAGACGCGCCTTCGTCACGTGGCAATGCGCACTCAAGATCGCCGGGACGCTGGGATTCAGCCTCGCTGCGAGATCGTCCACCTTCGCAGCGACCATCTTGTCGATCGCGCGGTCGATGTCGCCGGGGGTTGCGCCGGTGTCGATCTGCCGCGTGAAAGCGCTCCGCCAGAAGTGCGGCATCGCCGCAATTTGAAGCAGCTCGCCCTTTCGCGTTTCGATCGGATACACGCCGGCTTGCTCGGCCACCGTGACGTTTTCGACTTCGAGCGCGGGATACACGCTGAACGCGGTGACGTTCGCGACCATCCGCGGAAGGTCGTGGTTGCCCGCCAGCATGAAGACGCGCACGCCGGATTTCGCGAGACGCCACACACGCTCCGCGAGCAACTTCTGCACCGTTGGAGTCGGCGTGGCGTTCTTGAATGCGTCGCCGGCGAACAGCACGACGTCGACGTCGTTCGCTTCGGCGAACGCGATCAGCTCGTCCAAGCGGGCCGCGAAATCGAGAATTCGCTGGTTGATGCCGGTCTCCGGATCGGGTTTGCCGTGGTAGTCGGAGCCCAAGTGGAGGTCGGAGAAATGCAGGACGCGAATCATGCCAGCGGCTTCGACCCCCCGTTGCGTCCCGCCCACGGATCTACGCCGACGAGCGTCTCGGCGCGCCGCAAGTCACGGAAGAAATCGTAGTAGTCGTCGACGTCCACGACGATCGGCATTGGGATCGCGTACCCCGAAAGGAGCACTTGTTCCTTCGGCTCGAGGTTATTGATCAGCACGCGCATCGCGCCGGAATCCGGAAGGCCGGCGAGGGCGGCGTTCTGATCGCGCTCGTCGTCGAGGCTGGCGATGATCCGCGTGCCGAGCTGCGAGCGGACCTCTTCGTCGATCCCGCTCGGCCGCTGATCGACGACGAGGAGGCCGACGTGGTACTTGCGCATCTCGCGCGCGATCTGGCCGAAGATGCCGGCACCGCTCGCTTCCGTCGACAGGAACCGGTGCGCCTCCTCGATCGTAATCGTCAGCTGCGGCGGGTGGTCGTGACGTCCGTCGGCGGCGGCGGATTCCTTTTCGGTGCGCCACCGGTCGTGGATGCGCCTGGTGAGGACGTTCGCGACCAGCATGTACGCAAGCAAGCTCGTCTGTCCGCCGAACTCCAGCACGACGTGCTTGCCGGCGAGCAGGCCTTTGACGATCCGCTCGACGGAGTCGTCCGTGCCCGACTCGCGCAAGAACGGCAGCTTTCGCAGCCGCCGCAGATTGCGCTGCAATGTTTGCAGCGCTCCCGCGTGCAGGCGCTGCGCGCCGTTCGCGAGCTCTTCGATGTCGTCCCCGCTCATCTCGAGAAACGTCGCCAGCCAATCTCGGCCGAGCGCTTGCTCGAGAGATTCCGCATGCGTCAGGCCGGCGTCGGTGAGACGAAGCTCGTCGCGAAGCAGCGCCAAGTCGGCGACGTCGATGTCCTTGTACGCGATTTGCACTTCGTAGTCCGGTGTCACTTTGCGCCGCGCGCTCGACACGGGATCGAGCGAGAAGATCAAGAGTTCGGAGTCGAACGCCTGCTTGAGGCTGGGCGCCGTCGTCTTCGTCACCTCGTCGTAGGACGACCAGCCATATTCGTTGTGCATGTCGAACACGAGGTTGACGGCCGTCCGACTGCGGATCAGGCCGGCCAGGAGCATGCGCACGAGAAACGACTTTCCGGTGCCGGTCTTTCCGAAGACGCCGTTGGAGCGCTCGACGAACCGCTCCATATCGATGCAGACGGCGGCTTCCATCTCGAGCGGCGATCCGATGCGCAGATTGCTGCCTCCGGGGGAGCCGAACACGAGGGCAACGTCGTCGTCGGTTGCCTCGGCCACACGGGAAAAGTGGCCGGGGACGGTTTTCACCGGATGCACGTCGTCGCCGTCGCGCTCGAGCATCAGCTTCGGCTTCAGCTCGACGGTCACGTACGTCTGCGTCCCGGCGAGCGATGAGCGAACGAGATCGTTGTCCGGCGGCATGGAGCGAAGGACGCCGGCGTTTGCCGCCTCGAGCTTGACGTTGTGCACGCTGGAGAAAAACCGGTTGCGCGTGCCCTCGATGACGACGAATCGGCCGACGCGGAGATCCTCCACGTCGGCGTCGTCGTCGAGCCGCCCGACGAGCCCGTCGAGGAGCGAACCCTCGATGACGTGCGCGATCGTCTTGCTCGTCGACTCGAGGATCAAGTCTTCGACGATCTTGCGGCTCACGAAATCCTCCTGACGATCGCCATGGCGGTGTCGTAGTCGTCCTTGTACAGGTCTGCCACCGCGCGGGATGCAACGGAGAGGAAGCCGGGATCCCGCCCGCGCGCGAGGGACGCCTCGCGGATCGCCGCGGCGATCAGCTCCTCGGTGATGCCCGCATCGAGGCGAGACAGCGTTCGAATGAAATCGAGGGAGTCCGTCAGCGCGGCTACTTCCGTCGGGTCGCACGCATGAACCGCGTCATGCACGCGCGGTGGATGTGGCGGAAGGTGGTGGTGCAAGCCGGCGGCGTCGGAATAGCCAACGAGCGTCGTGTCGAATGCCGTCTGTAACAGCTCCACGAGCTGCGGCTGCTCGCGTGCCAGCTGTTCCCACGGCATCCCGAACGCGACGGGCCGGCGCTGGGAATCGAAGCTCGCCGTTTCGACGTTGCCGACGATGCCGTACACGATCGTGTCCCGGCTTTCGACCTTGACGAACGACCCGAAGCGTGGCGGCTCGAACACTTCGTGGCAGACGGCGTCGAACCGCGTCGTCGTCGATCGCGTCACTTCTCCGATCGGGCGTTCCGTCATACCAGCGCTCCCCTCTTTCCGACTTGCTTGCGCGACATGCTCACGCGATGACCATCGCGAACGAGCCGCCGGGTGACCAACGCAAAGAACGCTTCGCGATCCGCACCACGTACGACACAGGCCTCGTGCGCTTCCGCCAGCGCCACCGGATACCCGCGTCCCCGGACCGCTTGGTCGTACGCGACCGCGTGAGCGAAGGACATCACGCGGGGGTCATTCGCGACCCACGCCGGAACCTCGAGCCGCGCGATCTCGTATCCGGTGTCGAGGTAGCAAAACGCGATGCGGTGCTCGCCGTAGGCCTCGAGCACCGGAGCCCCCGACCAAAAGAGCGGCGACCGCTCCCCTTTCGTCAGGAAGCGCGCGAACAGGCGCTGATCGGTCAGTCGGTCCACGGCGTCGCACGGCTTATCCTTGACCTGCGTGCGCCGAAGGCCGGCCGGGGTGAACGGGCAACGGTCGCAGTCGACCGGGTGCTCCGGGCAGATCATGACCTTGAGCGCGTTGATCACGTCGGTGCCGCCCGGGGAGGACACGTATCCGACGATGGGCACCCCCATCTCGCGCCCGGCTTCGAAGAGATTGAGCATCGCGTCGAGCCGCTTGCGCTTGAGATCCTCCGGCGCAAGCCTGGCGAGCCCGTTCGCGTTCACCTCGTCGCGCCACAGGATGAGCGTTCCGTCCACGAGTGCGACCGCGGGTCGATCCGCTTTGGAAACGAGGGCGGCGAGGTACTCGAGCTCGGCCGTGTCTCGGACCGTCGCCACGATCGCGCCGTCGGCCGGGCGGTCCTCACCTCCATACAAGGGGTGCAAGTCATCGGCCTCATGAAAGAGGAACGGCGCATTCGTCATCGAGGCGCCGGGGCTCTCGCCGTAGTCGAGCGTGACCTCGCCGACGTTGATGAGGTAGCAGTCGGCGACCTCGTGCCTCGAGACCTCGATCTGGGACCCGTCGGTCGCACAGACGCGCCACGCCGGCGCCGTCATCTCCGGCGCCGGGTACGCACCCGGCGGTTCGAGCGGCCGCGCAAGCAGCCACGACGTCTTCGCCGCCTCCAGCTTGCCCCGCAGACGGTCCGTGTCCGCCCAGTGGGAGTCCCACGCTCGAATTGCCTGGTCGAGGCGCTCCGCGTACTCCCGGCGCGCGTCGCCAAGCGCGGCGCTCATCGACGCCACCTGCCCGACGACCTGCCGCAAGTCGAGTGCCAAGGACCCTCCCCCTTGTTTCTTGGATCACCGTACCTTTGGGGTACGACAAAAACGCTCTACCTGGTGTTTCGGGGAGGCCCGGATCGCCCGGGGGCCGCACGGCCGGCGTCAGTATCCGGGGAATCGGCGCGAGCGTCCAGAGCGGGAAGAAGGCCTCGCCGTTCCCATCTCGGCCAAAGTGGACAGATAAACTGGACAGTTTATGTGCGAAGCGCTACGGTCGGCTCATGGAGAAACATGCAGACTCTCGGACGGTCCCCGCGACCGAGTTCAAGCAACGATGCCTCGCGCTGCTCGACCAAGTCGCAACGACTCATGTGCCGATCACGGTTACGAAGCATGGGCGGCCCGTCGCCGTCGTTATCCCCTTCGCGTCGATGCCCGGGAAGAATTTGATGGGGAGCGTCAAGCTCGTTGCGGAGGATCCGGAGGCGTATTACTCCACGGGCGAAAGCTGGAAAGCGGAAACTGAATGAACGTGCTGCTCGACAGTCACGTCGTTCTCTGGTGGTACGCGGAAAGCAGCCATCTTTCACGGACGGCGCGCCGAGTTATCGATGATGCGTTGAAACTTTTTGTGAGCCCGATCTCCTGTTGGGAAATCGCACTTCTGTCGGCGCGCAAGCGCGTTCGACTCGACCGCGATGTCTACGAGTGGACGAACGAGGTCCTCAATGCCGATCGGGTTTCCGAAGCGCCACTATCACCGTCGGCCGCCATTTCGGCTGCGCTCATGGGCAGCGAGTTTCCCGGCGATCCGGCCGACCGTTTCCTATACGCGACTGCCAAGGACCTCGGCATTCCACTCGTCACGAGAGATGAATCGATCCGGGGGTATGCACGAACCAATCACGACGTCCGCGTGATCTGGTAGTTCGTCTTAGCCGGGGTCCGCCGGGCAACGCATGCATCGACGGTAACCTCATTCTCGCGAGACCGAAATGAGGTCTCGTATGCGATCGCCATTTCTGGTTCGACCAACCAAGACGAAGGCGCGGCTGACTGCACAATTGCAATCTTCCGCAAGTCGATGGCATCGTCGCTTTCTGCTTAGGAGGTGGGATGGAAGTTCTTCGCACGCCCGACGCTCGGTTTGAAAATCTGGACGGTTACGTCTTTGACCCGCACTACGCCGATGTCGATGGACTTCGGATTCACTACGTCGACGAAGGGCCGCGCAACGGGGATCCCGTTCTCATGCTGCACGGCGAGCCGACCTGGTCGTACCTGTACCGCAAGATGATTCCGATCCTCGTGGAGGCGGGTTTTCGCGCCATCGCGCCGGATCTCCCCGGCTTCGGGCGATCGGACAAGCCCGCAGAGCCCGAGGCGTACACATTCCAAACACACGTCGATTGGATGCTCGGTCTCATCACGGCGCTCGGGCTTACCCGCATGACGCTCGTCGGGCAGGACTGGGGCAGCCTCATCGGCTTGCGTCTCGTCGCCGAGCATCCGGATCTTTTTGCGCGCGTCGTGATGGCGAATGGCTTCCTGCCGACCGGCGATGCGCCGCCGAACGAAAGCTGGTTCAAGTTTCGCGACGCGACACAAAAAGCCGCCGTTTTCGACATCGCGCGCTTCGTCAATTCGGGGTGCGTCACCAACTTGAGCGACAGTGTGCGTGCCGCGTACGACGCCCCATTTCCCGAAGAGCGCTACAAAGTGGCCGCGCGACGGTTTCCCCAACTGGTGCCGGTGTCGCCGGATGATCCGGCCGCCGAGCAAAACCGGGCAGCGTGGACCGTGTTGAGCGCGTGGGAAAAGCCGTTTCTGACGGCTTTCAGCGACCAGGACAAGATCTTTCGGGGGCTCGACGGATTTCTGCAAAAGGTCGTTCCCGGTACGAAGGGAATGCCGCACGCGACGATCAAGGACGCCGGTCACTTCCTGCAAGAGGACAAAGGCGAGGAGCTTGCAAGAGTTATCGTCACCTTCCTGGAGCAAACGAAAGACGTTTAGCCGGCAACGACGTCCCCGACCCGGACCGTTCCTTCGGTCAGTATCTGCGCGCGCAAGCCGCCGCGGTGGATGAGTGATTTTCGCGCCGGCTTACCGGAGACCCTTTCCATATGCGTGCACGGCTCACAGAGCCGGATTCCGCGAAAGCGGACGTCTCCCACGGTGAATTCCCGGTCGACGAGATGATTGAGCGCCACACCACGCGTCACGATGTTGCGCCGGCTGTCGGCTGCGTCGAAGTCGACGCCGTCTTCCTGTTTCACCGCCTCGATGGCTTCGACTTCGATGAGCGTCGCCTCACGGTGCGGTCCCCATTTGTCGGCGTACGTGCCGGTGCGTTCGAAGTAGCGGTCACCTTCGAGACCGAGCCCCGGCACCGCGCGCACTTCCTCGACGGGTGTCATCCGTGCTTCGGCGCCTGGAGCTGTATAGATGGCTACGACTTCGCCCATGGATTCATCCTAGCGAAGCGTTCGCGCCGGTCTCACGGATTTTCGGCAACGCCGAGCGGTCGCGCCACGTCACGGCCGAACACGACGAGCTGCAACGATCCCAGCTGCGCTTCATCGACGAGCATGGGCGCCCGGGAACGTTCCCCGAACAGATTGACGGCGCGGCGCCATTCACCGGCGCCCTCCGCCGCCAATTGCCGGTCGCGAAGCTTCGCCAGCCACTCCCGGAACCCGAGCCGCATGAGTGCGTCGCGCTGCGACGCCGGGCCCCAGACATCGAAGCCACGTTCACGCGCGGCATCCGACAACGCATCGAAATCGACACCGGTGCTGATGTCGCGACCTCCGGGACGCGACATCACGTCGGTCGTGACGCCTTGATCGAGATACGACCGTGTCGACTGCGGCGAATCGCCGGCGCCGAACCCGTAATCGAAGAGAAAAACGTACCCGCGCCGCACGACACGTGCGACGTCGGCGACGAATGCTTCGGTCGCAGGAGACACCGGGCGTTCCGCGCCTTCGGCCGGTGCCCGTCGAAGCGATAATTGTGCCTCCGGCGACACCGGGCCGTCGACGAGCACGAACGTCCCCTCGTCGCCGTCGACGGAGACCATCAGCTCAACGAGGTTCCCGTCGCGGTTTGCGAGCCGGTGGAAGGGAAGATTGTCGAGGAGCTCGTTCGCGAAAACGACGCCGGTGATCGGAGCGAGGTCCGCGAGCGATGCCCGACCCTCGATGCCTCGACTGCGAAGCGCTTCGCGCGCGCCGGCGCTTCGGTCGACTCCGAAATACTGTAACGAATCCCGCGCCTCGCCAGACCATTCGCCCGACGCGAGGATTTGCCCGGCCAAGGCGCCGTCACCGGCGCCGGCTTCGACGACGGTAAACGGGGAAACATGACCGAGCGACTCCCAGCACGCGACGAGCTGGCGAACGAGCAAGTCGGCGAACGCGCCGGAAACGTGGGGGCTGGTTACGTAATGTCGCGTGACGCCGATCGGCGGCTGGGAATAAAAGCCCTCAACGGGATCGTACAAGGCGGTATCCATGAACTCTGCGAACGTGATGGGACCATCGTCCGAGATACGGCGCCGCAGGCGCTCCGCGAGGTGGGATTCGGCCTCCTCCACATCCGAGAGGGTACGCGAGAGCGAACCGATCGGTGCGTGGGTACGTACATATGCACGGTCGGTATGCTGTCCTTAATTCCCGTGACGCCGACAACAGAAGAAGCCGCCTAGACACTGCGACGAGGAGACGAATGCCCTCGGCTCACCCAGTCTTGAACACGGACGACGTGCGGGCGTACGTCGAGCAGAATTGTTTTTCCCCTCGGTCGGGCAATGTCGGGGCCGAGGTCGAATGGATCGTGCTCGATCGCGCCGACATCACACGGCACACGTCGTTCGCCGCGGCGCGCGCGGCAACGTCGGCCCTCGAGCCCTTTGCGAGCGGCAACCGCATCACCTGGGAGCCCGGCGGCCAGCTCGAGCTCAGCTCGGCGCCGTTCGCCACCGCGGGCGCCGTGTGCGATGCCGTGGCAACCGACCTCGCCGCGGTGCGTCGCGCGCTCCTCGCCCGCGGGATGACGCTGGGCGGCATCGGTCTCGATCCGGCTCGCGAGGATCGCCGCGTGCTCGACACGCCACGGTACGCCGCAATGGAGGCGTACTTCGACTCCGCAGGCCCGGATGGCCGCCGGATGATGTGCCGAACCGCGTCGATACAGGTAAACGTCGACGGAGGAACGAACGACATCGCAGCCCGGTGGCGGCGCGCGCATGCGATCGGCCCGATGCTCGCCGCGGTCTTTGCAAACTCGCCCTTTATCGGCGGCCGTCCGACCGGCTGGCTGTCGGCGCGCCTCGGCACGTGGTGGGCAATGGATCGTTCACGCACCGCGCCGGTTCGCGCCACGGAAACGCCCGCCGACGCGTGGACTCGATACGCGCTGCGCGCGCGCGTCATGCTCATTCGCGCCGGCGATGGCGATTACGTTCCCGTTCCGTCTGGGATGACGTTCGAGCGCTGGATGGATGACGGGCACGATCTCGGCTACCCGACACTCGACGACTTTGCGTATCACTTGACGACGCTGTTTCCGCCGGTGCGGGCCCGTGGCTGGCTCGAGCTTCGAATGATCGACGCGTTGCCTGATCCGTGGTGGCGCGTGGCAGTCGCCGTGCCTGCCGCCCTCCTCGAAGATGCCGAAGCGGCCGACGCAGCCGAACGCGCCTGTCGCGGAACGGAAACGCTGTGGACCGACGCGTCGCGATTTTCGCTGACCGAGCCGAACCTGGCGCGTGCTGCAATCGAATGCTTTCGCATCGCGCTCGATGCACTTCCCCGCATCGGCGCCGACGCGACAACCATCGCAGCGGCGGCCGCGTTCTTCGATCGCTATGTCGCCCGCGGGCGATGTCCGGCGGACGATCTGTTGCAGGCCTATCACGAGCGCGGTGCATTGCCCGTTCCGGCACGGGAGCCGATATGGATTTGAAAGAAAGAATCGCAACGGAGATGGAGGCCGGCCGGAATCGGTCGCTGACGCTTCTCGAGCCGCTGTCGGAGGCCGATCAGGTCAAGCAGCATTCACCGATCATGTCACCGCTCGTCTGGGACCTCGCGCACGTCGGCAATTATGAAGAGTTGTGGCTGTTGCAAGAAGTTGCCGGCATCCCCACGACGTCGCCCGACATCGACGGCATGTACGACGCCTTCGAGCATCCGCGTGCGGAACGCACGCAACTTCCGCTGCTGCCGCCGTCGGAGGCTCGCGTGTACATCGCGAACGTCCGCGGCAGGGTGTTCGACGTGCTGGAAAAAGTCGAATTCGAGCCGGCGCGGCCGTTGGTCGCGGACGGATACGTGTACGGCATGATCGTTCAGCACGAACACATGCACGACGAGACGATGCTGGCGACCCTCAATTTGATGGACGGCGAAGGATATCGCCCCGTGACAACGCCGCCGCCTCGAGCGAAAGCCGTCGTCGGCGGTGAAGTGCTCGTTGCCGGCGGCCCCTTCGTGATGGGAACCGGGAGCGAGTCCTGGGCGTACGACAACGAAAAACAAGCGCATACCGTGAACGTCGCGCCGTTTTGGATCGATGTGACGCCGGTAACGAATGCGCAGTACATCGAGTTCGTTGAAGCCGGTGGATACGACGACCCGCGCTTTTGGGATGCTCGCGGGTGGAAATGGCGGACGAAGAATCACGTCGAGATGCCGCAATTCTGGGAGCGCGACGGCGCCGGATCGTGGTCGCGAACGCGCTTCGGCTGGCTGGAGCCGTTGCCGCCGGACGAGCCCGCGCAGCACGTGTGCTGGTACGAAGCGGATGCGTTCGCGCGCTGGGCCGGCAAGCGCTTGCCGACCGAGGCAGAGTGGGAGAAAGCCGCGTCGTGGTCGCCGGCCGGCAAGAAGATCCGCTACCCGTGGGGCAACAACGCGCCGACCGAGGAGCGCGCAAATCTCGGACAACGTCACTTCGGTCCCGCGTCGATCGGGGCGTATCCGGGCGGAGCATCGCCGTGGGGCTGCCATCACATGATCGGTGACGTATGGGAGTGGACGTCGTCGGACTTCCTCCCCTACCCCGGCTTCACGGCGTTTCCGTATCCTGAGTACTCCGAAGTGTTCTTCGGACCGAAATACAAGGTGCTGCGCGGCGGTTCCTGGGCAACGCACCAAACGGCAGTCCGCAACACGTTCCGCAACTGGGATTTTCCGATCCGGCGGCAAATCTTCGCAGGCTTCCGTTGCGCGAGGGACGCATAGCGCGATGTGCAGATTTCTCGGATACCTCGGTCCGCCGGTGACGGCCGAAACGCTGCTGATCAAGCCTGAGTTCTCGTTGCTGCGCCAGTCGTACGCTCCGCGACAACAACAACACGGCCGGTTCAACGCCGACGGCTGGGGTTTCGGTTGGTACGACTTCTCGCTCCGCCGTGAGCCGGCGCGCTACCGCACCCGCAACCCGATGTGGACCGACGCCGTGTTTTCGAGCATTGCCGGCCTCATCTCTTCTTCCTCGATGGTCGCGGCGGTGCGGAGCGCGACGCCGGGTTCACCGATCGAAGAAAGCGGTACGCAGCCGTTCACATCGGGGCCGTGGCTGTTTCTCCACAACGGCACCGTCGAAGGATTCCGCCAAGGAATCAGCGTGCCGCTCAAGAAGATGCTGTCGGATGAACGTGCCGGCGGCATCGAAGGTGCGGCCGATTCCGAAGTTCTTTTCGCCCTTGCGCTGGATCAACTCGACGCCGGCACTCCGGCCGGCGAGGCATTGGCTGCGGTGATTCGCGCCGTGATGAAAGTCTCCACCGGCCGATTGAACTTGCTACTGACCGACGGTGAGCGCATGAGCGCCACGGCGTACGGCAGCTCGCTGTACACGCTGCGCGACACAGAGCGTTTCGGCGGCCCGGCAACGATCATCGCCTCAGAGCCGTTCGACGACGGCCCCGGCTGGGAATCGGTTCCGGAAGGCTCGCTGGTCGAGGCGACTGCAAACGAGATCGAGATTCAGTCTCTATGACGACCACGGCCGTCGAAACGTATCTGAGCGCAGATGATGTCCGTGCAGCGCTGCGCGCCGACGTCGTGCGGGGCTTGACGTCTTCGCCGAAGGAGCTCCCGCCGAAGTGGTTTTACGACGAGCGCGGCTCACAGCTGTTCGACGAGATAACGCGGCTGCCGGAGTATTACCCGACACGGCGAGAGCGGGAGATTTTAGCCGCGCGCGCCGGCGAGATTGCGCACGCGAGCGGCGCCGGTGTGCTCGTCGAGCTCGGCGCAGGCACGGCGGAAAAAACGCGATCAATTCTCGACGCGATGCGCGATCTTCGATCACTCGAGCGCTACGTTCCGTTCGATGTGAGCGAGCAAACGCTGCGCGACACTGCCGACGCGATCGCGCAGGAATACCCCGGAATCGACGTGCACGGTGTCGTCGGCGACTTCGACCGTCACCTTGGGCGCATTCCCGTCGGGGGTCGCCGCATGGTCGCATTCCTCGGCGGCACGATCGGAAACTTCCCGCCGATGACGCGAAGGACGTTCCTCGCGGAAATCGCCGCCGCATTGCGACCGGGAGACTCCTTCCTTCTCGGGACCGATCTCGTGAAGGACGTTACGCGCCTGGAGGCTGCCTACAACGATTCGCAAGGCGTGACGGCGGCGTTCAACCTCAACGTGCTGACCGTCATCAACCGGGAGCTCGAAGCGGATTTCGACCTGGAGGGATTCGAGCACGTCGCGCGTTTCGACTCGGAAAACGAATGGATCGAGATGCTCTTGCGCTCGAAGGTCGATCAGACCGTCCATGTGTCGGCGATCGGGCTCAAGGCGGAATTCGCGGCCGGAGAAGAAATGCGCACAGAAGTCAGTGCGAAATTCCGGCGGCCGTTCGTCGAAGCCGAGCTTTCGGATGCCGGTCTCGAGGTTGCACATTGGTGGACCGACGATCACGGCGATTTCGCGCTTTCCCTCTCCTTTCCGCGCTAGCAGTTTGCCGGTACCGGCGTGCGCGTTTACGGTGTCGATCGTCATGAAGTACTGGCTGATGAAGACCGAGCCGGAGGCGTTCTCGATCGACGACCTCCAGAAACGCGGCACGGAATCGTGGGACGGCGTTCGGTCGTATCAAGCACGCAACAACATGATGGCGATGAAGCTCGGCGACCGCGCCTTCTTCTACCATTCCAGCACCGACGTGATCGGCATCGCCGGCGTATGCGAGATCGTCCGCGAAGCGTATCCGGATCACACGGCGTTCGACCCCGAGAGCAAATATTTCGATCCCGCGTCGTCGCAGGACAAACCACGCTGGTACATGGTCGACGTCGGATTCGTCGAAAAATTCTCCCGGATCGTGACGCTGTCGGAAATTCGCGAAACGCCCGGCCTCGAAAATATGTTCGTCACACGCCGCGGCGCGCGCTTGTCGGTTCAGCCGGTGACCCCGGAGGAATGGGAGATCATTCTCGGCGTGGCACACCGATGAGCCTGCGCGAGTATCTCGTCGCCGAAGGCGCGCCGGCGGACGTAATCGATGCCGCCGAGTCCCAAGGCAGCGAGGCACTTCGACTCCTCGCCGTCGACTACTTACTGCTCGGCGCCCCCGCATACACCTCCACTCAGATCGCAAAGCTAGCCGGCATCGATGAAGACACGGCGCGACGCTACTGGCGTGCCCTCGGCTTCGCCGACGTTCCGGACGACGAAGTCGTCTTCACGGACCTCGACCTTGCCGCACTCAAGGGCGCGCTCATGCTGACGGAAGCCGGTTTCGCGAAACCCGAAGTCAACCTCCAAATCGCCCGCGTGATGGGCCATGCGATGTCGAAGATCGCGGATGCGCAGGTCTCATCGATCGGGTCTCGCATCGAGCAGTCCGCGCAAGAGCACGGCGGAACCGCGGATGAGATCAGCGAGGCGATCGTCAACGACACCAGCCGCCTCGTGCCTATCAACGAATCCTTTCTCAGCTACATGTACCGCCGGCATCTCGCAGCTGCCGCAAAAAGAACGGTCGCCGGCGAAGGCTCAGAGGAAACGGGATTGACGCTCACCGTTGGATTCGCCGACATGGTCGGCTTCACCGCGATCACCCGGCGACTCGAGGACCAGGAGCTTGAAGCACTCGTCGAGCGGTTCGAAACGATTTCCTACGACACGATCGGAAGCTTGGGCGGACGACTCGTAAAGATGATCGGCGACGAAGTCATGTTCGTCGCCGAGCAGGCACGCGTTGCGGCCGATATTGCAATCACCCTCGCAGAGCGGTGCGCGGCGGATGAAATCTTGCCCGGGCTTCGCATCGGGCTCGCACACGGGCCGCTCATCCGCCGTGCCGGTGATTACTACGGTCCCACGGTGAATCTCGCCAACCGCTTGGCAGGGCTCGTGAGCCTGGAGCCTGTGCTGGTGTCGTGGAGCGTGCGCGACGCGCTTCGTGAGGAACCCGCGTTTTCAATCAAACGTTCGCGCAACCGCCATCTCAAGGGCCTGGGGCGCACGAGCGTTTATTCGCTACGCCGCGCCTGGTAAGTCGCTCCTACTCTTTTCGGGTGCGGCGCTCGGCCGGCAGCGGGCCGTCTTCGACGGCGGCCCCTTCCTCACCCAACGTGACGGCCCCGTTATACCCGGGCCGGTCCGGCCCACTGTCGCCGGGACCTCCACGTCGCGGACCGCCGGAGACTTTGTCGCCCGGCCTCTTGCCGCCGACCAGCGCCTTCAGCCACCCGAACATCATGCGCTACTTGTTCGGCGGAGCAGTGCTGATTTCGGCCAGTGCCGATTCGGGATCGCGATCTTGCGCCAGGTCGCCGATCGATACGATGCCGATCGGCTTTTCGTCGTCGACGACCGGCAAGCGGCGAATCGCGTTTCGACGCATCAACAGCACCGCTTCCTCGATCGGCTCACCCTTTTCGATCGTCGTGATTTCCTTGCTACAGATGTCGCCGACTTTCGTCAACTTGGGATCTTTGCCTTCCGCGATCGCGCGAACGACGATGTCGCGGTCGGTCACGATTCCGCAGACCGTGTGATCTTGCGTCACGATCACGGGACCGATGTTCTCTTGCTTCATGCAACGTGCCACGTCGTACAGCGTGTCACCGGCCGTTACACAGACCGGATTGGGCGTCATAACTTCTTCGACGAGCTGCGGCATGACAAGCACACCTCCTCAGGCGTCTCATAAAAGTCCTTCCGCAGAGACGAGGAGGGCAAACGTCCAGAAAATTTGGCTATGACGGCCGCGACAGAGCGCGGCTGATGACGAGGCGCTGTATTTGGTTCGTCCCTTCGACGATCTGTAGCACTTTCGCTTCGCGCATGTAGCGCTCGACGGGAAATTCGTTTACGTAGCCGTACCCGCCGTGAATTTGGACGGAATCCGTGGTCACGCGCATCGCCGTGTCCGATGCGAAGAGCTTCGCCATCGCCGCTTGCTTCGCAAACGGCTCTCCCGCATCGCGACGCTCTGCCGCCGCTCGAGTCAACGATCGGGCTGCTTCGACCTGAGTCGCCATGTCGGCGAGCATGAACGCCAAGCCCTCGAACTGAATGACCGGACGACCGAACTGCTCACGCTCAGATGCGAACTTCACCGCCGCATCGAGCGCAGCTTGCGCAAGGCCGACCGAGCACGCGGCGATGCCGAGCCGCCCGCCGTCGAGGGCTGCCATGGCAATCTCAAAACCTTGTCCTTCGTGCCCGATGAGGTTGGTGACCGGAATACGCACGTCGTCGAAGACCATTTGCGACGTCGGTGAGGACTGCATGCCCATCTTGTGCTCAACCTTCGCGCACTCCAGACCGGGGGCTGAAGCGGGAACGAAGAAGCACGAAATTCCACGCGCGCCGTCGTCGCCCGTACGCGCGAACACGATGTAGTAATCGCTTACACCGCCGTGCGTCACCCACGCTTTGCGCCCGTTGATGATGTACGAATCGCCTTCTCGTGTCGCACGCGTCGACAACGAGGCGGCATCGGATCCGGATTCCGGCTCGGAAAGGCAATAGGAACCGATCCATTCCCCGGCGCATGCCGGAGGCATCCACTGCGCGCGCTGCGCATCCGTTCCGTACGCGAAACCCGGAAAGATCGTCAGGGTCTGGACGCTCGTGCCGAGACCGACGGACAGCAAGCCGCGCGCCAATTCTTCCAACGCCGCGAGATATACGGTGTGCGGTTGCGCTCCCCCGCCGTACTCCTCCGGATATACGAGCCCGAGAAGCCCCGCGCGTCCGAGGGCGTCAAATGCGGGTCGCGGAAACTCGCCGGCACGTTCCCACTCGTCGGCGCGGGGCGCGATCTCCTTCAGCGTTATCTCGCGGACGAGGTCGATGAGATGGCGCTGCTCGACGGTGAAAGTCACCGCGGCAGCTCCACCAAGTCGCGCGGCGCGGTATTGAGCGACTCCGGCCCCGACGGGTTGCACACCACGATGTCCTCGATACGCACGCCGAGGCGGCCGCGCACGTACACCCCCGGCTCGACGCTGAACGCCATCCCGGGTTCGAGGACGGCAGAGTTTCCGCCGACGATGTAAGGATCTTCATGCTCCTCGAGGCCGATGCCGTGCCCGGTCCGGTGCATGAACGCTTCGCCGAATCCGGCACTTTCGATCACCGTTCGCGCAGCCGCGTCGACGGATTCGCACGGTACGCCCGGGCGCGCCGCATTCGTGCCTGCCGCCTGTGCACGAAGAACCACACCGTGCACCTCGCGCAGATCATCCGGCGCCGGACCCACGACGTAGGTGCGCGTGATGTCGGAGCAATAGCCGCCGATGGTTCCGCCGAAATCGCACACGATCGACTCTCCAGGTGCGATCACACGGTCGCCGGGTTCGTGATGCGGCGACGCGGCGTTCTCCCCCGCCGCAACGAGCGCAAAATTCACGTGCTCAACGCCGCCGGCAATCAGCCGGTCGGAAATCCATCTGGACAGCTCGCGCTCGGTCCACCCCGCGACGCGCTCGTCCGCGAGCGCGAGCGCAACGTCGTCGGCAACCGACGCCGCGTCGCGCAACAACGAGATCTCGGCGGGATCCTTGCGGATCCGAAGCGGCCCGGTGATCGATGAGGCAAGCCCGAAGGGCAAGCCGTGAAGCTCCCGCTGGAGCCGCAACACGAACGCGGCCCACAAGCGATCGCCGACGAAGACGGTGCCCTTAGCCGGCCCGACTGCCTTCGGGACGAGCGCAAAAGGATCGTCGGTCTCCCGCCACCCGGCGATTGGAACGGAGACGCCCTGCGACTCCGCGCGAGGCCGCTCGAGCGCGGGTACGATCAGCAGCGGATCGCCGGTGGGTGGCACGACCAGGAGCGTGAGCCGCTCGAGCGGCAGCGCGTCGTATCCCGTCAAGTACCGGAGGTCGGCGCCGGGACCGACGAGAAGGCCGGCGCCGCCCGAGCCGGCGAGGGCGGCCCGGACAGCAACGATCCTTCGTTCGAAATCTGGCATCAGCGCACCATGATAGGGCACGGAGGCTTCGACAAATCCGGACAAAGTCCGCGTACGTTCGGCGTTCTGCCGGCCGGCGCCAGGAAAGCGAACCGTGCAGGCAGAATCCTCGTTGATCTGGACAGGAGACCTGGTGAGAGCCTCTTTACTGCGACGCGTGCTCGGCGCCGCCACGATCGTCGTGGCCGGCGCTTCGTTGCTGTTCGCGCCCATGGCCATCGCAACCGGCCCGGCGTCCTGCGGCATCACGACGCTCACCGGAACGCTCGTCGAGGACGCGGCACATCCCGGCACGCTGAAATGCGGACCTGGACAGCCGCTCACCGTCCGCGAGGATCTGGGAGCGAAAGCCGGCGCGACGAGGACCTCGATGCGAGACGCCCTCATGTCGTTCGTCGCGTTCACCGACTTCCAGCTTTCCGATGAAGAGTCCCCGCTCCGAGCGGAGTGGACCGACAAGTGCGACGTGAACGGCACACCGAACCCGGCGAAGGCTGCGTTCCGCTGGCAGGAAACCATGATCCCGCACCTCATCAACGCCGAAATTCAAGCCGCAAACGCGATCGGCCGCGGCCCGCTGACCGGGCGCCCGTTCGACTTTGCCGTGCAGCTCGGCGACGCGGCCGACAACCAGCAGTGGAACGAGGTGCGCCAGTTCATCGGGCTTCTCGATGGGTCCGCGGCTCCGGACCGAAGCGTTCACTTGATCAATCCCGATTCGGGCGCCGACGGATACGAAGGCGTGCAAGGACGCGACCCGCGCACCGGCTCGCCCGCACTCGCAAATCCTGACTCCGCGGAATATGGATCAATTCGCAACCTTGCGAACGAGCCATTTTTCGCCACGGGGTTGCGCCGTTCGGACGGATCGCGTTTGCCGTGGTACTCCGTCTCGGGCAACCACGACGTAAAGGTTCAAGGAACCGTTCCGAACAACCCCGCGTGGAAGGCGTTCGCTAGCGCGTGGGTTGTCGGATCTCTGAAGGTGTACGACCTCGCACCCGACCAACAGCAACGCGTCTGCAACGACCCGACATTGCTCACCGATCCGTCGTTCTGGATGGAGATCGCATCAACACCGACGGAGGCGACGACACGCGTCGTCTCGGCGGACCCCAATCGGCGGCTCGTCGATCGCGTGCAATGGATCGCCGAGCACTTGCCGAAGGACAAGGCGGCGGCGCTCGATGCAGGCGCCATCGGCTCATACGGTCTTCCGGCCGGACACGGGTTTCTCACCCCGTCCGGCGGCGACAACCGCTGCAAGAACGACGCCGGCGCGCCTCTCGACCGCTCGTGCTACTCCTTCGACTATCCCGCAGACGCGTCGCTGCCGACGCCGATTCCTCTGCACTTCATCGCGCTGGACACCGGCGCCGACGAAGGGCTCGCCGACGGCAATCTCACGCCGGACGAATTCGCCTGGCTGACGAAGGACCTCGAGGCGCACTCGAGCAATTACTACGACGAGTCCGGTACGCGCGTGAACACCAAGAATCCAGACTCGCTCATCGTCGTTTTCTCGCATCACACCGAATCGACGACCATCAATAACGCGACGACGGATCCTCGCTATTACGGGATCGATCTCGAAAAGCTCTTCCACCGCTTTCCGAACGTGATTCTGCACGCAAACGGTCACACCCATTACAACAAGGTGTGGGCGCATCCGGATGACACCGGCAAGACCGGCGGCTACTGGGAAGTGAATACGTCCGCGATCGCAGACTGGCCGCACTTGTCGCGCACGATCGAGATCGCCGACAACCACGACGGCACGCTCTCGATCATCGGCGTGAACTTCGACGCCGCCGCTCCTCCCAACCCGCGCTCGGTCGAGTGGCGCTCGGACGCCACGCCGGAGACGAACCTGCGGACCTACATCACCAACGCCGAGGAGCGCGCCGCGGTCAAGTACAACATCAATGAGAAGTGGCTCGCGTCGGCGGCGCGCGAGGTCGGCTTCAACGATCCGCAGAGCGGCCACGCAGCTCCGTACGGCCCGAACGCAGCGGAAGACCGCAACGTCGAGCTTCTCATAAAGAACCCGTTCGGCACCACGCGTGCACGTGCCTCGTACACGCCGCCGCAAATTCCCAATTTCCCGACGTTCCGGCCACCGGTGTATCCCGGCTTCTTCCCGCCGCAGCCGCCCCCGTTCCCGTTCCCGCCGTCGCAACCACCGGTGTACACGCCGACCTTTCCGAGCACGCGGCCGGGCATCGGCGTACCGGCGAGCTCGACGGGGCCGAGCGTGCCGGTGCGAGCGTCACTCCTGCTGCTGAGCGCGATCGTGTGCGGCGCCTGGGTTGCGCGCGCGCGAGTGCGCGCCTGGATGATCGGTCACTAGCCCCACGAAAGCGGGTACGATCTGCCCGCCGATGGAAAACAAAGTCATCGATCTCGACGGCCCGCTTACCTATGCCGACTTCGGCGGTGAAGGCAGGACGATCGTTCTCGTGCACGGCCTGGGAGGCTCCTCGGTCAACTGGATGTCGCTGGCGCCGCTCCTCGCCCGCCGCGCACACGTCATCGCGCCGGACATGGCCGGCTTCGGCCGCACGCCGCCTGAGGGACGCCCATCGACGATCGTTGCCAACCGAGCGCTGCTCGACCGTTTCATCGATACGGTATCCGACGAGCCGGTCGTGCTTTTCGGCAATTCCATGGGCGGGCTCTTGTCGATCATGGAAGCCTCGGCGCACTCGGAAAAGGTCGCCGGGCTCGTGCTGATCGATCCCGCTCTTCCACGTTCGAGCGGCGCGCGCCCCGATCCGCTGGTCGTCGCCGCGTTCGCCTCGTACGCGATTCCGGGCGTCGGCGAACGTTTCGTGCGTGCGCGGCAGCGTCGCTTCGGCCCCGAGGGGATGGTCCGGGAGACGTTGCAACTGTGCAACTACGACCCGTCGGTGATCCCGCAGGAGATCGTCGATGCCCACGTGAAATTAGCGCGTGAGCGCGTCGAGGAAATGCCGTGGAGCAACAAGGCATTTCTCGAAGCAGCGCGCTCGTTGCTGTCGATTCTGGCCCGTAAACGTGCCTTCATCGAGATGACACGCCGTATCACGTCGCCGGTGCTCATCATTCACGGGGACAAGGACCGGCTCGTGCCCGTGGCTGCTGCCCGCGAAGCCGTCGAGGCGTGTCCGCACTGGGTACTCGAAGTACTCCCGAACATCGGTCACACACCACAGCTCGAGGCGCCGGAGCGCGTCGCCGACATCGCGACGCGCTGGCTCGACGAGCTGGGGTTGTTGCCGGCCGGCGAACGCGCCGCTAGGGATTCAAGTAGCGGTTGAACCAATCGAGCACGATCTCGAACCGCATGACGCGATGAGCCGGCGATCCTGAGCGCGTCAGCTCGTGGCTTTCGGCGGGGAATCGGACGAACTCAACTTCCTTCTTCAAGATCCGCATCGCAGTGAACAGCCATTCGCCTTGCTCGACGTTGCAGCGCAAATCGTTTTCGGAGTGCAAGATCAGTAACGGCGTCTTTATATTTTCGACGTACGTCGTCGGTGAGTGCTTCAAGTGCACGTCGTAGCTCTCCCACACGTACGCTCCGACGTACCCCTTCAGAGACCATGCCGAATCGCTGGAGCCGAGGTCCGAAACCATGTTGTTGAGCGCACGTTCGGACACCGCGGCCTTGAAACGGTCGGTGTGCCCGACGATCCACGACGTCATGTAGCCACCGTATGAGCCGCCGATGACGCCGAGCCTGTCGGGATCGCAGAAGTCGAACCGGCTCAGTGCCGTGTCGATGACCGCCATGCAGTCGTCGTAATCGACGGTCCCCCAGCCCGGGCCGCCTTCGACCGGCCCGCGGATCGCGCGGGCGAATTCCTGGGTGTAGCCGGATGACCCCCGAGGGTTGGCGAACAGGACCACGTAGCCGGCGCCGGTCGCCACTTGGAACTCGTCGAAGAACTTGTTCCCGTACTGGCTGAACGGGCCGCCGTGAATGTTGAAAAGGACGGGATACCTTTTCCCGGGCTCGAAGTTGGCCGGACGCATGATCCACGCGTCGACCTCGGTGCCGTCGGGCGACACCGCGGTGAAGCGCTCGGCGTCTGCGAGTGTGCGGGTTTCGGCGAAGCTCCTGCCGACGCCGGTCAGCGCCCGGTCACCCACGAAGACTTCGGAGAGCATCGTCGTTTGCGTCGCGGTGTGCACAACGGTTCCGCGCGCCGCGTCGTAGCCGGTGATCGTTTGCTCACCGCTCGCGATCACCCCGGGTGCGCCGCCGGGGACGACGGCGTAGAGCATGACATTGCCCCGGTCCTCGACGGAAAACACGATCCGATCGCCGTCCCAAATCGGCTCGCGGATCATCGGGTACGGATTGCAGTTGCGATCGAGCGACTCCGTCAGCACCGTTCGCTTCTTCGTCGCAACGTCCGAAACCGCGATCTGACTGTGGAGCGGATCATCGAGAATGCCGGGATAGAAGTGGTAGGCGATCGTGCGCCCGTTCGGGGACCACGACGGTGATTCGCAGCCGCCGTCGGTGCTCGTGAGGAGCTCGGGCTCGCCACCCGACGCGTCGGCGACAAAGATGTCGCGCGCGAAGTCGATGTCCCAATCGTCGTGACGCGCAGAAGAAAACGCCACGCGCGTCCCGTCGGGCGACCACGCAGGTGCGCCGTTCTCGTAGTCACCCTTCGTCAGCTGCACGGGTCCGGCCGAACCGTCGGCGGCGACGGTGAAAACGTGCTGGCGCCGGTCGCACAGCCATCCTTCGTTGTCGAGCTTGAACTGCAAACGCGTGATGCGGCGGGGCGGGCGCTTCTTTTCGTTCGGTTCGTCGTATGCCTCGTCGCGCACGCGGGACGTGAATGCCAGGCGCGTGCCGTCGGGAGACCACGCAACGTCGTGCACGTCCTCCTTGAGATCGGTGAGGCGAATGGCTTCTCCGCCGGAAACCGGCACGACGTACAGCTGAGCGGCTTCACGCTCGCGGTTGGACACGAACGCGAGCTCCGCACCGTCCGGGGACCACCGTGGCATCGAATCGCGCTTTGCGCCGGCCGTGAATTTGCGCGCCGCGCTCGACCCGTCGGCCGGCACGAGCCAGATCGCGCTGCGATATTCGCTCTCCTCGCGATCGATCCGCCAGACAACGAATGCAATCGTCGACCCATCCGGCGAAAGACGCGGATCGGTAGCGCCCGTCAATTCGTAGACGTCTTCAGGGATCATCCCCGGCATGAGGCCTCCTCGTATGGCAAAACAAAGAGGCCCATCCTAGCCGCGGACGCGGATTTGGTCACGACCGGGAAGAGACATGTTCTATGCCTGCCAGCTCCCGCTCATCGTCGCGAGCGAGGCGAGGTTGGCCGGCGCATTCGTGTCGTGCACCTCCATCCGTCCCCATTCGTACGGCGATCGGATCGGATGCGACCATTGATACCGGGTGGTAACGGCGCTCTCGTAGCCCGCTTTCCGCAGGAGTGACTCGAGATTCGCGTCGAACTTCCCGAACGGGTACGCGAATTGGCGCGCGCGGACGCCGATCTTGCGGCGCAACGTCGAGCTGCTCAGCCGCAATTCCCGCAAGACTTGGTGCGCCGTCAGCTGTGTGAGATCCACATGCGACACCGAGTGCGCCTCGACGTCCAGGAGCCCGGACCGCTTCATTTCCGACAGCTGCGCCCACGTCACGTAGCCCGGACGTCCCACGAGACCGGTGGGAACGAAAAGCGTCGCATGCAACCGGTATTGCTTCAGAATAGGAAACGCGAGCGTGTACTGATCTTCGGTTGCATCGTCGAACGTCAGCGCGATCGCGCCGCTCGTATACGACCGGCCGTTGCGAACGGCGTCGTACAAGTCGTCCATCGACAGCGTCTGTGCGCCCGACGTCGCGATCGCTTTCATCTGCCGGGCGAACTGCGGGAGGCTCACGTAGAGGCTCCTCCACTTCCCCGTCACGGGGCCGATGTGGTGATACAGCAAGATTGGAACGCGCAAGCGGCCGTCCCGCACAACCGGCGCACGGTAGCCCGCGGCAGCGACGTGAATGCCGGTCGGACCAGAGCCACACGCAGCCAGGGCGATGAGCGTCAGCGAGAGCGCGGCTCCCGCGGCTCGGTGTCTCCTCCACCCCCGCACGCAGTCAAGACCGGCTCCCCACGCGCCGGGCCTCGATTATCACGGGTGATCGTCGAAAAGTGGCGGAACCTAGGCGCCGGCCGCCTTCTTCAAGTCTTCGAAGGAGGCGACGAGGCCCTCGGCCAGACGCTCGACGTCGGGGACCGCGTCCCAGTCGCCCGTGAAGCCGAACCCCATCACGCCGGAAAGGCTCGTGACCGCGACCGACAGAGCCGTCGTCTCACCGAGCGGCATGACTGGATACGTGACGAGCATGCGCGCGCCGGCCAGATACAGCGGCACTTGCGGGCCGGGCACGTTCGAGATCACAAGATTGACGAAGCGCTGGCGCGCGACGAGCCGTGCAGCGAGGCCGTGCAGCGTCGGCGGCGCCCACGCGCCGATGCCCATCAGTGCGCCGGCGGCGACGGCTTGATGCGACGACTTCAAGTCTTTCGTCGCCGTCGTGATCTTCCGCAAACGCGTCGCCGCATCGGGCGCGCCGATGGGAAGGTCGACAAAGATCGACGAAACCCGGTTTCCCATCGCCATGCGATGGGACTCGTCGCGCGTTGATACGGGGATCATCGCTCGCAGCGCAAGCCCGCTCGTCGACAAACCTCGCGCGAGCAAGGACCGGTTGAGCGACCCGGCCACGGCGGCAAGCACAACGTCGTTGACGGTGCCGCCGAGCGAATTCTTGATGAGCTTCGCGTCGGCGACGGGAACCTCGGCCATCGCGAACCGGCGGTTGGGGCCGACGGGAACGTTGTACGGGCTCTTCGGCGGCGCGCCGGCGCCGAGGATCGACGCAATGCCGCCGATCAAATCACCGACTTTGCCGAGCGCGATCTGCGGTGTCTGCACGAGCATCGCGGCATTCTGCAGCGCGACGCGCACGGGATGGGTCACTTGTTCGGTAAGCGCCTCGACGAGCAAGTCGCGCTGCGACGGTTCCGGCGCGGGGTGCCACTCGCCTTCCGGCTCGACGTAGCGCGGCTCGGGCGTGAAATCGAACAAGGCGGTCGCGATGTCGATCCCGCTCATCCCGTCGATCATTGCGTGATGGGATTTCGACAGGATTGCGACGTGACCGTCTTCGAGACCCTCGATGACGTACATCTCCCAGAGCGGCTTCGAGCGGTCGAGCGGTCGCGAACAGACTCGCTGGACGTAATCCGCAAGCTCCCGGCGGCCGCCGGGAGCCGGCAACGCGGCCCGCCGGACGTGGAAATCCAGATCGAAATTGGCATCGTCGACCCACACCGGGCGTCCGGCGTTGAACGGCACGAACACCACCTTCTGGCGGAAGCGCGGGACGAGATGTATGCGCGCCCGGATGAGGTCGACGACGTCTTCGTACCCCAGAACACCGTCGGGCCTCGTGGACGGGTCCAGAATCGAGAGGCCGGCAACGTGCATGTGCACGCTCGGCTGCTCGATCAATAAGAAATTGGCATCGGGAGCGGTGAGGCGCTCGGGCATGGGAAGGACCTCCGTTTTTTCGATTCCCTCTACAGTCGCCGTTTGCCGGTTGGACGTCAAACGCCATTGGTGCCGCGCACCGCAACGACGATGGTATCTGCCAGCCGGTCGTGAATTCCCTGGCGCTCCTGGCCCCAAATTACGAGGGTGAAGCCGGCGACCCCTACCACGGAGATCGCGAGCAAGAACGCCACGGCCCACCGCGCGGCCGACTTCGACCATCCGGGACGCTGCAGGTCCCAGGAAGCCAGCACTTTTGTTCCCGTGACGAGCTTTCCGAGGGTCCGCCCGAACAGCGCGACGAGCGTGATCTCGTACACGGCCGAAAATCCAACGACCGCCGCAGATACCGCTGCAACGAAAACGGCGTCGCTCGATGTTTCCGTCGCCGCACCGGCGATCAGCATCGGGACCGCCACGACGACGACGGTGTCGATGATCCGTCCGGCCAAACGCCTGAGTGGAGACGCGTACGTGACGGCGGTGTGCGATGCCGGGTCGCGCTCGGCCGCGCGCACGAATGGCCAGATCGCGGCACCCTGCTGCGCGCGCAGGCGCCAATCGCGAAGCAGCCAGACGGACAGGAGCGGCAGCAGCGCCCCGACTTCGGCATCGAAGAGCGTCCGCCCGGTAGAGCGGTTTCCGACGATATCGGCAACGAGCTTCGCGATCGCCGACAGAAGCGATTCGGCTCCGATGATCACGACGGCAACGACGAGCCACCGCGAAGGCTGCGCGATCCACCTTGGTACCCGGCCGCTGCCGTCGCGCAAGCTTTGCACCGTCGGGAATACTTGGACGGCTGCGATCGCGAGTGCGAACACCGCGCTCGGCAGCGCCGCGCGATGCAGCTCGTAGTGGGCGATACCGAAAAACAACGTCGCGGTGACGAAGCCGGTGAATGTACTCCAGCGCCACGGATGGTCAAACGCCCATGCCGGACGGAACAGACTTCGCGACGGCGCGGCGGGCCGGCGCCGCAACACTAGACCTTGAACGGAATTGCCGCTGCGACGACGTCGAAAACCGCCGGCGTCGAGCCGATGACCTCGCCGTCCACCTCGACAGTCATCGCACGGCTCGTCGTAACGGAAATCCGAGAGGCAAGGTATTCGGCAACTTTCGGGCTCGGCACGTGGTTGCCGCCGTACATCTTTTTTAGAAGCTTTACCGCTTCGCGCCGGTTCACGTGAGCCACGAGCACGTCCAGCATGTCGTCTTCGGGAATCGCGCGCGGCGCCACTTTCATCCCGCCGCCAAAGAACTGGCAATTGGCGACCACGAGCAAGTCGAAAGCTCCCTCGTACACGAGCGGTGCAAGCGGCGTGTCGACGCGCACGCCGCGCGCCTTGCGTCCGTGCATTTCGATCCGGCCTTCGGCCGGCCTCATCGGAATGATCTCTTGCAGCGCGGCGAGCCGGTACACGTTTCCGCCGAGCCGGCGCGGAAGCTTCGCGGCGCGGCGCACAACCTCGGCCCCCAGACCCGCTTCCCCGACGTTCGCGAACCACCGCGACACGTCGTCGCCGTGAGCGCCGCGGCACACGACGCGTCCGACGTCGAGCCGCCCCCACAAATGATCGCCGGCAAGATGTTTCGCGGCTTCGGCGGGATCGGCCGGAATCCCGAACGTCTTGATGAAATCGCTCCCGGTTCCCGCAGGAACCACACCGAGGACTGCGTCGGGGTTCAGCGGCTTTTCATCGGCCATCATGCCGTTGACGACCTCGTGGATCGTGCCGTCGCCACCGACTGCGACCACGAACGTCGCTCCGTTTTCGACGGCATTCCGCGTAGCTTCGACGGCGTGCCCACGATGCTCGGTCACAACGACGTCGCGATCGAGCCCTGCTTCGTCCAGTACGCGCTCGACGCGCGGCCACGCGCGCTCCATTGCGCCGCGGCCGGCACGCGGATTCAGGACGACAAAGAGCCGCCCATACGGTGACGTCACACGCGAAACGCTAGCAGAGCCGTCAGTAGATCACGCTCCATGCGGCGTCGGAGAACGATCCGATCGCAAAGATCAAGAACGCCGCGCCGGTGACGATGGCGAAGGCGGCCGCCAAATCTCTTCCGCGCTGGCTTTCTGCTCTCGCGCGAACGAGCACGAGGTCGAAGGCGACTGCTGCAGCTCCGACCGCCAGCCACAGGAGACCCCGCGCCGCCGGCGGCCATGCGCCGGGATAGAGTCGCGAGGGTCGCGACGACGTGATCGCCCCGGCCGGAACGCGCTCCTGGCCGATGAACCACAGCGACGACAGAGCGAGCGCGAGCAGCGCACAAACCAACCCGACGATCGTTCGCATCCGGTCGCTCACAACGCTCCAGCGTATGCGACGACGCCGCGGTAGACCGCGTCGGCGGCAAGCCGGAATTGCTTTGACAGCTTGTCGTCGGGCGATACCTCCGCCAGCTGCTTGAGAAGGTCCCATACTTGCTTTGTCGAACGCACGAAGTCCCCTGCCGATTGCTCGCTCATTCCCAGCACTTCATCGAATGGCTCGCCGTGCGCCCACCAATAGATGCGTTCCGTGAATCCGGAATCGGGTTCACGGCACAATTCGATGCCGCGTTGCTCCTCTGCGTCGCGAATCTTCTTGTACGAGCGCATCATGCGCCCGAAGGCTTTGCGTACCTTTTCGTTCGGCCAGGCGAATTCGATCGGCATTCCGCGAGAGTCGTACACGAGCGAAGACGCGACGGCTGCGAGCTCCGGCGGATCGAGATCCGCGAACACGTTCGTCTCGAGCGCCTCCGCCACGAGCAAATCGCTTTCGTTGTACACGCGACAGAGTCGTTCGCCCCGCTCGGTCAATGAATCGGCCTCGACGTAGCCGAATTTCTCGAGAACGTCGAGGACATGACCAAAGGTGCGCGCGAGCGTGCCGGTGCGCTTGCCGACACGCTTTTCGAGCGCCGCAGTTTCTTCGCGCAATCGATCGATGCGCTCCGCCCAGCGCTCGTGTTCCGCTCGGTCGGGGCATGAAGCCACCGGATGCTCGAGCGCACGCCGCTCGACGTCGGTAACGAGCTTTTCGTCGCGC
>JAIVGO010000047.1 GCA_020201525.1 Actinomycetota bacterium | reverse complement strand
CATTTGACCGTTGTGCGGTCCGAGCAAGAATGCCGCGCCGAGCCTCCCCCCGGCCTCGTTTGCGACGACTTGGGCAGCGAGCACGTCGCGGCCGGACGCACCGACCTTTTCGCCCCACGCAAGCGCACCGAGCACCGCCGAATGTCCCGTGTGCCCGGCAAACAAGTAGTCGTCCCAGTCCAAGGACACCGAACGGGCCGCGTTCACGTATGCCGCACCGTGCAGCGGCAGCCGCGTCCCTTCGGGCAGCACGCTCGCTTCGTCGCCGCTCCCCCACGAAGACACAGCCTCCACAACGCGACGGCCGGCTTCGGTGTGCGCGCCTGCGAAGACGCCCCCGAGGACACTTGCGGCTTGCAACCGCGCTCGCTCGAGCGAGGACGCCGGCACATCCTCGTAACGGCAGCTCGCCGCCCACGTCGCGATTCGTTCGGTGATGCCGTTCATCCGCGGCGAGCGTACGACGTCGCGCTGCCGGCATGCAACGACATCAAAGATCCGACTCCTCATGCGGTCCGTCGCTTCGGATAAGGTCGATGATGGCCTCGCGCGGTGGAAACCCGTCATAGATAACGCGCGCGACCGTGCGAATCACCGGCGACGCCAACCCGTGCTTATCGGCGAGCGCAACCGCCGCGTGGCCGTTGACGTAGCCCTCGACGGTCGTCGCCATCTCTTTCAGCGCATCTTCAGGAGATGTGCCGCCGCCGACGAGCGCACCGAAGCGAGCGTTGCGCCCTCCGAGCGCGGTAACGAACAGATCACCCGCGCCGGCCAGACCGATGACGGTCTCCGGCCGGCCGCCGCTCGCGCGCGCGAGCTCTGCCATCTCGATCAATCCACGCGCGAAGATGAACGCCTTCGCATTGTTCATCGTCTCCACAGTGAATGCTTCGGCGACGCCGTCGCACAAGCCTATGCCGATCGCGATCACGTTTTTCAAGGCCGCACCCACTTCGACGCCGGCCACGTCGTCCGAAAGATACGTGCGAAATCCTTTCGAGGAAAACATCGCCGCGACGCGCGCGGAATTGGCACGATCGGCCGAAGCAAAGACGAGCGCCGTCGGGACCCCGGCGGCAAGCTCGCCGGCAAGCGACGGGCCGACGAGAGCGACGACGCGTTTTTCGTCTCCGAGCGCATCGGCCACGACGCTCGACGCGCTTCGCAATGTCTTTTCGTCCCAGCCCTTTGTTCCAACCGCCCAAAGCGCGTCGTCGCCTGTGTGATGGGCCGCCTCTTCCACCGTCGTGATGAGACCCGCCGTCGACACGGCGAGCACGACTGCCTCGCAGCGGCTGAGGGCACCGGCCCAATCGTCGTGGGTGTGCAGAGGCGCCGGAGGAAACGGCACTCCGATGGCGGGATGATCCTCGCCTCGCCGATGGGCCTCAACGAAGAGATCGTCGTATTTGGTGGCCAGCAGGGCGACCTCGTTCCCCGCACGATGCAGTTGAACCGCGAGCGCGGTTCCCATGGCGCCTGCACCTACGACGGCAAGCATCGATCCGGAGTCTAACCGCCTCAGCAGCGGTCCGGCGGCTCCTCTACACTGAAGACATGCCGACTCGCGAGCAGATCATCGACGCCCTGCGTCCGGTCAACGACCCGGAAATTCACCGGAGCATCGTCGACCTGGGAATGGTCCGCGACGTCGCGGTCAACGGCGGGACCGTACACGTTGAGATCGCCCTCACCGTACCGGGATGTCCGCTCAAGGATTTCTTCAACACAGAGATCCCGCGCGTGCTGAAGCAAGTCACAGGCGTACAGGACGTGCGCCTGACGCTCGGAACGATGGGCGAGGATCAGCTGGTGGCGTTGCGTGCGGAGCTCGGACACCCCGACGCCATCGTCACGCCGTTCAACGATCCGTCCAGCCGCACGCGCGTGATCGCGATCGGATCCGGGAAAGGCGGCGTCGGCAAGTCGACCGTCGCCGTGAATTTCGCCGCCACGTTGCAGCAGCTCGGCTACTCGGTGGGGTTGCTCGATGCCGACGTGTGGGGCTTTTCCGTCCCGCGGATGCTGGGAATCGAAGGACGGCCCGACCAAGCGGGGGGCAAGATCCTTCCGCTGGAAAGCCACGGGATGCGCGCGATTTCTATGGGGATGTTCGTTCCCGAGGAACAGCCCGTTATCTGGCGTGGCCCGATGCTTCACAAAGCCCTGAGTCAGTTCCTGGCCGACGTCGAATGGGGGTCGCCCGACTTTCTCGTCGTCGACATGCCACCCGGCACCGGCGATATCACGATCTCGCTCGCGCAAATCCTTCCGAATGCACAGATGGTCGTCGTCACAACGCCGCAAGACGCTGCGCAGAAAGTTGCCGAACGTGCGGCGCGCGTCGCGGAAACCACGAAAGCGCACACCCTCGGCGTGATCGAGAACATGGCCGGCTTTCACTGCCCCTCGTGCGGACACGACGCTCCGCTGTTCGGCGAAGGAGGAGGCGAAGAGCTCGCGAATGCGCTCGGTGTTCCACTGCTCGGACGCATTCCAATCGACTCACGGCTTCGTGAGCAGTCGGATGCCGGCGAGCCGTTTGCCTTCCGCTATCCCGATTCCGACGTCGCGAGATCCTTTGCCGACATCGCACAAAAAACGGCCGGCTGGCTGGGCGTTTTCGCGGAAAAGCGTGTGTTCGTTTCGATCGGCGGCAAGCCGCCCGTTCGAACCGCGTAAGCGCTACTCGCGCTTCGTCGCCGCTTCGAGAATCTCGCGTCCCTGATCCTGATCGTGCTTCGAGGTACTGACCCCGAACCGGAGCACGTCTCGGATGGATATCATGCCGACGATCTTTCCGTCCTGTGTGACCGGTAAGTGCCGGATGCCGCGCGTCACCATGAGCCGCGCGGCGTCACCGATCTCCCAATCAGGCTCGGCGCAGACCGGTGACGGCGTCATGCACTCCGCGGCCGGCACGGCCTTTGGGTCTTTGCCGTCGGCCACGACGCGCAGGATGTCTCGCTCGGTGACGATCCCGAGGAGCGTGGGCCCGTCGCACACGAGGGCCGAGCCGACTTTCGAGGCGATCATGCGTTGAGCAATCTCCGCAGCCGCGAGCTCCTTGGTCACCGTGACGACGTTGACTGCCATGACGTCGGACAACGACATGCGAGAGACACACTCCTTTCCGGTCGGGTCCAGCCTACGACGGATCTTCTCGGGAAGGAACCCCGGGTCGAAAATGCGCACTTCGGACCCTTCCGGCGAACAGGCTATTGGCGCGAGCGTCGCGTGCCGATACCCTCGATGTCGTCCGCAGCGAACAGCCGTGGGAGGATGTGTCGTGTCCGGGACCGATTCCTCGTTTCTCGAACGCATACTCGGATCGGGCCCCGTCGTGATCTTTCGGCGGACCAAGTCCCCCGAGGGCGAGGTGGCGACTTTCGTTACCCCGAATTCAGCGTCGATCATCGGGTACGCGCCGGCCGACATCGTGGGGGTGCGGAATTTCTGGACCGACCACGTTCACCCCGAGGACCGCGCCGGATTCGTTGCCCAGACTCGGCGCGCGCTTGCGGAAAAACAGACGGTGCTCGAGCGCGAATATCGTTTCCTCCACGCCGACGGAACCTACCGCTGGCTGCGCGCAATCGTCTGGGTGGAGCCCACCGGCGCGGCGGCCGGCGAGCTGACCGGCTACGCCGTCGACATCACCGAGCGCAGAGCGACGGAGGAGGCATCGCCGCGCTCGGACCAATTCCTCAGTGCGATCGTCGAAAACCTACCGAACATGATCTTCGTAAAAGACGCGAAGGAACTTCGATTCGTGCGTTTCAATCGCGCCGGTGAAAAGCTCCTCGGATTTCCCCGAGAAGACCTCATGGGCAAGAACGACTATGACTTCTTCCCGAAAGAGGATGCGGAGTTCTTCACCGCGAAAGATCGCGAGGTACTCGAGAACGGGGTGCCGGTGGACATACCGCAAGAGCCCATTGAGACGAAGAACGGCCGGCGCGTGCTTCACACGAAAAAGGTCCCACTCATGGGTCCCGACGGCACACCCGAGTACTTGCTCGGAATATCCGAAGACATCACCGACCGTACGCTCATCGAAGAGGAAAGCGAGCATCTCAACGCCACGATGCGGCTGCTGCTCGATTCCACCGACGAGGGGATCTACGGAATCGATACATCTCATCGTTGCATTTTCGTGAACCGCGCCGCTCTCGACATGCTCGGACACAACGCGGAAGACGTGATGGGCAAGAACATTCACCAGCTCGTTCACCACACACGCGAGGATTGCACGCCGTATCCCATCGAAGAATGCCCGATTAACAAATGTTTCCACACGGGCAACCAAGTTCGAGTAGACAGTGAAGTCTTTTGGACGAGGGACCGCCAGATGTTCCCGGTCGAATATTCCTCGCATGCCTTGATGGACAACGGCGAGATCACGGGCGCCGTGATCGCGTTCCAAGACATCACCGAGCGCAAGCGCGCGGAACGGGAGCTCGACCGAATCTTTTCGTTTTCGCCGGATCTCTTGTGCGTCGCAAACTTCGACGGCTATTTTCTCCGCTTGAACCCGGAATGGACGCGCGTGCTCGGCTACGAGCTGGAGGATCTGACCGCGTCTCCTTTCATCGAATTCGTTCATCCCGACGACGTGGAGCCGACGCTCAACGAGATGACCACCCTGATGACCGGCGGCAAAACGCTGTCGTTCGAAAATCGATACCGATGCAAGGACGGCACGTACAAGTGGCTGTTGTGGAAAGCGCTGCCCGTTCCCGATGAGGGCATGATTTATGCGGCAGCACGCGACATCACGGAGCGCAGGCGGGCCGAGGACGAGCTCGCCCGTTCGAACGCCGAGCTCGAGCAGTTCAGTTACGTCGCGTCCCACGACCTTCAGGAGCCGTTGCGAATGATCGCTAGCTACGTGCAGTTGCTCGCAAACAGATACCGCGGGAAGCTCGACGCCGACGCCGACGAGTTCATCGGGTATGCGGTCGATGGAGCGACGCGCATGCAGGCGTTGATCCACGACCTCCTCGCATATTCGCGCGTGGGTAAGCAGCGCCGCTCCGAATCCGTCGATACCAACGACATCGTCGCGCGTGTCAAAAGCAATTTGGCGGCATCGACGGCCGAAAGCAATGCCACGATCAACTCGCAAGACCTTCCCGTGGTTTTCGGAGATCCCCACGAGCTGACGCAACTGTTTCAGAACCTCATCGCAAACGCGTTGAAGTTCCGCGGGAACGATCCGCCGCTCGTTGACATTTCCGCCGAGCAACAGGAAGACATGTGGAAGTTTGCGATCCGCGATAACGGCATCGGAATCGATCCCGGCTACTCCGAGCGAATATTCGTCATGTTTCAGCGCCTGCACACTCGAGGCGAGTATCCCGGCACCGGCATCGGGCTCGCCATTTGCCACAAGATCGTCGAACGAAACGGCGGCACGATTTGGGTAGAGTCAGATCAAGACAAGGGCTCGACTTTTTTCTTTACCCTTCCTGCGAGGAGCGACGATGCAAGCGACGGGTGAAATCGTAGAAATCCTTCTGGTCGAAGACAACCCGGGGGATGTTCGCCTCACGAGAGAGGCACTCAAAGAGGCAAAGATGCGGAATGCGGTGAACGTCGTCGGAGACGGCGTTGAGGCTCTTGCGTACTTGCGCCGCGAGGGCCGGTACGCCGGCGCCACTCTTCCGCATCTCATCCTGCTCGACTTGAACTTGCCGAAGAAGGACGGTCGTGAGGTCCTTGCCGAAATCAAAAACGACGAAAATCTGAAACGGATTCCGGTTGTGATTCTGACGAGCTCAAAAGCCGAAAGCGACATCCTTGCGACGTATAATCTGCACGCGAACTGTTTCGTAACGAAACCCGTCGACCTTGGCCAGTTCATGGAAGTGGTGAAGCAAATCGAGGGGTTTTGGGTAACCGTCGTGCAGTTGCCTGCGGGAAACTGATGGGCGCGAACGTTCTCGTCATAGAGGACAACCCCGGCGACGCTCGCCTTATCGAGATCATCCTCAAGCAGGAGGGCTTCAACGTCGAGCTTGCCGGACGCTTGTCCGAAGGGCTCGACCGGCTCGCTGGGAACGGCATCGACGTCGTCTTGCTAGATCTTTCGCTTCCCGACGGCCAGGGGATGGAAAACTTTTCGCGGACGCAAGCCACCGCCCCGACCGTTCCGGTGATTGTCTTGACCGGGCTCGACGACGAAAACACCGCGATGCGAGCCGTCAACGAAGGCGCACAGGATTACCTCGTCAAGGGAACCGTCGACGGCCAAGTGATCGCTCGTTCGATCCGGTACGGAATCGAGCGACACCGAATGGTCGCGGAGCTCCGGCGTCTCGACGCGGCGAAGACGCAATTCATCGCCGACGCGGCACACGAGCTTCGCACGCCGCTGTCGACGCTCGGCGGCTTCGCGCAAATGCTGTCGATGCACCGGCACACGATGAGCGAAGAGCAGCTCGAGCAGGCATTCGACGCCATCGGGCGCCAATCGGAACACGTCGCGACCCTCGTCAACAACCTCCTCGACCTGTCTCAGATCGAGCACGGCAGCTTGCGCCTGGAGTTGGGACCGGTCGACATCGACGGCGCGGCACAACGTGCGATCGAGGTTGCCCCCGCACCGCCGGGCAGATCGGTCAACGTAGATGCCCAAGGAGCGCGTGTGCTGGCCGACCAAAGCCGGCTCGACCAAGTGCTCGTCAATCTCTTGACGAATGCATACCGCTACGGCGGACCAGAAATTCGCATCGGCGTCGAGGACGACGACCCGGACGTGCTTGTCTCCGTCTCGGACAACGGCCCGGGCGTGCCGGAATCGGTGGTGCCCCGGCTGTTCGAGCCGTTCGCGCGCGGCAGCAACACGGGCGCCACGCGCGGGTCCGGCCTCGGGCTAGCAATCGTGCGGAAACTGATCGAGGCGTCCGGTGGAACCATTTGGTACGAGCCGGGGCGTCCGGTGGGAGCTCGCTTCGTGATCCGGCTGAGAAAAGCGTGATCACTCTCTAGTACCTGCAGCCCAGACACGGCTAGGCCATCTGAATCCTTTTTCTTCCCGGGAACTCAGTTCGGCCTCGGTCGTTCTCAATCTACGAACCGCTTCCGCCGATGCTATGAGCGGAAGCAAACCCGGTAGCACATACCCCGAGGGAGTGAGTCACACGAAAATTCTCAAGTCTCGTTCGGGGTCGCTCAGCGCCATCTGGTCCAGCCGTGATTTCCGGCTCCTCTGCTCCTCCCAAATTCTTGCAGGTCTCGGTGAATGGCTTGCCACAATGGCCCTCATCGCGCTGGTGTGGGAGCGGACGCATTCCGCGATCGTGTCCGGAATCGTCCTTGCTTTCCGAATTGCACCGGCAGCGGTCCTCGGCTCGGTGCTCGCTTCACTGACGGCTCGCTTTCACCGCAAGCGCGTTCTTCTTGCCTGCACCGCCGGCCGCGCCGCGGTCTATGGTGTCCTCCCGCTCATCACGGGGATCGCGCCGGTGCTCGCGCTCGCGCTGCTCGCTGAAGTAGCCGCCATTGCATACATGTCCGCCCGTGACGCAACGCTTCCTCGCCTTGTGCCGGAAGAGAGCTTGCCGACCGCGAACGCCATTTCGATGGGAAGTGCCTACGGATCGATGCCGGTCGGATCGGGTTTGTTCGCACTGATGTCGCTGTTCGGGAAAGCCAACATCGTCCTGGCTCTCGCTACGGCCGGCGCCATGTTCGCGCTGGCAACGCTCATCGTGGGTCGCATCAACGCACATTCGTTGGATGCCTCGGACGCCGAGCGCGCGGAGCAAGAGCACGTCGGATTGCGCGCGAGCTTCGCGGCATTGCGCGCCGTGTTCCGCAGCGATCCGATTCTTCGCCGCGTCGGCATCGGAGGAACATTCGCCGCAACCGCCGGCGGCGCAGTGATCACGCTTGGTCTCGCCTATGTGCGCACGACGTTGCATGCGGGATCCGGCGCCTACAGCGGGTTGCTCGTCTCCTTCTGCTTCGGGGTGGTAACCGGCGTCGTCGCATTGCAGCGCGCTCGGAAAATTCTCCACAAGCTCTTCATGGTCGGCGTCGGATCGCTCGGCGGGATCTTGGTCATCATGGCGCTGTTTCCCTCGACCGCGATCGGATTCTTCATGGGCTTCGTGTTCGGCGCAGCCTTCGTCATGACGTTCCTCGGCGGCATCACGATCTTGCAGGAGCGCCTCAACGATTCGCTTCGCAGTCACGCGTTCGCGGTGGCACACTCCGGACTACGTGTCATGGCCGTCGTGACGGGTGTGTTCGCGGCGTGGGTCGCGAAGATGCTGGGAGACACCCCGCACACGATCGGAGCATTCCACATGGACGGCACCCAGATCGTGTTCGCCGTCGCCGGACTGCTCCCGTTCGCCGCGGCGCTGTCGATGTTGCGCCCCGCTCGCGCACGCATCTAGCGCAGGAGTTTCACCACCCACGCCGGATGAATCTCATTCCATCCGTGCTTCTTGTCGTCCACGAGCAGACCGGTGACCGAGATTCGTTGCCCTTCTTCAGGCGTGAAGACGTTCGCCCCGGTACAGATCCCGTAGTTGTACGTATCGCGCGTCTGCTTCGGGGGTCGCCCTTTCGTGCAACCGGGACGGTCGGCGGGGACTATCTCAACGACCAGCCACCCGTGCTGCCCGGTGATGTTGCCGCGACTCAAGTAGCGGCGGAAGGGCGCGTCCACCTCGATGTCGATGTGTGCGTCACCGTCGGGTTCCTCGACGACGCGGCGGACGATGCCGGTTACGGTTCGGCAACGCGCGATGATGCGCAGCCGTTGTGGGTGATAGACGTTCGCAAGAGGATCGGTGCGACACGCGCTCGGCGGCCGGCGGATCGGCGCCAGCGACGGGATCTCCGCCGGCGTCGGTGAAGGTCCGATGCGCGTCGCCCGCGGATGGGAACGACTTTGTCCCGCGATCGCAATCGCGCCGACGGCGACGAGAGCTGCGATGATCGCAAGCCAGAATCGATGCCGCCCAAGCCACGCTTTCGCCTTGTGCCTCGCTCCTTCAGCCGACCGTGCGTAGACGCCGGGTCATGCAGACCTCGGTGCCCGAACGTGTCGGATTCACCTGCAGGGAGTCCATCAGATTCCGCATGAGAGTCAAGCCCCGTCCCCGGTCGGACTCGACGGGCTCGCGCCACCGGCCGGAATCCCGCACGACGATCGTGATCTCGGCCTCCTCGCACGACCCGTCGATGTGAATCGAGCACGCTGCGGGATCGATCGCATGCTCGACCGCATTGGCCGCGGCCTCATTGCACGACACGATGATGTCGAAGGCCTCTTCGTCCTCGGCGCCGAGGTTCCGCAGCCACCGGGCGAGATCGCGGCGCATGCGCGACAAGGACACCGGCTCGGCCGGCAAATCCAGTGAGAAACGAGGCGACCTACCGAGCACGGCCGCTCAACGAAGCTCCCGACGGCAAACGCGGCATTCGGCCTCCAGGACCCTGGCAGAAGTCAAACAGTCCATTTTTTCCCGCGTGGCCGGAAGGCAAACCTAACCGGGCCCGGCAATATTCCGATGTCCGGCCCGGAGGATCAGCCGCCCCACGATATTTCAGATCAGGCCCATTTCTTGAGAAAATCGTGAGAGTGAGCGGGTTCGGCAGAGCCTTTTCCGGTGACGCCGGCGCTCGGTTATCATGCTGCCATGCCGCTGTATGAATACGAATGTCCGTCGTGTGAGAAGCGCTTCGACCGGCTGGTCTCGTCGGTCGACGCGGATGCGCAGAGTTGTCCCCGGTGCAATGAGGTCCACACCCGGCGGCTGATTTCAGTCATCGCCGGACCGGGCGGTCGCGCAGAAGCACCGGCGCCGCAATGCGGTGGCGGCGCGTGCGGGTCTTGTTCCTGAGCAGTCTTGACCGGCGGCCTAGCTTCGCCAGTCTTGTTCAGTTGATGACTCTGAATTCCCCAACCATCCCCGGATGCACGCCGCAGTGGTACTTGTAGGTGCCGGGAATGAAGCTCGCCGTAATCTGCAAAACGTCGTAGGACGCTCCGTCGAGCGATTGCTCGGTCCAGTTGGACGGGGACGTTGGATTGCCGCTGTCGGGAACAACCGAATGGACGATCCCGGCGGCTTGGTCGTAGCTGTTCCATTCGATGCAGTCGCCGACTTTTACGAACGTCACATCATTATTGTTGAGACCGGAGTACGGCACGCCGTTCGTCACCGGAGCCGGAACCTTCTGTGCAGTTCCCGGCGTCAGCGGATTGACCGTCACCCAACTGCCGCCCAGGAATTGAAACGCTGCAACGTTAACCGTCTTTCTGGTACCCGTTTGTGGATAGCAGTACCCGACCGCGTTCGAGCTCGGCGCGATCGACAAGCTCATCGCTGCAATGGTGATCGCGAGTGCGGCACGCCTCTTCATGATGGCCTCCGTCGGTGCGCTAGTGCCCAACACTTCTGCGACGACGAAGCAATCCCCTGCCGGCCGCGGCGGAACAAGCCCCCACAATCCGGCACGCGGTGCTCAGCAGCGATAAAGAGGACCGCAGCCGGATCCCGGCTTCCAGGCCATCATCACAACGATGATCGTGCCGAGGATCGCCATAACTTTTCGTTAGACCTGTTAGCCCCCGAAACTGTCTTCTGGAAAAACCGATGTCAGCAGAATGAGTAGCTCGCCACCGGCTCCGGATCGAGGTGATCAATTACCGCCCCGGCTACCACTCCGGCGCATCGGTCGAGCGCATCGGCGATGAGAACGGCTCCGAAACCTGACGGCGCTCCGCTGTCCTTACTGAGGTTGACACCGTCGAGCAGCACTACCGTTCCGAGTGGAGTCAGCACGACAAGATTGCCCGGCTCCGCATAGAACGAATCCGAGTACTCCCTCACAGATCCGCCGGCGAGAACGCCGACGACTCCCAGGATGGGAACAGTGGCGCCCACGGTCGAACCGTAATGAAGTTTCTGGAGATTGTTGGGTTCGATCGAAACGCATTGGGACGCGAGGCCGCCCGGCAACGCGACGAAAGTCCCAACGCTGTAGCCGGGACAGTTCGGCTCTCCGGTACTGGCGCAGGCCCCCGGCGTGCCGCCGGCACAGACATACGTCGCGTGCGCATTGGTCGCCGGAGCCAGCAGGCCGGCAAGAATCGCTGCGAGCAAAAGCTTGCGCATGATCGATCCCCCTTTTGAGATACCCCAGTTGCGCTATTCGAGGTCCCGAGAGAAAGTCCTGCACGGGTACATGTATGGAGGGCGTTTCAAGTGTCGGGCCCCGAGCAAGTGGTCAAGAAACAGCAAGCCCATGCCGCCTCGCCGCCGAGGCTTGCCTGCAATCACGCGTCAGTATCGCCACGGCTTTTCCCCCGAGCTCCGGCAACGCCTCGAGGGCGACCGCGAGGTGAATCGCGTCGAGCGTCCGTAGACGGTCCTCCACGACGAGCCGCGCGCACGCGAGAGGGCGTCCGTTCCACCGAATCGAAGGAGCGCGACGGGCCATCCTCTGCGGTGTCGGCGTCGAACGGTCGATGAAGACGGCCGGCCGGCGAAGCCGCTTTGCTCGTGCCGCTCCCGTTACTGCGCTTGCGAACTCATCGCGCGCGATCTCACTCGTGGCCACAGGCGCGTCGCCTTCGAGAATGAGCGCTCGGAGTTGCTCGTGGTCGTCCTCGTCCGGGAAATAGGCACGCACGATCGCGCTCGTGTCGGCATAGAGCAGGGTCACCGAGCTTCACTTCGAGAAGTTCGAGAAGATTCAAACAACCGAGCCGAGGCTCACATTGAAAAAATCTCTCGGACTGCTGGCATCGCTGGTGTGTCCAGCAGCATCCCTAGCAGTCACCGTCACGCGATGCGAAGCAATCCCTAGTTCGTAAGACACGCTTAACGACCAAGCACCCGAGGCATCCGCGATGGTTTGCGCAAGAACGGCTCCGTTCTCCCAAACTTCGACGGACGCGAACGGCTCCGCGGTGCCAGACGCGACGACGTTCCCGATGACAGGTGAACCGTCGGCAGGAGCCTCGATCGTCGGCCGTGCCGGCGGAGTCGTATCGATCGTGAAGCTTCGAATGGCCGATGCGGGACTCCTACGTCCGAAGGAGTCCACGGCAAACGCTTGAAGCGCATGTGATCCGTCGCTCAAGGAAAGGTCGACCGTCCAAGATGAGTCGTTTCCAGTGCTCGTCTGGGCAAGCACCACCCCATTCTCCCAGACCTCGATCGAATCGGCGGGCGTTGCCGTTCCCGTTACGGCTACGGGAGTGCTTGGGATCAGTGAGCCCTCTTCCGGCGACGTGATCGTCGGCGCATCCGGCGGTGTCAGGTCGATCGAGAACCCTCTCGGCGCGGACGGCAAGCTCGTGTGGCCCTGGGCGTCAACCGCGATGGCGTAAATCTCGTGTTGTCCGTCGGCGAGAGACAATTGCACATTCCAAGTTTGATCTGGATTGGTCGCGGTTTGGCCGAGAAGCTGCTGGTTTTCGAAGACTTGGATGAGCGTGGCTGGTTTCGATCCTCCGCTGACGACAACCCAAGAGGACGGGAACGTCTGCCCGTCACTCGGCGAGAAAATCTGTGGCGCTAGCGGGGAATCGCTCGCGGGCGTATGAACGAACACGTCTGACGTTTGGTTGTGATCCACTGGAGAGAAGTTCGATGCGCGTGAATCAAATACTGCGGTACCATCATTCGCTACGCTCGGTGTGAAGCTTCCTCCGTTCCCTTGGGCTCCTTCGGGTGACACCGAGACCCGCCCGAGTTGGGCACGTGTCTGGTCGAAAACAAAAGCGTCGGGCGCGCCGTTCGAGTCGTCCCCGACAAGATTAGATGCTTCGGACCAAAACGCAATGTAGCGTCCGTTCGACGAAATCTGAGGAGAAATATTGCTCCCGTCGGCTTCGGCACCGAAGTCCGAGAGCGATATTCGTTTGCTCTCGGAGGTAACCAAATCGCGTACGAAAATGTCCTGTGTCGCGTTGCCGTCGTTCGGCACGAGGTTCGTCGCCCCGGACATGAACGTGACATAGCGTCCATCGGATGACAACGCAGGGCCCCAACTAAAGGCGTTTCCTTGAACGCCTAGCGACGAGACCGAAGCAAGCAACGTGATTCCTGTCGAGCGGTCGCGCACCAAGACATCCGAGTCTGCGTTCGTGTCGTTGGGCACCAGGTTGTCGCCATAGAACTGAAAGGCGACATACCTACCGTCTTGTGACACGCACGGGAAGTAGCTTGCTCCATTCGACTGCTCCCCCTGGGACGAAACGCTTACCAACGACGTCTCACCAGTCTGCATATCGTGAAGGAAAATGTCTGGACACGAGCCGGGCGTTGCGTTTTCATCGCACGTGTTCGTGTCACCGGGTACGAGATTCGACGCCGTTGACTCGAATGCTACAAAGCGGCCGTCTTCGGAGATTGCCGCATAGCCACTATCCCCATTCGCTTCCTCGCCGAGCGACGAAACCGAAACCCGACTCAATTGCTGGGTGACGAGATCCTTGAGGAAAATGTCGTAGTCGTACCTTTGATTCGTCTCGCCGGGGACCAGGGTGTCGTCGGGACTCGTGAAGACGAGAAAGCGGCCGTCCCCCGAAATCACAGGGGCGTCCCAAACGTCTTGCGCCTCCCGAGTCGTCGATCCGGTTAGGCGGTCGCGTACGAAAATGTCGCTCGATGGCGAGTCACCGGAGACCAAATCTGAGGCTGAAGACCGGAAGGCGACATATCTTCCGTCGGACGAAATGTCGGAATCCCCGGCCCAATCGTTCCCGGATTCCCCGGTGATGGACACAGAAATGAGCTCGGTCGAGCTCTCCGCTCCGATGGCCGGCACCACGGT
>JAIVGO010000046.1 GCA_020201525.1 Actinomycetota bacterium | reverse complement strand
CCGGGAACACTGACGCACCAAATGCACAACGTGACCGGCGGCTTGTACATGACGTGCAACATGGCCTATCGGCGAGACGCGGTCGAGGCAGTCGGTGCTTTCGACGAGCGCTTCGAGACGGCGTTTCTAGAAGATTCCGATCTCGCGTTCAAAGTATTGGCACGCGGTGGCAAGATCCCGTTCGCTCCCGAGGTCCTCGCGCACCATCTCGTGTTGCATCACGGCCGCAGGAAGTTCTGGCGCGACGCGCGCAAACGCATGTATGTGCCGCTCGTGATGCGTAAGCATCCGCAGCTCTACAGGAGGCTCTTGAAGCCGGTCGTCCCCGCGTTCCCCGCGATATACGTCGAGGAAGTTCTTTCACTCCTCACGATGCTCATGGCGATCCTCACGCATGCATGGGCGGTTGCAATCCCGGCGTCGGCGCTGACCGGGATTTCCCTTCGACGCGTGGCGCACGCGCTCCGCGCGCGCGATCCGGTCTCGATCCTCCAAGCCTCGACCATGCCGTTCGTGCAAGGCTTTTGGGTGTCCATGGGCTGGCTGCGCTTTGCCCGTGTGCAGCCGGACGTGCCGCGGAAATGAAGATTGTTTTCGTCACGCGGGGTGCTGCTCCGCGAACCGGTGGGATCCAAGCACACTTGGATCGCCTCGCGGGTCGCCTAGCGGCATCAGGGAACGATGTGACAGTTTTCGCGTCTCGCATCGACGACCAACCATTCAATCGTCTCAATACCTTGCCGGCTGCGCAAAGGTTCGACGAATTCGAGCAAGACGGAGTTACCACGAAACCGCTACCCCTCAATTTTGCGACGCGAGCACGTATGAGTGCGCTCGTGCTATCTCGCGTTCCTGCAGCAGACCGCCTGTTCGGCTACCACCGGCTCCGCAAGATGACGCTCCCGATGGTGGTGAACGCTCTCGCTCCGAAACTGAAGGAGGCGATCCGCGGCGCAGACGTTGTGCACGCGATGGGCGGTGAGCCTCAAGCCGTCGCGGCGTGTTCGGCCGCCGACGCTCTTGGAATCCCCTTCGTCATTACGCCGTTCGCGCATCCAGGTCATTGGGGTGACGACGAGATCAACTTGCGCTTGTATAGGGCGGCCCATGCGGTAGTTGCCTTGGTGAGCGGCGAGCGAGACTGGTTGCGCGAAAACGGGGTCGCGTCGGGAAAAATTGAGGTCATCGGGGTGCCGGCACCGGAGGTACCGGCTGCGGTGCCCACCGTAGCGGCAGAGGGCCGCAACGTCCTCTGTTTGGGGGTGAAGCGGCGCTACAAATACAAGCTTCTGCTCGACGCACTTCCATATCTTCCTGATCAATCGGTGCGCTTCGCATTTGTCGGTCCTTCCACGTCCGAGTGGGTCGAGGATGCTGCGGCGCATCGCGACCCGCGCATCATCGAACGGGGCAAAGTGGACGATTCGCAGAAATGGGGCTGGCTGAACGCCTGCGAGGCCCTCTGCCTTCCCAGCGTTTCCGAGATTATGCCGGTTTCCATTTTGGAGGCGTGGCAGATCGGCCGTCCGGTCGTTGTAGCAAGTGGACGATGGACCGCCGATCTCGTGGAAGACGGGCAAGACGGGATCATCGCCCAGCCCGAGCCGAAGGCGCTGGCGACGGCCATCGAAAAGGTGCTCGCGGATCCGCAGCGAGCCCGCGAGATGGGCGAAGCCGGAAAGCGGAAGGTGACGGCGAAGTACGCGGCCGCGGCGGTAAGCGCGGCGCACTTGCGGCTCTATGAGTCGCTTGTAGGGGCGAAAGGCTAGGAAATGAACGTCCTCGTCACAGGGGGCGCCGGATTCATCGGCAGCCACCTGGTCGAAGCTATGGTTGCGCGTGGCGATGAGGTCACGGTGCTCGACGATTTGCGCGGCGCCGCGGTCTCGAACCTCGACGCCGTGCTGGGCAGGATCCGCTTCGAAGAAGCGGATTTGATCGACGCCGACCTCGATTCACTCGTGCATGGGGGCGGCTACGACCTCATCGTGCATCTCGCCGCCAACGCGTACGTGCCTCCGTCTGTCGAAGATCCTCTGTACGACCTTCGTTTGAACTTTGAATCCACCGTGCGGCTCCTGCAGGCGATTCGAACGTCGCAGCGCAAGCCGCGGCTTGTGTACGCGTCGAGCGCGGCGGTGTATGGCAGCCCGAAGCACAATCCGGTGACCGAGGAGGCGCCGTTCGCGCCGGTTTCTCCCTACGGCGTGCACAAGCTCGCCGCCGAACAGGACGTTCGCGTCTTTGCCGAGCTCTTCGACATCCACGCGTCCGTCGTTCGGTTTTTCTCGACCTACGGACCGCGACAGCGCAAACAAGTCGTCTACGACCTCATCCGTAAGATCGAAGCCAATCCGGAGGAGATCGTCGTGCACGGCGACGGCACACAAGTGCGCGATTTCGTGTACGTGACCGATGTCGTCGCGGCAGTTCTTGCCGTTGCCGATCACGCACCGGGACGGGGCGAAGCGTTCAACGCCGGCGCCGGTACCCCGACGACGATCGCCGAGCTCGTGCTCGAGGTCTGCCGTTCGATGGGCGCAGCGCCGCGAATCGACTGGACGGGATCCGTGCGTCCCGGGGACCCCCAGGCGTTCGTCGCCGACGTGTCACGGCTGCAGGCGTTGGGTTATCAGCCGGACGTTTCTCTGAGTCAAGGCGTCGACAACGTTGTGGCATGGGCCCGCTCCCCGAGCGAGCAGGAGGCGCGCTGATGCGCATCTTGTTCGCTCCCGCGGGCTCGTTCGTCTCCGACCGTCATCCACACGGCGAGGCGACGATCTCGCACAACGTCTTGCGCCGCCTCGCAGCGCGCGGGCATCACGTCACGGCGTACGTCGAACGCACGGAAATCCGGATTCCTGGAGTTGAATTCATCGAGGTCTCGCCGAAGGCGCCGGGCGCCGTGCTGTCCGGGCTCGCATTCGCGCGCCGCGTCGCGAAAGACGCGGACGGTCGCGGCCCGTTCGACATCGTGCATCACCTGCGGCCGATCAACGTAGCGACGGGGTTCAACTTCGTCGACGGCGCCCCTCTCGTCCTCGGACCGCTGACGCTGCCGTGGTCGCTTGCCGATCGCGGAGCCGCACCGCGCAGCCGGGTCATGTCTGCCGTCGCCGGCGCAGCCGTTCACCCGGTCGAGCGCCGCTTGCACCGCCAGACGCTCGAGCGCGCCGCGGTCATCCTCGTCACCGGCCGGCCGGCGCTCGACGCGCTGCCGCAGCGGTTACACGGCAAGTGTGAGGAAGTTCCGCTCGGCGTGGATACCTCGCTGTTTCCGCCGTCGCACTTACCCGACGAACCCGTGATCTTGTTCTTGTCGGTGTTGCTGCCACGGAAAGGTTACGACGTGTTGTTGCGCGCGATGCCGGCCGTCCGGGCGCGAATACCGCGTGCGCGCCTCATTCTGGCCGGCGACGACCCGCGCGGCCTTCTGCCGAGCGCGCGCCGGCTCGCCGCCGAACTCGGCATCGAAGATGTGGTCGAGTTCCCCGGCTCCATTCCGACGGCCGATGCGCCTGCGTTGTACCGCCGCGCTCGCGTCTTCTGTCAGCCATCACTCGGGGAACCGTTCGGCCTCACGATTCTCGAAGCGATGTCGAGCGGGCGCCCGGTTGTATCAACGAACGCCGGGGGGGTTCCGGGTTTTGTCCAGGACGGCGTGAACGGTTCGCTCGTCCCGGCCGGAGACGTGAGCTTGCTCGCCGACGCGCTCGTGAAGCTCCTGGAAAAGCACGACCTCGCAGCGCAAGTCGCGACGCACAATCGCGACGTGGCCGTCCGCCGCTTCGACTGGGACCGCGTCGTCGACCGCATCGAAGACGCGTACGTCCGCGCGAGGGGGGTGAGCGATGAACGACGAGCAGGCTAGGCATCTCCACGTCGTGCCGACCGAGCCGGAAGAGCCGCTCGCACTCGCGATCGCGGAAGACACCGCCGGCGTCATCGGCGTCGACCCGCTCGAGCCACAGGTCTCGTCGAGTCAACCGGAGCCGCCTGGAGCACCACACATGGGCGTTGCAGAGGTCAAGCGGCTCGCCGTGCGCGGTGTCGCCGCGCTCGCGATACGGACCGTCGGCGTGCGCATGATGACCTTTACCGGAAATGTTCTGCTCGCGCGGCTGCTTGCGCCGAAAACCTTTGGTTTGTTCGCCATCGTCAATTTCATTGTCGCAATCGCATCATTCCTCGCGGATCTCGGCATCGGCGCCGCGCTCATTCAGCGACGCGAAGAGCTGACCGAAGAGGATATGCGGACGGCGTTTACCCTCGGCTTGTTCATCGACACCGCGTTTACCGCGGCGATCTTCCTGCTCGCTCCTGTGCTCGTGCATCTCTATCATTTGGATTCGCGCTACGTGCTGGCGATCCGCGTGCTGTCGATGACGATCATGTTCTCTACGTTCGGAACGATCCCGTCGATCAAGCTCGAGCGAAAGCTCCAATTCACGAGAGCCTCGATGGCCGACGTCGCATCGCAACTCGTATACACGGCAATCGCCGTGACGCTCGCATTCAAAGGCTTGCACGTCTGGGCGTTCGTAATTGCATCGATCACATCTCGAGCGCTGGACGCGGTGCTCTTGAACGTCATGGCGTTCTGGCGTCCGCGCATCGGCTTTACAAAGGCCTCGGCGAAACGCTTGCTCGTCTTCGGCCTGCCCTATCAAGCGACCGGCCTCATCGTGCAAATCAAGGACAACTTCGTGCCGACGTTCATCGCTTTCGCCGGCGGCGCGACGGCGGTGGGCTATTTGAACTGGGCGGTCGGACTGGCTGCGACGCCACTGTTCCTTGTCACGATCGTCAGCCGCATCACTTTCCCCACCTACGCGCGGCTCCAGCACGAGCTGGAGGAGCTGAAGGATGCGATCGAGCAATCGATCCGGTGGATTTCCGCCACGGTGTTCCCCGGGGTCTTCATGATCATGGCGCTCGCGTCGCCGATCGTGCACAACCTGTATGGCGACAAATGGCGCCCCGCGCTGCCGGCATTCTACTTCCTCTGCATTCCGATCATGGCGTCGAGCTATTCAACGGTCATCGTCAGTGCACTGTACGGGCTCGGTCGTGCGAAACAAGTTCTCCGCCTCACGATCATTTGGACGATCGCCGGCTGGGGTCTCGGCGTTCCGATGACGCTCGCATGGGGCTTTACGGGCTTCGCGGCGGCGCTCGCGATCGTGTCGAGCCTATCGTTGCTTGCCGTATACGAGATCCGCAAGGTCATCGACTTGCGGTTTGCGCGGATGCAGATCCGCTTGATGGCGATGGCGGCATTACCGTCGCTCGGCGTGTGGATTGCCGCGCCGCGTGTGGTGCACAGCGTGGCGACGCTCGGTGCCGTAGGCATCGCCGGCGGTTGCGTCTACGTGTTCATCCTCTTCATCACGGGAGAGATCGGCGACGCGCGCCGGTTGCTCAAGGAGACGGTTCGAGCCCGCATCGGCGAGCCGGAGGTGACGCCGGGTGCCTGACACGACCCTCGCCCGGACGTGCGTCGTATGCGGCTCTGCGCGGTCGCGCGAGGAATTGCAGCTCAGCGCAGAGTGGCGCGTAAGAAGGTGCGAATCGTGCGGGCTGCGAAGCCTCGATCCCGAACCGGATCCCGATCAGCTCGTGGAAGTCTTCGACAACGGGGAAATCTACGAAGGCGCTTTCCTCTTGCGCGAGGACATCATGGCTCGGCACGCCGAAACGCTTGCCGCCCTCGAATTCAGGGTCAAGCCAGGACACTTGCTCGACGTCGGCTGTGGCCCGGGCTTCTTCCTCGAGGCCGCGCGCGTCCGCGGATGGCAAGGCACCGGAGTGGATCCGTCGCCGTTCAGCGTCCGGCAGATTCAATCGCTCGGATTTGAAGGCCATCAAGGGCTCTTGCACGAGGTCGACTTGCCCGAAGCGTCGTTTGACGCCGTCTCATTGCTGCAAGTCGTCGAACACTTGGTCGACCCGCGAGAGCTACTCGAAGGATGCAAGCGTCTGCTGAAACCCGGCGGTGTGCTGCTGGTTGCTACTCCGAACCCCGCCAGCCTCCTCGCCCGCGCGCAGCGCGAGAGATTCAACTATTGGATTCCGCCGGTTCACTGCGTCTGGTATACGCCGCGCACGCTCAAGGCCGCGCTCGCAAATGCCGGCTTCAAGAACGTGAAGACGAAGACCTGGAGCGCACGCGCGAAGACGCAACACGACGGTGTCGCAGCACTGTTGTCGACCAAGCTCGGCCGGAGACTGCCGGCGCGAACGCACTGGCGCGCCGCCGAGCTGCTCGCGCGCACTGCCGACGCGACCGGCTTCGGATCCATCGTCGAAGCGACGGCAATTCGATGAGCACCGTCGCGCTCGCTCGGCCGTGCCCGGCGTGCGGCCGGGACCGCGGGACGCCGGACGTCCGCGCCGGCATATACGCACTCGTCGCATGCCCTTGCGGACTGCGCATGCTGGATGCACCGCTCGACGGCGGGCATGTACTCGAAAACAACAGCGAAAAGTACGGCGACGAAGACTACAACCGGTGGTATCGCAGCATGCGCGACGTCTTGATGCAGCGCTATCGAAACGACTTGTCAGAGATCGAAAAGCTCGTTCCGAACAAGGGCCGCATACTCGACGTCGGCTGTGCGTACGGGTGGTTTCTCGAAGCCGCGCGCGAGCGCGGATGGCAGACGAGCGGTGTGGAGGTGGAAGAGGCGACCGCACACGTTGCGCGTGACGCAGGGCTCGACGTCACGCTTGGGCTCCTCGACGACGCGAATTTTCCCGACGCATCGTTCGACGTTGTGGGGCTGTGGGACGTCCTCGAACACGTTCCCGGCACCGACGCCTTTCTCGCCGAGTGCCGGCGTGTCTTGCGCCCCGGTGGGATTCTCGCAGTCCAGTCGCCAAACGTGCGATCGGTGATGGCACGTTTGATGAAGGACGACTGGTCGTGGCTGTTGCTTCCGCAGCATGTCTACCACTTCACGCCGTCGTCGATGCGCAAAACGCTCGAGCGCCGCGGCTTCGACGTCGCGCGCGCGTACACATGGGAACCCACAGAGGCGTTTGTCCTGGACGCCACCCGAAAGTTCAAGCAGCTCGGCCGTGTTCGCATCCGCAAGGCCGCAACGCCCTTGATCAAGGTGATGGAGCGTTTGTGGTGCGCAGCCGGACGGGGCGGCTTGCTGCGTGTCTACGCGAGGAGACTCCCGTGAAGCTTTCCGCAGTCATCATCGCGGTGAACGAAGAGAGCATCATCGAAGGCGCGATTGCATCGTGCGCCTTCGCCGACGAAGTACTCGTTGTCGACGGTGGCAGCACCGACGGCACCGTGCACCGCGCCAAGCTTGCTGGCGCGCGGATCGTGGAGCGCCCCTTCGACGACTTCGCGCGCCAGCGGACATTTGCACTCGCCCAAGCTCGTGGTGAGTGGGTTCTGTTCGTCGACGCAGACGAACGCGTTTCACGGGAGTTGCACGCGGAGGTGAATACGGTTCTGCGCGACGAGCCCTCGGCAGACTGCTACACGGTCCCGCGCCGAAACATGGCGCTCGGGCAATGGCTCGACTGGCACTTCGGGGGAGCCGACGCGCCGCGCCGCCTTGTTCGCCGCGACCTCGCGCGGTACCCCGAAGCTCGCGTCCATGAAGTGCTCGAAGTCACGACGGGAAGGTACGGGGCCCTGAAGGAGCATCTCGTCCACCTCACGCACCGCTCGGTCGGCGATCTCGTCGACAAGATCAACCGGTATGCAGAGCTGGAGGCGGCCGACGCCGTCGGTCGCGGCGCGCGTCAGCCCTCGACCCATTCGATTCTTGCCTCCTTTCCGAAGTCCTTTTGGCGTTACTGGCGGTCGGGCCTGCGCAAGGAAGGTACCGTCGGAGCGATCGAGGCCGTTCTGCTCGCCTTCAATCGCACGCTCGTCGAGATCAAGATTTGGGAGCGTCACAGAAACCTTCCCGCCCGGTACGCCGAGGCGGAGGTTGCGCTCCAAGACGACGGAGACGTGGCACGATGATTCGCGTGGAAACGATCGCCGTCTGCCCGTGCGGTTCGCGCGCCTACAAGGAGATCCTCCGCGCGGATCGTTACTGCACGTACGGCGCCGGTGTCGAGCAGCTTGACTACTCACTGATCGAGTGCACAGCGTGCGGTCTCGTTCGCACGTGGCCGATGCCGGAGCACGCCGAACACGAGCCGTTCCGCGATGAATCCTTTCTCGAGTCCTATCGGAGACGGCCGGCCCTGTACGAGCATTATCTCGGAAAGACCGTGAACGACATCGTTCGGTTGAAACCGCCGCCGGCGCGCCTACTGGACGTGGGCGCGAACATAGGCACGCTCGTCGAGCTCGCCGTGAAAGCCGGTTACGACGCGACCGGCCTGGAGCTCAATCAAGCAGGCGTCGAGTATGCGCAAGGCCGCGGCCTCGACGTTCGTTGCACGACGCTCGAGGATGCCGGCTTTGAACCGGAGAGCTTTGATGTCATTTCCATGAGCGCCGTCGCCGAACACGTCCCCGATCTCCACGAGACGTTCGGCGAGTGCAAGCAGCTGCTGAAGCGCGGCGGTTTGCTGCACATCTCGAACTCACCGAACTTCGGCGGTTTCGGCGCTCGTTACGAGAAAGAGCTGTGGTACGGGCTGCAGCCGACCGGTCACGTCTGGCAGTACACACCGAAGACGTTGAAAGACCACGTGCGCCGCGCCGGGTTCAAGGTCGTCGACGTGACGAAGTACAACTTGCACCGCGACTTCGGCCGCGGGAAGAAGGAGCGCTTGCGAAGAGCACTTTTCACGCTTGCCGAACGTGCCGGCCTGGGCGACGCGATCAGCGTCGGAGCCGTGAAGCCGTGAAGCGGCGCCTCGCGCAAGCACTCAGTAAGGTTCACGCTCGTATCCACGCGTACGAGGAGCGCGAGCGCGCACCGCAGCTCGGCGCTCTCGGCCAAGGATCCGTTGTCGCCAATCCGAACTTCTTCCTGCATCCCGAGCGCCTCTTCGTCGGCGCAAAGACGTACGTTCATCCGTACTGCCGACTTGAATGCATCACGGAAAATCCACACCTCGAAGGTCCGCCCCTGGAAGGAAACGCTCGCATCGAGATCGGCGACCGCGTCGTCATCAATTCGTTCACGCACATCGGCGCGATGCGCCGCATCGTTCTCGGCAACGACGTCGGAATCGCGAGCGGTGTGTGCATCGAGGACCATCACTACATTTACGAAGATGCAACAGACGAGCGTCCGCTGAAGAAGCAGGGTTTCCGGGTCGCCGATGTGATCATCGAGGACGGCTGCATGATCGGCGAGCACGCCGTGATTCTTCCGGGCGTGACGATCGGACGGAATTCGTGGGTCGGCGCCAACGCCGTCGTCACGCAAGACGTGCCCCCCTATTCGATCGCTGCGGGTATCCCCGCCAAGGTCATACGGCGCATGGATCCGGCTACCGGTGAGTGGCGTCGCGCCCAAGCGTGAGCGCGTCGGTCTCGTAGTACCCTTCGCCCGGTGCGCATCTCCGCGATCATCGTCAATTACGGCCGTGCCGCCGACACCATCGCGTGCGTCGAGTCGTTGCGAGCAGATGCCCCGCACGTCCGCGCGATCGTCGTCGACAACCCTAGCCCCGCCGGGGACGACGACAGGCTCGAAAGAGGCTTGCCGGAGGACGCCGTGCTTCTTCGAAGCGACACGAATCTCGGATACGCCGGCGGGAACAATCTTGGAATCCGGCGGGCGCTCCGCGACGACCCTCAAGCCGTGCTCATCGTGAACAACGACGTGATTCTCGAGCCGGGATGCGTCGATGCGCTGACCGCTGCGCTCGATCGGCACCCCGATTGGGGTGTTGCCGCACCGCTATCACTGCTCGCCCGTGATCCGGGGATCGTCGACTTCTACACGGCAGAGGTAGACGTGCCGCATATCGCGCTGCGAGCGCGAGGGAGAGATGAATCCGTGACAAATGTTCCGCCCGGCGACGCCGCGAGCGACTACGTGACGGGCAGCGCGATGCTTCTGCGCCGAAGTGCGCTCGAGAAGACCGGTTTCTTCGACGAGCGCTTCTTCCTCGTGTGGGAAGACGTTGATCTTTGCCTGCGTCTCGCTCGTGATGGTTTTCAGTGCGGCGTGACGACCAACGCCCGAGTTCTGCACGCTCGGAGTGCTTCATTCGGTGGAGATGCGTCGCCGCTGCACCGGTACTTCTTTGCCCGAAATTCATTTCTCGTCGTGCGAAAGCACTTGAAGGGCCCCGCACGCTACGAGGCTGAAGCGTTCGGCGCGCGCCGGTATGCGCGGTGGGGGATGGGCACCAAGCTGCTGCACCGTGCGATCCGTCGCGGGTTACGGGACGGTTTGCTCGGCCGGTGGGGACCGGCGCCTTCTTTTCTCCTGCCGCCGGCGACGAAATAGTTTGCGCGACGCAATGGATTGCACCATGCGTCCCATTTGCACGTCCTCGCAATGCACGCAATCAAAATTTCTTTGCACGCGTGCTCGCATTCCATGTCCGAACATATCGGTGCCAACCGGAAGCCGGACTCTTTCGCTTTGCGATTTCCTGCCTCTTCGCCCCGAGAAATCCGGGGTCTGACCAGCAAAAACAAGCAGGAAGCGCGCAAGGAAAAGCGAATCGTATTCCCCGTGCCACACCTCCCGATGGCACGCATTCGAGGAGATGGTAGAAATGCTGCGCACCACTTGGACGCTTCGCCCCGCAGCCTTGCGGATCGCGTCTGCGTTCGCCGTTCTTGCGATCGTCGCGGGAACAATGACGACGTCCGGCGCACACATCACCGACGGTGTGAGCTTCGAAGAGCACTTCGAATATGCGAGCGGCACGCCCCTTCTTCAATCGGCGAACGGTTCGCAGTGGATCCTCGACCCGCCGGTTCCTGCGGGCTGGATCGTCGAGACTCGTCCGACGGCGCTCAACACCGGCACGCTCGGCACTATGAGCGTTCTCGCTGCGAAGCAAAAGCAAGGGCCACCGCTGGATCCGATCGCGTTCGTGACGAAGAACATCGGGAACTTCGTCGCGCAAACGCAAGCGGCGTTCGACGGGACCGTGCCGGCCAACTCCGGAATCGGCATCGTCTTCCACGCGGCCATCGATCCCAACACCTCCACCATCGATCGCAACAACTTGTACTTGTTCACGTCCATCAACACGACGCCGAACCCTCGCACGTTTCCGACGGGGCACGCCTTCATGATCTTCAAGCGCAACCAGGGCACGTACTACATGGCGGCTCCGCCTGTGCACACGTACGTCGACTTCAGCAACAGCACGCTCCACACGTACAAGGTGGGCATGTCGGGTCAGCGCATCCAGGCATGGGTCGACGGCTTGCAGTTCTTCGACATCCAGGACACCGCGGGCTCGGACACGATCGCCGGTGGCTACAGCATGCCGGGCCCTGCGATCGTCACGGGCGCGATCGGTCTCCGGACGTCGCGCACCGCAGCGCTTTTCGACGATCTGTTCGTCGTCGGTGCTCCAGCGTACGAAGCCCGCGCCCAGGCCGTGAATGTCTACGGACGTCTTGGAACCGACACCGGCGTCAATACGGCCTTACTGCAGGCTCCGGCCGGCACCGAACGCGTGATCACCGGGGGCGACTCCGGCTGGCAGTACCACGACCACGATTTCACGCAATCGATCAGCGGTCCGGCCGTGTCCGGTCCGGCACCGATAGGTGCGGCGGCGATCGTGACGTCCGGGAAAGACGGCGTCACCACGACGAGCGCGCAGCTCGCGGGGATCACCGGGATCTTCTCGGATCCCTCCATGAAGACGTTCGTAACGATCTCCGCCGACCTGGCGAAGGCCGTAGCGAGCGCATCCTGCGTGGGGACGAACTCCACCGTCGACGTGGTGAACTTCACGTGGGCTGTGCTTTCGTTCCAGCACTCGCAACCCGATCTCGCGAATCCGACGGAGGCGCCGACCGTGCAGCAAGGAAACGTGACGCGACTGAACGCGCCGCCGAACATGAGCGTGCTCGACCCGAACAACTCGACGGGTCCTGCGCCGATGGTCGGCCCGGTCGATCCGAACACCGCGATCTCCGGTGCGCCGGTCAGGATCACGTTGCACAGCCGGAGAACATCGACCGACCCGCAACGCGTCGAAGCGGCAGCCATTCGGATCACGTTCTTTACCGACAGCCTGAGCGGTCCGAACAACGTTCGCACGCCGGGCAATGTGCTCGCCGACGTCGCACTCGGCGACGCGACGGCCGGAAAGCTCTGCGTCGCTTTGTAAGCCTCGAGTGGGAGACCCCGGCCTCGCAGCGGCCGGGTATGGGGGGAAAGTCGAAGGCCCGAGCACACGCTCGGGCCTTCGATGTGCAAGAGATCTTTAGGTTGCCGGCTGACCGGCGATGAATCCCTCGGGACCCTTGTTGCTGAAGGCGTCGCGGAATGCTTTCGCGAGATCAACGGCCTTTGCATTGGGATTCTTGCATCCCACCAACGTGTCCCATGCGGTGAATGAAAGCTCGTACGGCATATCGACACGCGGAGCGATGAGCATTTGCTTGTCGTGATCCTTGACGAAGTCTTCGAGCTTCGTGACCAAGTCCTGATCTAGGCCCGTCTTGTACTGGATGACGAGGTGTGAGTGCTCCAGGTTGTGAACCTGGATCTCGTCTTGTATCGGCGACGTGTGCACGCCGGTGAGTGCCGGTGCCGGTCCCTGCGGAGTGTTCCCCGCATAGTGCGATCCCGACGTCGGGGGGTTTGAGCTGTATTGGAACGTTGCCGGGGGTGTGATGTGCGAGTTCTTTTGATCGGGCGGATTCGTCACTTTGTCGCACCCGGCCTGTGCTGCGATCCTGTTGACGTCGGCAACCTTCTTTCTGCCGGCTTTCCCGGATGTGATGATGAGCAGCACGATCCCCGCCAGGGCGAGCGCGACGATCACTCCGTAATAGATCTTGCGCATGCGTGCCTTGCGTTGACGTCGCTTCAGCTCCTCGAGGCGCGCCTTGCGAGCGTGCTCCTTGCGTTCTGCCTTGGTTGGCTTCTTTCCGCCTTGAGTCACGATCCCTCCGGTGTCGGTGCCGCGGGGCTTTATAGCATCCCGGCCCGATCCCTGTCTCGATCCCGCGCGGGTCCAGGCCGTACGCTGGATACGCAAAGAGCGAAGAGCCACGAATGGAAGAGGAATGGGCGAGCGAGCTCGAGCACATGTGTACGTTTCCGGCCGCGTGCAAGGCGTCTTTTTTCGCTACGCGACGTCCCAGGAAGCTGTCCGGCGCGGCGTGGGCGGCTGGGTCAAGAACTTGCCCGACGAGCGTGTCGAGGCCGTCTTCGAGGGCCCACGCACGGCGGTCGACGAGATGATCGCGTGGTGCAATCACGGCCCGCCCTACGCGGGCGTGGACGGCGTGGATGTTTCGTGGGAGGAGCCGCGCGGCGAATCTGGATTTGCGATCCTCTAGTGCTGCGTCAACGAAGTCCACTGGCGCTTCCAACGCACCTGCGTCCCGGTCAATGCGTTGCTCGTCGGTTGCATACCTAAAGGTATGCGCCCTCCTCGCGCCTTTTGCTCGGGCTCGCAGGGTGCTCCGGAAGCATCCAGAAACTTCATAGACGAACCGGCGCCCCACGCATCCCGGCGAAGGACGTAACCGATCTCGCCGTGGCGATTTTCTCCGTTCATGACGCGAATTCCGGCCCCGCCGATGACCTCGTTTGTCTCGCGCAACGTAACCGCCATCTCGTATTTCTTTCGCGGGTTTTCGTCGCGAGATGCTTCGGTCGCGAGAAGAAACTCGGCGACTTCGATCGGCGTATGCGGTCCCCACGGCATGAACCGAACGACGTCCGGGTCGGCTGCGTACGCGAGTATCGCCGTTGCATCGCCGTCGTTCCACTCGCGAATGACGACCCGCGGCCCGGTGAGCCGGAGGTCCTTCATCGAATGAGCAAGCACGATCCCGCCGGGACGCGCGGCGGCGGCTCTTCGAGCGGATATCCCGCCGCGATGCAGCCGAGGGCGCTCGCCGGTCCGTCGATCCCGAGCGCGCGTGCGGCCTCCTCGGGGCAAAACATGCTGGAGGAGACCCAGCACGAGCCAAGGCCGTTCGAGGCGAGAGCGATCATCAAGTTCTGAATGGCCGCGCCGGCCGATGCGACGAACATGTCGCGTTCCGCGACGCGACGCCGTTCGTCGGGGTACGCGTCTGCTCCGTTCAAGGAAACGAAACACGCAAGCAAAATCGGCGCCGAGCCGAGCAACGCACCGGAACGTTCTAGCCGCCGTTCGATGACGGCCGAATCGGTGCCGTCTCGCTGAAGGTCGGACCGCCAGGCGGCGCTCATCACGTCCAAGAAATCCGCGCGCGCCGCGTCGGACTTCAGCCATACGAACGTCCATGGCTTCGTGTGATGTGGTGCCGGAGCTGTCGCGGCCGCTCGCGCGGCGCGGCCGACGACGGTGTGATCGACGTCGCGATCGGAAAACATGCGGATGGTGCGGCGCGCTTCGATCGCCTCAATCGTTCCGAACCGAAAGAAGTCTTCCTCAGGCAGCCGCACGAGATCTCGCGCTGATCCATCACCATTCGCCGACAACCCACGCACGATGGCGACGGGGACCTCGTCCGTCTTCCCCATGACGAGCTCGGCGGCCGACGCGATCTCGTCGGCCTCGGCGATCAGCGTCGCCTCCAGAATGTTGCCGTACGTGTCCTTGTCGCCGCGGTGATCGCGCAGCGGAGCGATCCCCGCCACGCCGATTGCCACGTTGACCTGCCCGGTGCGCCACGGTCTGCCGAATGTGTCGGTCAGGATCACGGCGACGCGGGCTCCACTCGCCGCGCGAAGCGCTTCGCGAAGTCGCGCTGCGCTCCCGTCCGGGTCGACCGGCAACAACGCGAGGCGATCCTGCGGCAAATTGGATCCGTCCACGCCGGCATTCGCACACACGAGCCCCTGAGCGGTTTCCGCGATAACGATCGGTCCGCGCTGCGTCACAATGCGGACGGATTCCGAGGCGACGATTCGCGCGCGTTCTTCGTCGCGGGAGAGCGGATCGATCTCGACGAGACGCCCCTCGGCCTTCGAAACGATTTTCGACGTCACAACGACGACGTCCCCGTCGCGCAAGATGACGCTTCCGGCGATGAGCGATGCGAGCTCGTCTCCGGCATTGACTTGCGGCAGACCGTGGACTCCGAAAATCTCGATGCCGCCGGTCATCGGTGCTCCGTCATCGTGAGCGCCACTTTCGCGAGCGCGGCGGCGTCTTCCACAGTGCGCATCATCGTTTGCGCAACGGCCACGTCGAGGCCGAGCGCCTCCACGTCCCCGGCGAGGTTTTCGTCGACGAGGTCGATGACGTAACCGTCCAGCACGTCGCGAAGCAACAAAGCCGCCCCGACGGCGGTGACCGGCGCACCGGCGGCCGGCATGAGCTTGTCGGCCATGCCGCGTACCGGTGCTCCGCCCACGATGGGCGACACGCCGACGACCCGAGCGCTCGACGCAGTCAACGCCTCACGAATTCCCGGGACGGCCAAGATCGTTCCGATCGACACCACGGGGTTGGACGGCGCGATCAGAATCGCAGACGCCGACGCGATCGCATCCACGACGCCGGGCGCGGGCCGGGACGTATCGGCACCGCCCAAGTAGACCGACCGCACCGGATCGGCAGCCTTCCGCCCCACCCAGTACTCCTGAAAATGAACGTCCTCGCCGTTTGCCAGCACGACACGCGTTCCGACCTCGTCGTCCGTCATCGGCAACAAGCGAGGGGCAAGTCCAAAACGCTCTGAGATTCGGGCGGTTGCGTCCGACAGCGACGCGCCGGCGGCGAGCATCTCGGTTCGTGCGAGGCAGACGCCGAAGTCGCGGTCGCCGAGATGGAACCACGCGTTCAGCCCCGCCGCACGCATCTCGTCGAGGAGCACCGTCGTATCGCCGGCGAGCCCCCACCCTTTCTCCTCGTCGATCCGACCGGTGAGCGTGTACGTAACGATGTCGAGGTCGGGCGATACGTGCACGCCGTAGATGCGGAAGTCGTCCCCGGTGTTGCCGATGATCGTCACGTCGTCCGGCGAGACGACGCGAAGCACGCCGCGCAAATACCGCGCGGCGCCGACGCCACCCGCCAAAACGACGATCACGGCCGGAAGTTTATCGTGATCGGCGGCCGTGCCCGTCTTCAATAGACAACGTGCACCAGGAGCCAGAAAGCGCTTTGCCGGCCGAACGGCGCTTTGGAGATCGCGGTGCGCGCGGGTAGGCTCCGGCTCTGATGCCCGTCGCGCTCGACCACGCTGTTCGCCGAGCACTTCGTCGTGCGGAAGAAGGCAAAGCCCTTGCGCCCGACGAAGCCGAGGTATTGCTTTCGGCTCGCAAAGAAAATCTCGATCGTCTTCTGGAAGCCGCGCGACGCGTTCGCGACGCCGGCCCGCACGCCGGCGTCGTAACCTTCTCGAAAAAAGTCTTCATTCCCCTCACACGCCTCTGCCGCGACCTTTGCCATTACTGCACGTTCGCGACGACGCCGGAACACGTTGTGCCGTTCCTGAGCTCCGAAGAGGTTTTGAAGATCGCGAAAGCCGGACAATCGGCCGGTTGCAAGGAAGCCCTGTTCACACTCGGGGACCGGCCCGAGGCGCGGTACCCGCAAGCGAAAACGTGGCTCGCCGAACGCGGCTATTCGAACACGCTCGATTACGTCCGTGCGATGGCGATTCACGTCATCGAGCAAACCGGCCTGCTTCCGCACTTGAATCCCGGCGTGATGAGCTGGGACGACATGGCCAGGCTCAAGCCGGTGAGCGCCAGCATGGGCCTCATGCTCGAGTCGAGCAGTGAACGCCTGTACACGACCAGGGGCGAAGCGCACTTCGGAAGCCCCGACAAGAAGCCCGCCGTGCGGCTGCGCACGATCGAAGACGCCGGCCGTCACGCGATCCCGTTCACCACCGGCATCCTCATCGGCATCGGCGAGACACACGAGGAGCGGATCCAAAGCCTGCTGGACATTCGCCGTCTCGCGAATCAGTACGGCCACATCCAAGAAGTCATCGTTCAAAACTTCCGCGCGAAGCCGGACACTCTGATGGCGCATCATCCGGAGCCGGATCTCGACGATTACCTTGCGACGATCGCGGTCGCCCGTCTCGTCCTCGGACCGAAGGCAACCGTGCAAGCGCCGCCGAATCTCTCCGATGAGAAATTTCCGCGGCTGCTGGACGCGGGCATCAACGACTGGGGCGGTGTGTCACCCGTCACGCCCGACCACGTGAACCCGGAAAAGCCGTGGCCCCAACTCGATGTCCTGGAAAGAGAAACGGAAGCCAAGGGGTACGCGCTCGAGGAACGGCTCACGATCTATCCGCAGTACGCGATGAAGCCCGATCCCTGGTTGAGCGGGCGGATGCGCCACCCCGTCGATGCGCTGCGCACGATGGAGGGATTTGCGCGTGACAACACCACGCCGGCGCCGATCCCATGGCAGGATCCCGACGTCACGCCGACGACCGTGCTCTCGAAAGACATCCGAAACGTCGAAAACGCTTTCGTCTCGACGGAAGAGCTGACGCGAAGCCTTCGCGCCGACACGAACGAGATCCACGGCAACTGGGATGCGCTCGAAGTCGATGCGAGCAAGCAGTGGGCGACCAGGATCCCTGCCACGCCGAACGAGGTGCGCGCCGCGCTGCATCGCGCTGCAGAAGGCCGTCACCCCACGCGAGACGAAGCGATCGCGCTTTTCCAAGCCGACGGCGAAGAGCTCGATGCGCTTTGCCGGCTCGCCGACGACATTCGCAAAGACGCCGTCGGCGACGTTGTGACGTACGTCGTGAATCGCAACATCAACTTCACGAACGTTTGTTACGTCGGCTGCCGCTTCTGCGCCTTCGCACAGCGGCGTGTCGACGCCGACGCGTACACGCTCGGCATGGACGAAATCGGCCGCCGGGCGGAGGAAGCGTGGGCCTACGGGGCCGACGAGGTGTGTATCCAAGGAGGAATCCACCCGGATCTTCCCGGCGATCACTACTTCGCCATCCTTCGCGAGATAAAGCGGCGTGTTCCGCAGATGCACATCCACGCCTTCAGTGCGATGGAGATAATGAACGGCGCGACGCGGCTCGGCATTACGTACGAGGAATGGCTCGAGGAGGCGAAAGTCGCCGGCCTCGATACGATTCCGGGAACCGCCGCAGAGATTCTCGACGACGACGTGCGGTGGGTTCTCACAAAAGGAAAGCTCCCGGCCGACCTGTGGGAAGAAATCATCAAGACGGCACACCGCGTCGGTATCAAGAGCACGAGCACCATCATGTACGGACACGTGGATGCGCCGCCGCATTGGGTTGATCACATCGAGCGGCTTCGCCGCATCCAAACGGAGACCGGTGGCTTCACAGAATTCGTCCCGCTGCCTTTCGTCCATCAAAACGCACCGATTTATCTCGCCGGGAAAGCGCGCGCGGGAGCGACGTGGGAAGAAAATCGGCGCATGCACGCGATCGCGCGCATTCTGCTCCGCGGATCGATCGACAACATCCAGGTGTCGTGGGTCAAGATGGGAGTCGCCGGTGCCCAAGTGATGCTGCAAGGGGGCTGCAACGACTTCGGCGGCACGCTCATGGAGGAAACCATCTCGCGGATGGCCGGCGCCGGACACGGCATCCGGCTCGAGCCGGAGCAAATCAAGCGGGCGATCCTCGAGATCGGGCGCATTCCCGCGCGGCGTTCGACGACGTACGAGCGCATCGAACGCGCAGGTTGATCGTAGTGAAAACCCCGGATTGCCCCGAACAGGGGGGCAGGGAGGGGCGGGGGACCCCTCCCTGCGGGGGATGCGCTCGGGGGTTTCCCCCCGGCACCCGGCTTTCACCGGACCTGCTATTCATACCGCATTCGACCGGCGGTAAACCATAGTCGCTAAGTCCCAATCCGCAGATTTAGGATTTGTGTTCTGTACCCGAAGGTCCTCATCTGGATATTCTTGCCGCTCGCAGGGAGGAATGAATGGACGAAGCAGCCGACCTATCTCGCCGAATCGACGATCTTCTGTCCGGGGCGATCGACGAACAAGTACGCGAGCAGCGTGTGCTCGCGGAATTGATGGTCGGCATTCGCGATGGCATGGAGCAGCTGAGCGAACAAGTCGCGGCGCTCGGCGAAGCCGTCGAAGCCGCACGTGAAGCCTCCGAGCGCGTGCAGCTCGCCCCGGCGGCCGGCGCACCGAGCGAAGGCATCGCCGACCGCTTCGAATCCGTCGAAACCGCGATCGGTGAGCTGTCGGCCACGATTTCGGCGCTGGCAGACCGCCCGGACCCGGTGATGCTCGATCCCGAGGAAGCGCGCGCGTTGTTCGGCACGACTGCGGAAGCCGCGCGCGAGTCCGCGGCGTCGGAGGCGTCCGCGCTTCGCGAGCTCATCGAAAGCCACATCACGTCGTTGCGCGACGCTGCACTGTCCGAGACGAGCTCGACACGCGAGACGTTGCATTCGGAAATGATCGCCGCGCGCGAAGCGCTCCTTGCCGACACCGCTGCGATCAAGGATGCAGCCGAACAGAATTACGCACAGCTCGCTCGCCGGTTCGCCGAGGCGCAAGAACGTAGCGACGTGATCGAGAATCGCCTCAGCACGCTGGAGTCGTCCATGGAGGTCGTCGGCAAGTCTCCCGACGAGATCAAAGCCGCTCTGGATGAGTTTCGCAGAGACATCACCGCGCAAAACGAATCGCTGGCATCGCGTGTGCAAGGAGGAACGGACGCGTCTTCCACACGGTTGTCGCAGGCCGCAGACCGGCTGACAGAGAGCGCCGGCTCCGTCACCGGCGGGCTCGACGCGATCGCGGCCCGATTCCAAACGTTGCAAGAAAGCTTGCTCGCGTATCTGCAAGTTCGCGACATCGCTTTGGAAGAGGAGCGAGACCGCGTCATCACCGAGCTTCTCGAGGAATTCGCGCGCGCCGTCGATGCCAAGCAGCGCCCGGCGTTCGCCGCCGGCATGCGTGGCGCGTGGGCCAGCCGGCGCGACCGGCGCGACGCACGACGTTTTCGGATGGCCGAGGGCCGCAACTTGCCCCGGATGCCCCAGGTCGGAGCCGAGTCGATCAAAGCCGCGGCCGAAACCCTCGCAAAAGCGCCGGCACCCACCGCCGGGCCACGGCCCGAGCGCCGTCCGCCGGCGCCCAGCCCTTTGATCGTCGACGAGGCGCCTCGCCCGCGCCCGGTCGAGGTCCAACCACCGCCGAAGGCGGCGAAGGCGAAGGCGAAAGTTGTCGAGAGTGCGGCGAAGGCAAAGCCGGCCAAGCCGGCCGCCAAGCCGCCGGCGCCGAAGCCCGCCCCGGTCAAGGCCGCGAAGCCGAAGCCGGCCAAGGCCGCCAAGCCGCCGGCGGCCGAGCTCGCCCCCGAGCCCGACGAGGTCGTCCTCGGTCTCGGTGCCCCGGCCCCGGCCGAGGACACGCTCCTGGAATCGCCCCCGGCTCCGCCGCCGGTCGAAGCCGTCGTGCCCGAGCCCATGCAAGAGCCGGAGCCCCAGCCCGAGGTGCCTCCGGAGGCGCCCGAGCCGGCCGAGGAAGCCGACGTGGCCCTCATGATCGGCGAGCTGTACGAGGCTCCAGAGGCGACGGAGGCCGAGCCGGTGGTCAGCAAGGTGGAGACGGCGATCGGGGAGCCTGAGGCCCTTGCGCCTCCGGCGGCCGAGCCCGAGCCGGCGCCCGAGGCGACCGCCCCCAGGCGACCGCGGCCGGCCAAGGCGGTCAAGGCGCCGAAGACTCCAAAGGCGCCCGAAGGGCCGGAGGACCGCAAAGCGGCGAAGCTCGAGCGAGCGGCAAAGCGCCGCGCCAGGCAAGCAGCCCCCGGGCGTCCGGTACCGGCTCCGCCGAAGGATGAAGAAACCCCTGAAATTCCGGCTCCGTAAGCCCTACGCGCGCGAAAACACCGCAAAAACAGCCGTTTGTAGTCCGGAATTGAAAACCATCACTTTGGGCTACCCCGATTCGTCACTAGCGGCTATCGTCCGCCCCTCGCTCGATCCGAGATACTTGTCAACAAGCGCGCGAGCGCAAACCTCTCCCCCCACGATCGGCCGGGCATCCGGCCGATCGCCTTTTTGTGGCGCGGTGCTGTCGTCGTCGATCGCGGCGTTGGCTGCGTCGCTCGCGTAGCGCTGCTACGCGTCCCGACTTGCCGCCTTGCGATCGGCGACGACAGCAGCGCTACACACCGCCGCGCCTTCGATCGCTGACCGCGTGCATCGGAGCGCTGCCGGGTGACACGTTCTTCCCGTGGAGTTATCAACAGCGTGGTTGTGTTCTGTCACGTCGGCGCGTTTCGATCGATGCAGGTCATCACAAATGCGCGCGCGTGTGTCTGTGGATATCTCTGGACGTGATTGAGCGCGCAAAACTTTTTCTCCCAAAGACTTGACCTGGACTCAACTATCTTTAGAATCACAGCAGCGTAATTACACTTGTCGAATTCCATCGATGAGTGTCGACGGCGTCAGAGGGGCGCCGAGGAGAGACGAGTGAGGGGGAGCCGAGCGTGTGGAACGCCGAAGAACAACTCCCGTGGCAGGAGGA
>JAIVGO010000140.1 GCA_020201525.1 Actinomycetota bacterium | reverse complement strand
GGTTCCGGAAGAGCTCGCAACCGGATCGCAGGCAGTCGTTCTTCGCAGCTGGAGCTCCTCGGGCACGACGTTCTGTCTCATGGACGTCGCGGCCGACCTGGCGGCGGCGTTCCACGGCAAGACGTCGGCGGGTACGTACTACGCCAAGGTTGCCAGCACGGCTTCCGGCGACACGTGCGCCACGGCGACGTACGGCAGCGCCTGGTAAAGCAATACCTCGCTTAGCAAGCAGGGGCGGTGGATCTCGGCCACCGCCCCTGCTCTTTTGTTCTGACGCGCCTCGCAGCCGGGGTAGGGACGGTCGCGACACCTCGCGTCATAGATCAAGACTTGGCGAACTTCGGCCGATATCTGCAGGTAGCAGTGCAGATGGGAGCCCAGTGAATAAGCGCTACAACCGAGAAGATGGCTTCACGATCGTCGAGCTGATGGTCGCGTTGACCGTGCTTGCGATCGGGTTCTTCTCCCTGGCCGCAGCCATGGGTATCGGGCTGAAGCAAGTCTCGCTCGGACGTCAGCGGCAGTCGGCCGCCGAAATCGCGAACGCCCGCCTCGAGCACTTGCGCAACTACCCCTACGAGGAAGTCGCGCTGTCTTCCGCCGCAACGCACAACACCGACGTCACCGATCCCGACTACGGGGTCAGTAACGACGGAAGTTCCTACGAAATCCCCGGCCCGGCGAGCAGCGAAGCTCTCATCGTGGATTCGGTAAATGGAAAGGTGCAGCACTTCGAGGACCCCGTCCAAGTTGGAACGACGTTCATGAAGATCTATCAATACGTCACGTGGGTGGATGACCCCGCCGTGACCGGCACGCAGGACTACAAGCGGGTCGAAATCGCTGCCGTCTTCAAGACGCCGTCCATCGGCGGCGTGTCCAAGACCGTTTATGCTTCCGCGTTTGTAACGACCGGCAGCGTGATCGTAAACGGGACCGGCTCGAGCGCCACCGTCGGATCGCCGTCGCCGACACCGAGCCCAACGTCGAGTGCGTCGCCGACCCCCTCGCCGACGCCGAGCAGCCCCTGCCCGGGGGATACGACCCCGCCGTCCGGGAGCTTCTCGATTGAGTCTGGAAGCGGATCGGAAACCGGTTATACGGCAAGCAACTCCCTCGGGCTCAAGGTGCAGGTGTCGGACGGTTGCAGCCCGGTAACGGCTCGCTTCTCCAGCGACGGCTCGATCTTCGGCGACGCCAGCACCATCCAACACAATGTCGAGCACTTCTCCTGGGCAACGCCGGGCGGCGACGGAACGAAGAGCGTATGGGGAAAGTTCGCCGACGGCGCCGGCAATACCCAAACAACCGGACCCTTCACGATCGTCGTCGACGCCACGAAGCCTTCGACGCCGGGCACGCTGACGTTCACCAAATCGTGCAGCGGATCGAACCGAACCGTGAGCCTGTCGTGGGGAGCATCGACGGACGCGAATTTTCGAGGCTATCGCATCTACAAAAGCGTCAACAACGGCGCGTGGGCGGCGCTAGGAACCGTGAGCACCACCACGATGTCGGATACAGATTCAAAATCCCTGGACTCCCTTCGCTACTACGCCGTCGGCTACGACAAGGCGGGAAACGAGTCGAATGCGAGCAACACGGTTTCGCTCACCAAGAATCAGTGCTGAGGGCGGATTCACCGTCGCCGAGATCACCGTCACGATGATGCTTTTGCTCATCGTGATGGTCTCGCTCGTCACCGTCTTCGAGTCCGTCCAGCGCACGCAGGTGTTTACCCAGGAACGCAGCCAGTCCCTCGACAGCATGCGGCTCGCCATCGACCGCATCACGAAGGAGACGCGCCAGGCGACCGCGATCAACGCTTCCTCGACGGCGACGACGCTGGACATGCAAACGTACGTCAACGGTGTCTCGACTCACGTTATCTATCATCCCGACGCAACCGGAACGACCCTGCTGCGAACCGTCGGGACGAAAAACGGCGTCGTTCTCACAAACATGAACTCGACGTCGCTCTTCACATTTACCCCAAGCACGACCGGCGCTCAGCTGATCTCGATCACGCTGTCCGTTCATCCGGCGCGGCGGCCGGACACCGTCTTGAACCTTACGTCCGAGATCCGGCTCAGGAACGAGGTCACAACATGACGCAGAGAATGGCGACCGCGCTACGCGAGGAAGAGAGCGGGTTCGCGCTCATCATTTCGATCATTCTGATGGGTGTCATCGGGACCCTCGTTGCGCTGACCCTCACGGTGGGGACGCACAGTGACTTCTCGACGGGGCGCGGGAGGAACTTCGTCGAAGCGCTCCACGTCGCCGAATCGGGCGTCGAACACGCGATTTCCAAGCTGCAGTCGACCGGCGGGGGATTCGCCGGGACCTTTACCGGGTCGATCAACGAGGGCGGCAACGAAGGGACGTACACCGTGACGGTCACGAAGCTGGCGAGGAAGCGCTATCAGATCGATGCCGCGGCATCGGTCGGCACAGGCGGCGGCTTGAAAACAAAGCGGAAGCTCAGGGTTACGATGGCGCCGCCCCCGGCATTCAAGTACGCGCTGTTCTCCTACACCAGCGTCAGCACGAAGAACAATGATTTGATCACGGGAGATATCTGGGCCAACGAGAACATCACCGTCGACGAAGGCGACACGGTCGACGGATCCGTGACGGCCGCCCGGGGGTACATCCACCTCGCGAACGGGTCGCGCGTGAAAGGGGACGCGTGGTCGGGGTGGTTCGACGACTCCAACTCCTATGCAATCCACCTCGACAACAACGCGATCATCGACGGAAACGCAAAAGCATCCGTCACGGCGCCGACCGACCCGGTGACCTGCGGGGGAGAGAACCTGAACAACTACACCGTCCGGCTCGAGACCGGGTCGAGCGTGGGCAAGAACGTGACGACCTGGGGAACGAAGACCGGCCCCGGCACCGTCGGCGGCGTCGTAGCCAACAACGTCTGTACCGCAGCACCCGCGAGCAAGCCACTGCCGGTCTTCACGTATTCCGATCTCAACTACGACCCGGCCACGTTGCATCAATTCGGCACCGCCGGCACCCCGTCTGCCACGGCGGTAAGCGACTTTCAAACGTACGTGGCCGGTCAGGGAAAGCACATCAGCGGCACGTTCTATATCAACCAAGCCGCACCGGTGAACCAAGACAACCGTATCGATCTCACGAACGTCGTCATCACCGGCGACACCACCATCATCTCCAATGCGCCGATCTTCACGAACGGTGTCGCAGACGACACGAACGACGCCATTTTCGTCCTCGTCTCCACGTACCAGCCGCCGGTCGGTACGACATGCGACCTCAATCAGGATAAGAGCGAGTGCTCGATCCATCTGAAGAACAACTTCCAGCCGTCGGGCAAGACCGCCGTGCTGATCTACGCGCCCTACGGTCCGGTCGCCGTCAAGAACAACCAGGTCCAGTTCGGATCGATCTACGCCGACGAGATCCTCGTCAAGGACAACCAGCAAATGACGTACGACTCGCGCGTCGAGCGCGTCGTCGGATTCGGGCCGGACACATACGAAATTCAGCAATGGCTCGAGCTCAATCCCTGACCGCACGGTTCCGATTCAAAGATCTCTTCGTCGGGTAGCCTGAGCCGAACGCGATCGGGAGCACATCACGAGAGCATTTCTCATCGTCATCGCGGCCTTCCTCGGGCTGATGTTCGGTTCTTTCTTGAACGTCGTGGTCTATCGCGTACCGCGAAAGGAATCCGTCGTGAAGCCGCGCTCGCGATGCCCGCATTGCGGCCGCGAGCTGACGGCGCTCGACAACGTCCCGGTCTTGTCGTGGCTGATCTTGCGAGGCAGGTGCCGCACGTGCAAAGCGAAGATCTCGCCCAAGTACCTGGTGGGGGAGATCGGCACCGCCGTGCTGTGGGCCGCCGCCTTCTGGCGATTCGACCGGCCGGCTTTGGCGGCCGTCTACGCGGCGCTCTTCTGGGTCCTGCTCGCGCTCACATTGATCGACCTCGAGCACAAGCTCCTCCCGAACGCGATCGTGTACCCCTCCACCGTGGTGGCGGTGGCCGCCTTCGCCGCCGTCGCCCTAGCGTTCGGCCAGAGCGACGCCCTCATTCGCGGGCTCCTCGCCGGCGCGGCGTCCTTCGGCGTCTTCCTCTTGATCGCCCTCATCGCCCCTGGGGGAATGGGCATGGGCGACGTGAAGCTGTCGTTCGCCCTCGGTCTCGCTCTCGGGGTCCTTGGCTGGCGCGCCGTGTTCGCAGGCTTCTTCCTTGCCTTCCTGAGCGGAGCGGTGACGGGAATTGCGCTGATGGCCGCGAAGAAGGCCGGACGGAAATCCGCCGTGCCGTTCGGGCCGTTCATGGCCTTCGGCGCCGTCGTGACCATCCTCTGGACCTCCGGCGTCACCACGTTGCTGCCGCACGGTTAGGGGGAGCGCCCGGCGAGGCCCTCGGCCGAGACGGCTCGAGGCAGACCAGCATTCGGTTCCGATCGCCGGTTCTACCTCGGTGAGCAGCCCGATACGCAAACCGAGCCGAGGGTGAACGACCGCGCTTAGCGTTCATTGTCGTTGCAATCAGGGGTTTCAGTTAATTACAGTGATGTAATTCTAAAGATGCAATCTATCGGGGCCGAATTCGCCTATTGACAATTGTTGTTGCCCGGAGTTAGGTTCGCGCTCCACCGTTTCAAAAGTGATAGTTGTTGAATTTGTTAAAGATGTGGAACTTGTGACAGTTGTTGAAGTTGTGAGAGTTGAGGTTTCCGCAGGTACGAGGCCCCGGATGCCGGGGCGGAGGGATGGGGGCGAATGACAGTGGCGCCGCGAAAGAGCCAGTACGTCGGCGACCGCCTCCTCACGGTTGGTGAGGTGGCGGCGCTGATGCGCGTCTCGAACATGACGGTCTACCGGCTCATCAAGAGCGGTTCCCTCGCCGCCATCCGGGTCGGCAAGAACTACCGCATCAGGGAAAGCGACGTGAACAGGTATCTATCCGATCGTGCCGTCCGGCCCGACGGCGCATAGCGAAGGGCCAAGACGTGCCTCCCCTCATCGGACTCGACGTCGGCACGACCGCCGTTCGAGCCGCCGAAATCTCCCAGGGTAAGGACGGGACCTCCCTCGTTCGCTTTTCCCAAGTGGGGCTGCCGCCGAGCGCGGCGCCCGACGGCGAGGTTGCGGACGTCGGTCTCGTGACCGCTTCCATCAAAGAGGCGATCGAGCGCGGCGGTTTCCGCACGCGCCGAGTCGGCGTCGGCGTATCGAACCAAAAGGTCGTCGTCCGGCAGGTGGATCTGCCGTGGATGGAAGAAGCCGAGCTCCGCTCCAGCATTCAGTTCCAAGTCCAGGAGTTCATTCCGATCCCGGTCGACGACGCGATCTTGGATTTCCAAGTGCTCGAGGAGTTCGCCGCCGAAGGCGGCGAACGCCGCATGCAGGTGCTCCTCGTTGCGGCGCAGCGCGGGATGATCGACGCGCTCGTCCAGGCGGTCCAGAATGCCGGGCTCGATCCGGCGCTCGTCGACGTCTCGCCCTTCGCCGCGCTCCGAGCCGTGTCGCCCGAACACCCACCACTGCTCGCCGGTCGCGAAAGCGAGGCGCTGATCGACATCGGCGGAGGCGTCACCAACATCGTCTTGCACGAACAGGGCTCGCCGAAGTTCGTCCGCATCTTGCCGATGGGCGGTGCCGACATCACGGAGGCGCTCGTGGCCGGGCTGGGCATTCCCGTCGAAGACGCCGAGAGCGTCAAGTCGCGTGTGGGTGTCGCCGCCGAAGCCGGCGGTCCTGTTGCCGAAGGCGCCGCGACGATCATCGAAACGCGTGCCGCGTCCTTCATCGAAGAGGTTCGTGGATCCATCGATTACTACTTGGGGCAGCCCAACGCTGCGCAGATCACGAGGGTCTCACTGACTGGGGGTGGGGCGAGACTCCCGAACCTCCGCGCGCGAATTGAAGCTGCCCTACATCTTCCGGTGGTCGAAGCAGATCCGACCATCCGAGTCCGGCCGGGCAAAGGGTTCGAGCCCGAGCTACTGGCCCAAATCTCCGCGGTCGGCGCCGTCGCGATCGGACTCACTCTCGGAGGCAATTGATGCGCCAGATCAACCTTTTGCCGAGAGAGATCGTCGAGCGCCGTCGCGCGCGCCAGGTCACGCTCGTCATGGCGGCCGGCGTCGGCGGTCTCGTCGCGCTGCTGCTCATCGTCACGATCTTGCAAGCCGGCCGGTTGTCTGGGGCAAACGCGCGACTCGAGCGCCAAAACGCCGAAAATCGAAACCTACAGGCGCAAGTGAACCAGTTGAGCCGCTTCGCAGAGCTACAGCGCGAGCTTGCAAACAAGCAGCAATTGCTCGGCGCACTCACGACGAGCGAGGTGCGATGGAGCGTGATCCTTTCCGACGTCGCGACCGTCATACCGGCCGACGTCTGGCTGACGAACTTCACGGGATCTGTTCAAGCCGGCGCAGGCGGCACTACGACGGGAGCGGCGACGACGACCGGCTCCGTCACATTTTCTGGCTGCACGTTGATCCCGGAAGACGGCACGCATTTGGAAGTCGCGAAGTGGCTCGTACGCATCGGCATCCCGAAGGAATTCGTGGCGCCGTACCTTTCTCTGTCGAGCAAGGGTGCACCGGCGTGCCCCGTTAACTTTGCGTCGTCCGTCGGTCTGACCGACGCATCCCTGCGCAAGAACCAGCGGGGCGGGGAGCGTGCCACGTGAGGCGGAACATGATCGTCGCCGTCGTCGCGAGCATCGTCGTCGTTCTCCTGTTCTGGATCGCGCTCATCAGCCCGAAGATGAAGCAGGTCAAGGAGGTCAATGCGAAAATCGCTGCTGCCGAAGACGACGAGCAGCAGCTGCGTCTGACGCTGCGCCAACTGCAGCAAGCGAAAGAGAATGCCGCGGCCACGCAAGCGAAGCTCGCGCAGTTCCAGATGCTGCTTCCTCCGACGCCCGATCTGCCGACCTTCATCCGTGAAGTGCAAGCGGCGGCAAACGCCGACGGTATCGACTTGCAGTCGATCGCTCCGACGCCACCGTCCACGCTCAGCGGCGCGATAACCGGATCGGCAATTCAGAGCATCTCCGTGACGCTTCAGGTGCAGGGCGGGTTCTTCCGGATGGAAAGCTTCCTCGCGCGGCTCGAAGATTTGCAGCGCGTCGTCGAGGTGAAGAACCTTTCGATGTCGCCATTGCTCGACAAACTCACCGGAACGACCACTTTGCAGTCGACGGTCACGATGACGATGTACGTCGTTCCGCCCGGCGCAACCGCCGCAGAGATCAAGCGCACGCCGGCAACGACGGGCGGCGCCGCAGCGTCGCCGGCACCGTCTCCGTCCGGGAGCCCGCGATGAGCGCACTCACCGAACGCTGGGCTGGGTTCGCTCCTCGCGAGCGCGCCGTGATCATCGTGCTCGGCATCGTCGTGCTGTTGGGGCTCGTGTACCTGATTTTCTTTACCGGCGGCGGTGGGCCGGTGACGGTCGAAACTGCGCCGCCGACGTCCGGCTCGCGCACCCCGGTCCCGACGGCAAGCCCGACCGCGGCGGCGACACCGGTACCCGAGACGTTCGAATCATTTGAAGGAAAAGATCCGTTCCGGCCATTGATCGCGGCGGGGAGCTCTGGCGGATCCCCGCCGCCGGCCGGAACACCGGCGCCGCAACCGACCGGCACGTCGTCGCCGTCTGAAGGCGGTCCGAGCGGCGGACAGCGCGTCAGCTTGGTCGACATCAACACGCGCAACGGCACGCTGCTCGCGACGGTCGAGGTGAACGGCAAGAGCTACACGGTGAAGGAAGGCGACACGTTCGCCGGCAGCTACCGCGTTCTGGATCTCACGAAGTCGTGTGGAACGTTCGTGTTCGGAGATGAAAGGTTCACATTGTGCATCGGACAGGAGGTGCTCAAGTGACCCGGTGGGCGACCGGGTAGGAATCAAGCGAGCGTTCTCGCCGACTTCTGAGGGGGAGCCACGGCGAGAACACGGGGGCGGTCCTGCGACTCGGGATCGCCCCTCATTTTTTCGGCTCAATACCAGGAAGGTGCTCCGGTACGATGAGGCCATGCTGAGATACCTCACCGCGGGCGAATCACACGGCCCGGCGCTCGTCGCGACGATTGAAGGCCTGCCGGCCGGCGTCGTCATATCCGGGAAGCAGGTTCGCGCGGAGCTGGCTCGGCGGCGGCACGGATACGGCCGCGGCACGCGCATGAAATTCGAGGAAGACCGCCTCGAGATCCTCGGCGGCGTGCGGCACGGCCGCAGCCTCGGCTCGCCGCTCGCGATGGTGATTCACAACACCGAATGGCCGAAGTGGCAACAGATCATGGCAGTCGAGGAAGAGGACGGCGTCCTCGAAGATCCCTCGCTGACGCGTCCGCGGCCGGGCCACGCCGACCTGACCGGCATGCTCAAGTACGGTTTCCCAGACGCCCGCGCGGTGCTGGAGCGCGCGAGCGCGCGCGAGACGGCGGCGCGGGTCGCGGTGGGTGCAGTTTTCAAAGCGCTGCTCGCTCCTCTCGGCGTGACGATCGTGTCCCACGTTCTCGAAGTTGGTTCGGTGCGCGCGGCGGATCGAGACCTTCCCAACCCTGTGGATTTGGAGCGCATCGATTCCTCACCGCTTCGCTGCCTGGATTCCGGCGCCGAAAGCGCGATGATCGAGGCGATCGAAGAGGCGCGCCGCGCTGGAGACACGCTCGGCGGCGTCTTCGAGGTCGTTGCGTGGGGTGTGCCGCCCGGCCTCGGAACCTATGTGCACTGGGATCGTCGTATCGACGCGCAGCTTGCGCAAGCGATCATGAGCATTCACGCGATCAAGGGCGTGGAGATCGGTCCCGGCTTTGACATCGCGCGCACGCCGGGATCGCGGGCGCACGACGAAATCCAGTGGGAAGAAGGAAAGGGATTTTCGCGGCCGACCGAACGAAGCGGCGGAACCGAGGCCGGGATGACCACGGGCGCACCGCTGCGGGTACGTGCGGCGATGAAGCCGTTGTCGTCGCTTGCTCGCTCGCTGCCGACGGTGGACGTCAATACGAAAGAAGAAGCCCCGGCAATCACGCAACGTTCGGATGTGTGCGCGGTGCCGGCCGCCGGGGTGATCGGTGAAGCCGCCGTTGCATTTGTGCTGGCGCGCGCCATGCTCGAGAAGTTCGGGGGCGACTCGGTCGCCGAGCTGCAGCGGAATCTGCACGCCTATATGGACGAGATCGGACGACGGTAGTGTTGCGCAGCATCGTCCTGATCGGATTCATGGGAGCCGGCAAGACGGAGGTCGGCGGGGCGCTCGCCGCACTGACCGGACTGGATTTCGTCGATACCGATGCGCTCGTGGAAGCCGCCGCCGGCAAGTCGGTGGAGCAAATATTCGCCGAATCCAACGAGGCCGGCTTTCGCGCACGCGAAACGGACGCGGTTACGCAGGCCGTCTCCGGCTCCGGGAGGGTCATCGCCTGCGGCGGAGGCGCCGTGCTGGCGCTCAAGAATTATCAAGCGCTGCAAAGCGCGGGGCCGATCGTATATTTGCGGGCTCCCGCAGATGCATTGCGTGCGCGGACCGGGTCGGGCGCCGGACGGCCTTTGCTTTCGTCTCCCGATGCGTTCGACCGGCTGCTGGCCGAACGTGCTCCGGCGTACGAGGCTGCCGCCGATCTCATCGTCGACACCGGGGGACGAACGCCCGAGGACGTCGCGGCCGAGATCGTGGCGCTGCTGGCACGATGACGTCGCCCGTCGAAATCAAGATCGAAATTCCGGGCCGCCCCTACTCGGTGTGGATCGGCGCGGGAATCCTGGAGCGCGCCGGGGAGTTTCTTCCGTTGTCCGAACGTGTCGACGTCGCGATGCTTGCCGCCGACGAAACCGCGCTCACTCTGTACGGGGAACGCGCCTCGGCCGGACTCGAAGCCACATGCGTTCGCGTCGAGCGGGAAAGCATCGAAGGCGGCGAAGCCGCGAAGACGATGTCGCGTGCGGAATCATTACTTCGCCGCCTGACTGCAGCCGGCGCGCACCGACGCGACTTGCTCGTTGCGCTCGGCGGCGGCGCGACCGGAGACTTGGTCGGATTCGTGGCGGCGACGTATCACCGGGGCATGCCGTTCGCACAGATGCCGACGACGCTCCTGGCACAGGTCGATGCATCGATCGGCGGCAAGACGGGCGTTAACTTGCCCGAAGGAAAGAATCTGGTCGGCGCCTACCACCAGCCGGTCGCTGTGATTTCCGACGTGACGACGCTGCAATCGCTGCCGGGCGGCGAGTTTTCCAGCGGGCTGGCCGAAGTCGTGAAGCACGGGTTGATCGACGACGCCGACCTGCTGTCGCTGCTTCAGCGTGAACGCGCCGCGATCTTCGATCGCGAACCGATGTCGCTCGTCCGGCTCGTATCGCAAGCGGCATCGATCAAGGCCCGCATCGTTGCAGCCGACGAAACCGAGCAAGGACGCAGAGCGTTCCTCAATTACGGACACACCCTCGGCCACGCGCTCGAAGCACTCGGCGGCTATTCGACGTGGCGGCACGGTGAAGCCGTCGCAATCGGCATGATGTTCGCCGCGCATCTCGCAGCGGGTCTCGGGTTTGCCGATCGCGTCGCCGAACACGCCCGGGCCGTCGAAGCGGCCGGATTGCCGGTAGCCGGAGCAGAGGCGCCGTTTGAATCGGTCTTGCGAGCGATGGGCGGCGACAAGAAGTATCACGGCGGCATCCGTTTCGTCATCCTCGAAGATCTCGGACGACCGCGGCTGGTATCCGACGTCTCAACCGATCTCGTGCGGTCGGCGTATGAAAAGGTGTCCGCGTGAGCAGCCCCCTCGTTCTCATCGTCAACGGCCCGAAGCTCAACACGCTCGGCACGCGCGAACCGGAGATCTACGGCACAACGACGCTCGCGCAGATCGAAGAGATGTTGCGCAAGCGAGCGGCCGAGTTGGATCTCGACCTCGAGTTCTTCCAGTCGGACGTGCTCGACGAGCTCATCCGAGCAATTCGGGGCGCGCGCGAGCGCGCGGCGGCAATCGTGATGAATCCGGCGGCATTCACGCATTACGCGCTCGCGTTGCGCGACGCGGTGGAAGAAGCCGGCGTTCCCCTCTATGAAGTCCACCTGTCCAACATTTATGCTCGCGAGACGTTTCGCAGGCACTCGGTGATCTCGCCTGTTGCGGCCGGCGTCGTGTGCGGTCTCGGGCCGGCGGGATATGTCGCGGCGCTCGAGGCGGCGGCGCGCAAGCTGAAAGGAAACGCATGAATACAAATCGAAACAGCATTCGCGATCGACTTGCCGGTTTGGAAGCCGATGCCCTCCTCGTTACGAAGCTCGTCAACGTGCGCTACCTGACCGGCTTCAGCGGGTCGAACGGCCAGCTCCTGATCGGCGAGTCCGACCTGCTTCTGACCGATTCGCGCTACGAGGAGCAGTCTGCGCGCGAAGCGGCCGGCTGCCCGAGGGAGATCTACGACGCACCGCGGATGTCCGAGACGCTCGGACGGGTCGTTCAGGACCGCGGCATCAAGCGTCTCGCGGTTGAGGCGCACCACATGACGTTGTCGTTTGCCAAAGCGATGCGGCACGCGAGCGGCGTCGAGCTCGTCGAAACCACCGGTGTCGTCGAAAAGCTGCGCATCGTGAAGTCGCCTGAAGAAGCGGCTTCGTTGCGCAAGGCGGCCGCAATCGGCGACGCAGGATTCAATACGGTGCTCGGCCGCTTTCGGGATGGAATGACCGAGCGCGAGGCGGCCGCCGAGCTCGAAGACGCAATGCGCCGGGCCGGGAGTGAAGGGCTTTCGTTCGACACGATCGTCGCCTTCGGAGAAAGCGCGGCCGAGCCGCATCACGCGCCGTCGGAGCGACGTTTGGCAAAGGGCGATCTCATCAAGCTCGATTTCGGCGCAACGTGGGGTGGATACCACTCGGACATGACGCGGACGATCGCATTCGGACGCGCCGACGACGAGCGCCGGCGGATTCACGGCATTGTGTACGACGCACAGCGAATGGGCGTCGAGGCCGTAAAGGCCGGCGTTGCGTGCGGCACAGTCGATGCGGCGTCGCGAGACCGCGTGGAGGCAGCCGGTTACGGATTCGGTCACGGGACGGGCCACGGCATCGGGCTCGAAGTCCATGAGGCGCCGTCGGTGCGCAAGGAGAGCGTTGATATACTCGCCGCCGGCATGGCGGTCACCGTCGAGCCGGGCATCTACCTTCCGGGGTTCGGAGGCGTTCGCATCGAGGATACCGTTCTCGTGACGGACGACGGATGCGAAGTACTTACCAACTCTCCGCGTGAGCTCATCGAGGTGTAGGCATGGTTACGACGAACGATCTGAAGAACGGAATGGTGCTCGAAATTGACGGCAACCTCTGGAGCGTCATGTTCTTCCAGCATCACAAGCCCGGAAAAGGCCAGGCAGTCGTGCGTACGAAGTTGCGCAACGTACGGACCGGCGCCGTCGTCGAGCGCACGTTCAATGCCGGGGTCAAGGTCGAACAGGCGATGCTCGACAAACGCGAGATGTCGTACCTGTATCACGACGGGCAGCACTACATCTTCATGGATTCCTCGACGTACGATCAGCTGTCCGTCGAAGAGCAAGAAATCGGCGACGGGGTGCAGTGGCTCAAGGAAGGACAGACGGCGATGCTCGCGCTGTACGAGGGGCGGCCCGTCTCCGTCGAGCTTCCGGCGTCGGTCGAGCTCGAGATCCAACATACGGACCCCGGCGTGAAGGGGGACCGCGTTTCCGGCGCGATGAAGCCGGCGACGCTGGAAACAGGCGCGACGGTTCAAGTCCCGCTGTTCGTCGAAACCGGCGACCGGATCAAGGTCGACACTCGCACCGGCGAATACCTCACGCGCGTCCAGTAGCCGTGCTGCCGCGTACGAAAGCGCGCAAGCGAGCGCTCGACATCCTTCACGCAGCCGACGTGACGGCAACGTCGCCGCTGGAAATCGTTTCCCTCGAAGACGAGCCGATCCAGCCGTTCGCCCGAGAAATCATCATCGGCGTCGTCGAGCACCTCGCCGACATCGATGCGCTCATTCGCGAATATGCCGACCGCTGGCCGCTGGAGCGAATGCCCGTCGTCGACCGCAACCTGCTTCGGATTGCCCTCTTCGAGATCCTCTTCGGAACGGACACGCCGCCCGGCGTGGCGATCAACGAGGCCGTCGATCTGGCCAAGATGCTGTCGACGGAGGACTCGGGCCGCTTCATCAACGGACTGCTCGGCCGCGTCGCGCGTGAACGCGGCATCGGCGCGCGGTAGACATACCCGCACAAACCCGCTCACGCACTAGGTGAAAATCGGTCCGCTTGACTATAAACGTCGGCTAGTGCGAAGCCGAACGTACAAGAAAGGGGGCATTGCCATCCGACTGACGAAGAGAGCCGTCTTGGCGGCGGCGGCGATTGCCGCCGGGCTGTTGTTCGCCGCACCCGCGCCGCCGGCATATGCGCTGGGATCGGTTTCGATGACGACGGCGCCGTCGGCGACGATTTCGGGCTGGACGCTGGTGCCGTCGGGCGCGAACACCAGGGCGGCGGGCTCCATCGGAATCACCGCGACCGGGCCGTATCTCGTCACGGTCTCCGCGGACAGATCACGGATGACCGAGTACGTCACGGCAAGCGCGGCTTACGCAACGACACCGAAAACCCTGGGCGCCGCGTTGTCCGTGCTCACGACGACGACGAGCGGCCTCGGTATCGCAACCTCTTCCGTGTCGGTCGGCACGAGCGCGACCACAATCGCCACCGGGGTCACGGGAACCGATGCATATTCGGTCAGCTTGTCACAGCCGACGGCGATCACAGACCGGGCGCTGGCGAGCGGCCGGACATACCACATCGCGCTGACCTATACGGCCTCGACCACGGTCTGACCC
>JAIVGO010000045.1 GCA_020201525.1 Actinomycetota bacterium | reverse complement strand
GCTGGCGCCTTCTCATTTGTACACGAGATAAGCAGCAACAGGAAGACGCCCACCAATAGCCGCAATGCACGCAGTGGCTCGCTCACGCGACTCATGGATTTGACGCATCCATATCCGAATAACTTCTCGTTGAACAGACCTGTTTAACCATCATTTCGGGTCTGTATAACGCGCATTCCATGGCGTTTTGTTTCGGCATCGGAGCCTTCGTGACCTGCGGATTTCTTCCACTCATCTCGTATCTCTTTGGGAGTTATGCGGCGCTGCCGGTCAGTATAACCAGCACCTTGGAGCCCGACAGTCGCGATCCCGTCAAGCGGGCTGCGGACGTCGAAACCTCCCCGGTTGAGGACGTGAGTATCGATCTGCGTGTAGCGACTCCTCTCGTGGCCGTGCACATGACCTTGGCCTTTGCCGCTATCTCGCCGTGTACGCACTTGGGACACGACCGATCGCATAGACCACGTTCATGGGCTCGTCGAACGCCTCGCTCGGCATGCCGGAAAGTCTCGATCGAAGCGCAGCCACCGCCTGCTGTTGGCTACCAGCAGGCAGGCTCTCGAACTTGCGCCGGGTGACGCCGAGACGCAGGTGTCGCCCTAGAAACTCTTCTGGATTCATGATGTTGAATCCGTGCTCTTCCCATGTGCGCACGCCGGTAAATCCCGCCTCCATCATCAACGTGCGCATCTTCTCCGGCGTGTCGAGCAGGTCGTGCGTGACCGCCGTCGTTTCCGCTCGGGCGCCGCGGTCCTCGAGCTCCTCGTTCAAAATGTCCAGAGCATGATACGAACCGAACTGCGCCCACGTCGCGATGCCGAGGACGCCGTTTGAGCGAAGAATGCGCCTCGCTTCCCGCAGCGCGGCGCTCGGGTCGAGAAGGTGATGGAGCATGAACGTAATCACCGCGACGTCAAAGGTTTCCGACGCGACCGCAAGTGCGCATGCATCCATGACGGCGCACGCGAAGCCGGTCGGCGCAACCGCGAGCATGGCCGCCGTCAGATCAAAAGCGGCGATAAATGCATGTGGCGCGCGCTTTCGGATCTCGGGCAGTAGTAGGCCTGCGCCGGCCGCAACGTCCGCCACCCTTCTCGCGTCGGAAAGAGGGAGCTCTTGCAGCAATCTCGTGGTCAATTGGAGAAGCGCCGGGCCGAACAGGTCGCGGTACGCCTCGGGATCTGTTGCGTAGCGTTGCGCGACCTCGCGGCGATGCGAACCGTTCACGGCAACGGCATTGCGCGCGCGATGCGGACCGTGCGCGCAAGCGCCGCGAAGCTCGACAGCGCTTTCTGCGGCCTGCCGACGGCGGTGACGTTTTCAAACACCGCGTGACGCAGTCCTGCGTGCACGTATGCCTGCGTCTTTTCCGCGACGTCATCGGGCGTGCCGTGCGGAAAGAGCGCGTGGATGACGTCCCACGGGACTTTTTCCATCGCCTCCATCACGTCTTCGCGTTTCATGCGCGTCGGGACGAAATCAAGAATGCCGCGGAAGCCCTCGCCGAACGGATGCGTGCCGCCGACGTCGCGCCATGTCTGAGCGTCGAAGATGAGCGCGCCGAGCCGAAGCGCCGGCGACTCCAGAGCTTCGTGCGTCACCTCGTGCGAGGAGTCGATCAACACGGTGAGCACCATCCCGGGCGTGACTTGTTTTGGATCGCGCCCAGCGGCGGTTGCGCTCGCGCGGATCGTTGCCAGCGCCGCTTCGTACCGCTGCGGCGACAGCGAATGCGGCAGCCAGCCGTCCGCATAGCGGCCTGTGATGTCGAGCATGCGCGGGCCCATCGCCGCCAGCCACAGCGGCGGCGGCCGCTTCAAATACGGCCGCAATGCCATCGAGGCACCGTTCAGCCGGAAGAACTCCCCTTCGAAGTCGACCGGGCCACGGCTCGACCAGAGAAGGCGAATCACGCGGAGCGCTTCTTCGCACCGGCTCGCAAGCTTCGTCGCTTCGAGCCCGTACGGCTCGGTGTTCTCGCGCTCGCCGGCGCCGATGCCGAGAATGAATCGGCCTTTCGTCGTGTGCTGGAGCGTGAGCGCCATGCGCGCGATCCATGCCGGCGACAACCGCAGCGTGTCGACGACTCCGACGCCGAGGCGAATGCGTTTCGTACGCGCGCCGACGGCGGCGATGGACACCAGTGGATCGAAGAACTCATCCGGATCCCGAATGAGGCGCGCAGCAGGCGTCAAGTCCCGCGACCACATGCCGGGGGGAACGAGCCCCATGAAATGGTCGATGAACCAGTACGAGTCGAGTCGCAGACGGTCGGCGATGCGCGCAGTGATCTTCGTAATGGAGTGCGGAGGCCGCGTCGGGTCTTGCACGCCGACGCGAAGCCGCTCTCCCTTCTTCGCCATGACTAGACCGACGGTCCGTTCGGATTTCGCGCGCGGTCGATGATCCCTTTGAACTCGGAGCGCCGGCTGAGAACCGTGCGAAGCTTTTCGCCGGCATTCGGCGCGTACAAGGCGTTCAGCACGGCGTCGAAGCTCTTGCGCAGACGCTCGTCGTACGGATGCCAGAACGGCACCGGCATCCGCCCGGAGTCCACCGACAGCAGCTTCGGCCGCACGCACGCATAGAACCCGAACTTGGAGTGGGTGACGCCTACTCCGGATCGCTTCGCGCCGCCCCACGGCAACTGCGCGAAACCGTGCGAGTACATGTGATCGTTGATCCACACACTCCCGCTTTCGAGCTCCGACGCGAGCTTCGTCGCGCGATTCGTATCTTTGCTCCAGATCGATGCGCCGAGCCCGAACTCCGAATCGTTCGCGAGCTTGACGGCGTCCTGCTCGTCGTCGAACGGCATCACGGGAACGATCGGGCCGAAGGTTTCGTCGCGCATGAGCGACATTGAATGGTCGACGTCGGTGACGATCGACGGCGCGTACCACTTCCCAGCCATACCGACGTCGGCCGGGCCACCGGTCAAACGCTTCGCGCCGTGCTCGATCGCCTCGTCGACTTGTCTCACAACCTTTTCGTACTGGCTCGTATCGGTAAACGGACCGACTTGCGTCTCCGGTTCCATGGGATCGCCCGGTTTCAAGCGCTCGGCCAGCTCGGACGCGCGATCGACGAATTCGTCGTACCGCGATCGCGAGACGTACACGCGCTCGATTCCGGCGCACGTCTGTCCGGAGTTGGCGCACCCGCCCCACATGACACCGCGAACCGCGCGGTCGAGATCCGCGTCCGAACACACGATCGCGGCGTCCTTACCTCCCAGCTCGAGCACGGTCGGCTTCAGCGCGCGCCCCGCAGCTTCACCGACCTTGCGACCGGTCTCGACCGACCCGGTGAAAAACAGCGTCCCGATCCCTTCATGTGCGGACATCGCAGAGCCGATCGGTGCGTCCCCGTGCACGATCGTTAAAACGCCTTCAGGGAGACCGGCTTGATCGAACGCGTGCTTGATCTTTTCGCCGATGAGCGGCGTGAGCGGCGACGGCTTCAGGATGACCGAGTTTCCGGCGACGAGCGCGATCGCGACTTCGCCGGCGGGAATGGAAAATGGGTAGTTCCACGGCGAAATGATGCCGATCACACCGTAGGGCGTGTAGTCGAAGTAGTGCTTCTTGTGCTTCATGATCAGTTGCGGCGTCGGGATCCGCTCGCGCGAAAGTATTTGCGGTCCGTGCTTGGCGACGTACGTGAACGTGTCGAGGACCGGCAGCACTTCCATGAGGTAGGACTCGACCAAGGTCTTGCCGTTTTCGCGCGTGATAAATTCGGCGAAGCGTTCGTGATTGTCGAGGACGTGAGCGGCGACGCGCTGGATCAATTTGGCGCGCTCGCGGATCGGCACTTGACCCCACCGCCGCTGCGCTTCCGAGGCAGTTTGCACGATCGAATCGAGCTCCGACGGCGGCGTCACGCGCACGCGCCCGACTTCTTCGAGCGTCGCCGGGTTGTACGAAATGATCTCGTCGCTTTTTTTGGTCCGCGGCCTTGCGGTGGTCTTCTTGACGGGCATCAGCGCCTCCCTGCTCGGTCTCGCAGCCGGTCGAGCCTGGCTCGATCAGTCGTTTCGCTCCCGATCATCCCCCCATGTTCGTTTCCGTGCCAATCGCTGGAGCCCGTCGGCACGAGGTCGAGCCGCTTCGCAAGCGCCGCGTAGTGTCGTCGCGCGTTCTCGTCGTGGTCCGGATGATCCACCTCGATTCCGGCGAGGCCCGCCGCGGCAAGATCCTCGATGTCGCTTTCGGTGAGTGACTCGTCCTTCACCGTCCAAATCGGGTGCGCCAGCACGGCCGATCCACCCGCCTCACGAATGAGCGCGACGGCCTCGAGCGGTGCGAGCGAATGGCGCTCGACGTACGCGCGTCCTTTGTTGCCGATCCACTCGTCGGTGAATGCATCCGGCGTCTTTCGAACGATGCCTAGCTCCACCATCGCCTGCGCGATGTGCGGACGTCCGACGCTGGCTTGGCCGGCTATTTCGGCAACGCGCTCGAACGACACGCCGACGCCCAGCTCGTTCAGCCGGGCCACCATCGCTTGCGCGCGCTCGATGCGGTCGTCCTGCAGCCGCGCCATCTCGGAGCGAAGGCGCTCGTGCGATGGGTCTACGAAAAGCGCGAGCATGTGAACCGGTCCGTCGTTATGCGATGTGGAGACTTCGCATCCCGGCAGCACTTCGAGCCCGAGCTCACGCCCGGCAGTTGTTGCTTCTTCGTATCCGTCGAGCGTGTCGTGGTCGGTCAGCGCAATGCCTTCCAGCCCAACGGTCTTCGCCCGGCGCACGACCTCGGCCGGAGGAAACGCGCCGTCGGATCGATTCGAATGAACGTGAAGGTCGAAGCTCACGAGAACGCGTTGATACCGGTGAGGTGGCGTCCGATGATGAGTTTCTGCACTTGACTCGTTCCTTCGTACAGCGTGGTGACGCGCGCGTCCCGCAAGTACTTGCCGACGGGATACTCGTCGATGTACCCGTAGCCGCCGTGCACTTGGATTGCGAGGTTCGCGCACTTCACTGCGGCCTCGCTCGCATAGAACTTTGCGACCGACGCTTCGAGCGTGTTCTTCACGCCTTTGTCCTTGAGAGCGGCGGCGCGCCAAACGAGCAGCCGCGCCGCCTCGACCTCGACGAACATATCGCTCAGCATTTCCTGGATCAGCTGGAACGATGCGATCGGCTTTCCGAATTGTTCGCGCTGCTTCGAGTAGACGAGCGCGGCGTCCAAACACGCTTGCGCGAGCCCGACGCAGCTTGCACCGAGCCCGACGCGCCCGTTATCCAACGCGCTGAGAGCAACCTTCATGCCGTCGCCGATGCCGCCCAGCATGGTGGAATTCGGGACGCGCACATCTTCGAGGACGAGCTCCGCCGTCGAGGACGCCCTCAATCCGAGCTTACCGTGGATCTCGTTCGCCGCGAATCCCGGTGTCGTAGTCGGAACGAGAAACGCAGCGATTCCTTTCGATCCGAGGGACGGTTCGGTCTGCGCCATGATGATCGCGAGTCCGGCGACGGTACCGTTCGTGATGAACATCTTGGTGCCGTTCAGGATCCAGTCGTCGCCGTCCCGGCGCGCGCTCGAACGAAGCGACGCTGCGTCCGAGCCGCTGCCGGGTTCCGTCAGCCCGAAGCAGCCGAGCGCTTCCCCGCTGGAGATCTTCGGCAGCCATGTTTGCTTCTGCTCCTCGGTCCCCCATTTCGCGATCGTTGTTCCGACGAGCGAGCAATTGACGGAGACGATCGAGCGCACGCTCGAATCGGCGCGCGCGAGCTCCTCGAGCACCAAGCAGTACGAAACCGCGTCGAGCCCCATGCCGCCGTACTCCTCGGGGATCGGCGCGCCGAGAAATCCGAGGGGTTTCATCTTTTCGACGATGTCCCACGGAAACTGCTCGTTGCGGTCGTAATCTCGGGCCACAGGTGCGATTTCGCGGTCGGCGAAGTCGCGGGCCGTCTTCCGGAGCAACTCTTGTTCTGGCGTCAGATCGAAGTCCACTCATCACCTCTTGGACTGCCGGGTGGGTGCCCCGATAGGCTACCCCACCCGAATGGATACCTTCCTGCGAGAGTTGACCGAGCGCGCCCTCGATGTCGCGCGCTCCGCCGGCGCGACGTATGCCGACGCCCGGTATCTGGCGGAGGAGTGGGAATCGGTCGACGCGCAGGACCAAATCGTGCAGAGCGTCGATCGCGGCGTAACGGCCGGGATCGGCATCCGCGTGATCGCCGACGGCGCGTGGGGCTTCGCCGGCACCGCACGCCTCGAAGCCGGCGACGTCGAAGCGGCCGCGCGGCTGGCGGTCGAGATCGCGCGGTCGTCGGTGCCGTTGCTCAAATCTCCCGTGCGGCTGGCGGAAGAGCCGGTCGTCGACACGACATGGACCTCGCCGGTCATCGAAGATCCTTTCGCCGTCTCGCTCGAGGAAAAAATCGCGCTTCTGCTCGACTCGACGAAACGCATGCAGGAAGTAGCCGGCCTGTCGATCGCCGAGGCGTCGATGGACCTCTGGCGGCGGACCTCGTTCCTGGCGACGACCGATGGGAGCCGCATCGAGCAGACGATCACGCAATCCGGCGCCGGCATCCGCGCGCTCGCGATCAACGACCACGAGGTGCAGCAGCGCTCCTACCCGAATTCGTTTCGTGGGCACTACGCGAACCGCGGCTTCGAGCACATCCGCGCGATGGAGCTTCCGTCGAACGCCGCCCGCATCGCATCCGAAGCCGTCGAGTTGCTGAGTGCGCCCGAATGCCCGTCGATCGACACGACGCTCGTCCTCGACGCGCCGCAGCTAGCCCTCCAAGTACACGAGTCGATCGGTCATCCAATCGAGCTCGACCGCGTTCTTGGGATGGAGGCCGCGTACGCCGGGACGTCGTTCCTGACGCCGGGAGATCGCGGCCGCGTCCGATACGGGTCCGACCAGATCACGATCACGGCGGACGCCACGATCGAAGGCGCCCTGGGATCGTTCGGATACGACGACGAAGGCGTGGCGGCGCAGAGCGACGTGGTGATCGAAAACGGCATCTTCAAGAAGTTCATCTCGTCGCGAGAGACGGCGCCGGAAATCGGTGAGGAACGCTCCAACGGAACGATGCGCGCGTCGGGCTGGGACGTCATCCCGCTGATCCGGATGACGAACATCAACTTGATGCCGGGATCATCGTCGCTCGACGAAATGATCTCGACGACGGACGACGGCATTTTCATGAGCACGAATCAGTCCTGGTCGATCGACGACAAGCGGGTGAACTTCCAGTTCGGCACCGAGATCGCGTGGGAGATCAAGAACGGCAGCCTCGGCCGGATGTTGCGAAACCCGAACTACGCCGGGAAGACCGTCGACTTCTGGTCGTCGTGCGACGCCGTCGGCGGTCCGGAGGAATGGGGAGTGTGGGGAACCCCGAACTGCGGCAAAGGTCAGCCGGGGCAGACGGCACGCGTCGCGCACGGCACCGCACCCGCCCGGTTCCGCGGCGTGCGTGTAGGAGTACACGGATGACGGTGAAGGGCGGAGGGCCTCTCGGCGAGGAGCGCATGCGCGAGATCGCCGCCGGCGCACTCAAAGCCAAGGCAGACGCCGTGCACGTGTTGATCTTCCATTCGTGGGGCGGGCTGACGCGGTTCGCGTCGTCGCAGATCCACCAGAACACGTGGCGCGAGGACCTCGAAATCCGTGTCATGGCGGTTGCCGACGGCGCGCGTATCGGCGTCGCGGCAACGCATTCACTTGACCCCGCGGCCGTCGCAAAGGCGACCGAGGACGCGCTGGCGGTAGCGCGCGTCTCGCCGCCGAATCCGGAGTTTCCCGGTTTGGCTCCTCCCGCTTCGGCACCGGCAAAGAGTGGCTTCGACGCTGCGACTGCATCGACATCGCCGGCGGAGCGCGCCGACTACGTCGCCCGCGCGCTCGCCGAGTTCCAGGCCGATATGACCGGCGCGGGGTACGTCGAGTCCGTAGCTGATGAGGTGCTCGTCACCAACTCACTTGGTCTCTCTATGTTCGGAGCCACGACGCACGCGGGACTGTCGGTCATGGCGATGACCGGCGACTCGAGCGGCGTTGCCGAGATCATCGAGCCTCGCTTGTCGGCGATCGATCCCGTCGCGATTGCGCAACGTGCAGTGTCCAAGGCCGACCGCGGGCGCAACCCGCAACCGATCGACGCCGGTCGGTACACGGTCGTTCTGGAGCCGGCCGCGTCGTCGACCCTCATGCAGTTCATGGGTTATCTCGGCTTCGGCGCAAAGGCATTTCTCGAAGAACGCTCGTTCATGAGCGGAAAGATCGGCGAGCGACTGTGCTCGGATCTCATCACGATCGTCGACGATCCGCTCGGCGCGGAGTCTCTCGGGTTGCCGTTCGATTTCGAAGGCACGCCGGCTCAACGCGTCACATTGATCGACCGGGGAACGGCGCGCGACGTCGTGTGGGATCGCACTACTGCGCAGAAAGTAAAACGCGACTCGACCGGGCACGGCCTCCCTCCGCCGAATAGCTCCGGTCCCTTCCCGCTCAACCTTCGCATGGAACCCGGGAGCTCTTCGCTCGACGAGCTGATCGCATCGACCGAACGCGGCCTTCTGATCACACGCTTCCATTACTCGAACGTCGTGAACGAAAAGGAAGCGGTTCTGACCGGGATGACGCGCGACGGAACGTTTCTCATCGAAAACGGCACGTTGAAGCACGGCGTGAACAACCTTCGCTACACGCAAAACGCGATCGAGGCGCTCTCGAACGTCGAGGGCGTCGGCGACAGCACGGAAATCTCTTCGGAGCTGTTCTTCGGCGGCTCGCGCGCCCCCGCGCTGAAGATCCACGACTTCAACTTTTCTTCCGCAACAACGCACTGACCCTCATGGCCTTGCGCAGGCGGGCCGGCCGGGGGGTACGCTCCGTTAGGCCCTTTTTTGCCGGTTTCATGTGGGGAGGGACGATGGTGTCGCTCGTCGAACACTCTTCGTGAGGAGAGAACAATGAAACAGACACGTCGAATCGTACTTGCGCTCTTGGCCGCCGCGATCGGATTGCTGCCTGCCGGGTTTCCTGCGCACGCGGCGAGCCCGAAGTCGGGCAAGCTCGTTCCCGGGTCCACCGTCACGTGGTCGGGCGGTCCTTTGAATGGTGCGGCGCAAGGACGGCACAACGAGCTCTGCAATGACGGCGTCAACTGTGACGACTTCATGCTGGATATCGAAATCCCGCGCACGTTTGCGAAACCACTCGTTCACCTGAAGCTGACATTCGACGACCCCAACGACATGCGGATCCTGCTGTATCCTCCCGGCGCCACGAGCGCGCCTGGGAGCTCACTTCTCATCAACTATCAGGGCTACTCAGACGAGGCGAAGCTGAATTCGCCGAAGAACGGCGAATGGCGAATTCGAATCTCGTGCAACGAATGTGTGAACGCCACGTACACCGTCACGGCGAAGGTCGAGGTTCCTCCGTTTCCGACCGAGCCCAAAGGGATCTTCGATTGGCGCACCGTGACCTTGCCGGGTGATGCCGAGGGAGAGCCGAATATTTGGGCCTCGGGAGACCGGCGCCTATACGTCAACGCGCCGGCCTCCGGGGACAACGGTGCCGGTGTGGCTTGGCGCTCGGACGATGACGGCAAGACGTGGAAGCGCATCGACGGAGTCGACAGCGTGCAGCCACAGTTGACGGGCGATACGGATCTCGCCGTGGCGCCGGACGACGGCACCGTATATTTCGCCAATCTTTCCTACGACGCATTTACGAATTGGGTATACGCGTCGAACGACCACGGAGACACTTGGACCGGCCCCGCACCCGCGGGAACTGACTCGGACAGACAATGGCTGGCGGCCGGGCCGAACGGCGTCGTGTACATGGCCTATCACGACTCCTCACAGATGTGGATCTGGCGTTCGGACGATCACGGCAAGACGTTTCTCAAAGCCTCGGACTTCAACCTCGCGAGCGACTCGTGGAGCAAGACGATGTGCGGCAATCACATGACACGGCCTCTCATCGATCCGCACGATCCCAATTTGATCTACCTGCTGTACTCGACTTCCGATCTCGCCGGCTGCGCTATCGCAAACCCGGCGGGCGAAGATCACTACCTGAAAGAGATATGGGTGGCGAAGTCCTCCGACGGTGGAACGACGTGGACCCAGAAACAGATCTACAGCTCAAACCACACGACCGACCATAACTTGTCGGCCGCAACCATGGATAGGGCCGGAAACATATACATGGCCTTCGCCGAGGCCGGCGCCGTGGAAAGATTGAAAGGCTTTGAATCCGGTTCCTTCGTCGACGGCGCGCCCGAGGCCGATGCGGAGGTGGCGGCGGAATCCGAGAAGGAAGGTGACCTCTCGACTCACGTACGTCTTCTCGTGTCGACCGACAAGGGAGAAACATGGTCGAAGCCATTGCTCGTCGACGGTCTTCGCGATCACCACTCGAATGTCTTCGCGACGATAGCCGCCGGTGACGCCGGTCATGTGGCGCTTGCGTGGTACACATCCAAAGCATCCTCGTTCGATGATGGTGATGCCAAGTGGTCTGTCGCATTCGCTTCAACGTCGGATGCGACCGCGCCGGCACCGCATTTCGTCCAGTCCCGTGTTTCCCCGGCGTACGTCCATGAGGGATCGATATGCCAGTCGGGACTCGCGTGCACGGTGAGCGGTTATGACCGAAACCTCCTCGACTTCATGGGGATTGCCATCACGCCGGATGGAATGGCGAACGTGATCTACAACAACGACACGTCGGGAGCAGTGCTTGCCGAGTTCGGCCGCCAAATAGCCGGACCTTCGGCCAAAACATCGCCGACAACCGTGAAGCCGAAACCCGTCGTGCAAGGACGCCACGACCGCCGTCCGCTGCCTGCGACCGGCGTCGGAAGCGATTTCGGCTTTGCAGCGTTGATGTTCGCACTCGCCTTGCTCGGGCGGCGCTTCCTGCGCGCGCCGCGCTAGCCGGACGTCCGATTTTCGGACAGAATCGCTCGACTAAAGTCACTGCTTCGTCAACCCATGTGCGGCGCGTGCGCCTCTTCTTCCTCGAACGTGTTTCCCTCAGCGGGAATCGGATTGGCTTTGAGAATGCGCGCCAAGTGCACCAAGTTGTGCGCCATCCACCGAGTCGTTCGCTTCGTGTACGCGTGATCCTGACCGGCTTCGATGTACGACGGCCCCGGACCGGCGTCGCCGACCCAATACGTGTCGGCGTTCGGGGGAATCGCGCACCCTAAGTGCGAGAAGTTGAAAAGGGTGGATTCGGCCGCGGAGTGAGCACCGTCCTCGTTTCCGGTTACGACGACGCCGGCGACTTTGTTGTACAGCGGATATTGACCGGCCTCGTTTCGTTCTTGATACGTGCCGTCGAGGCGCTCGATGACGAGTTGCGCGACGCTCGAACGAACCCCAAACCAAATCGGCGTGCATAGCACGATGATGTCGGCGGCCTTGACCTTTTCGAGGATCAGCGGCCATTCGTCTCCCTCGCCCTCATCGGACGTCACGCCGGTCGGCACGTGGTAATCCACGATCCGCACCATCTCGCTGGTGACGTCCATCGTGTCGAACCACTCGATGACTTTCCGTGCGAGCACCTCGGTATTCGACACCGCCGGAGACCGTTTGAGCGTGCAGTTCAAGAAAACCGCGTTGAGCACAGATCCTCCTTTTGAGCGATGGACGCTATTCGTGGTCGAGCTTGTCGAGGACATCCGGAAGGTCTTCCAGAGACTTGATCGAGGCGTCGGGAATTGCCAGCTGTTCCGGCGTCGGATCGTCGGGCGCTTCGTTGCGCAGGACCCACACGGTCCGCATGCCGAGCCGCTTCGCAGGAACGAGATCGCGATCGAGCCGGTCGCCCACCATCACGACCGTTTCCGGCCGCGCACCCGCTCGCTGAAGCGCGAACTTGAAGATGCGCTCGTCGGGCTTTTCCGCGCCGACTTCGGCCGAGATCGCCCACACATCCACGTGCTTTCCGAACCCGGCTGCAACCGATCGATCGCGCACCCACGAAAAATGATTCGTGATGCATGCCAGCCGGTAGCGTCGTGCGATGACCTCGAGCGTCGAGTTCACGTCCGGAAACAGCTCGTCGACGCCGTAGCCGATCCGCTCCCAGGCCGCGTCGGTGCGCTTGCGGACGATCGGATGCGCATCGGTGTCGGGGACGAACGACGCGACGAGCGCGTCGCTGAAGCTGTCGGACTGCGCGGCGCGCAACTCGGCGAAACGCGCGTCGAATTCTTCGCGCGTCGTGCCGGGCGCCCGTTCGCGAATCGCGTTGAACAGCGCGGTGAAATAGGAGGCATCGCTGAAAAGCGGCCCTCCGACGTCGAGGAAGACCCAGGAGATACCCACGGTGCGCGCCATCATAGTGCTACGCTCCGCCGGGTGAGCACTCCGGTTTGCGGCGTCGGCGCCATCGTCATGCACGAAGGCGCGATCCTTCTGGTGAAACGAGGACGCGAACCGAGCCGGGGTCAGTGGTCGCTTCCCGGCGGTCGCGTGCAGACCGGCGAGACGCTGTACGAAGCGCTGGCGCGCGAGGTCCGCGAAGAAACCGCGATCGAGATCACGATCGACGGTCTGTGCGGTGTCGCAGAGCGCATCCTTCGCGACGACGAAGGCGCCGTAGAGTTCCACTACGTCATCCTCGATTACTACGCGTCGCCCGTCACGACGGACGTCGTCGCGGGCGACGACGCCGACGACGCGCGCTGGGTTCCGGTGGATCAGATCGCCGAGTTCCAGCTGACGGCGGGCCTTGTGGAATTCCTCGCCGACCGCGGCATCCTTGCGCGCGGTCGCGCCCGCATCGGGCGCTAGGAGCGCTAGGAGCGCTAGGAGCGCTAGTACCGAACAACGACGTCGATCGTCGGTCCGTCCTTGCGGAGCACGTTGACGCCGGTCATTCCCCCGTGCTGGTGAAACGAGAGATCGATTCGGGTACCGGCGATCTTCAATCCGACGAGGTCGACGCGCGATATCGGCTCCGGCAGAGCCGGCCGTACGATCGACAGCGTTCCCTGCGGCGCTTGCCCGTGCATGCCGGCGTACGTTCGGATCATGAGCAACGGTGCGGCCGACGACCACGCTTGTGGCCGGCATGCGACCGGATACTCAACCGGCACAGCGGCCTCGTCTCGCGAAAATCCACAGAAGAGCTCTGGAAAGCGGGCGTCGCGGAAGTACCCTCCCGCCAAAGCCAGCGTACTCATGACACGGCTCGCTTCGTTGTCGAAGCCGTAAATCTTCATGCCGTGCGCAATGATCGCGTTGTCGTGCGGCCAAATGCTTCCCGTGTGATAGCCGATCGGATCGAAACCATTGTTCTTCGTGCTGAGCGTCCGAATGCCCCAGCCGCTCGACATCTCCGGCGAGACGAGCCGCCGCACGACGTGCGTCGCGCGGTCAAGGTCGATGATGCCCGACCAGAGACCGTGTCCTGGATTCGACGTGATCGACCCGACTTGTTTCTTCTCGCCGTCGAGCGCAACGGCGTAGTACCGGCGATCGCTCATCCAAAAATCTTGGTTGAACTTCCGGCCGAGAGCGGCCGCCTGGTGTTCCAGATTGTCTGCGAGGTCCTCCTCTCCCAGCACGCGAGCCACGCGCGCCAGCCGCAGCTTCGCGTCATACACGTAGCCTTGCACTTCGACGAGCGCGATCGGGCCGGTCGGCTTGGAGCCGTCCGCGTGGAGGATCCCATCGTGGGAATCCTTCCAGCCTTGATTGTCGAGCCCTTGCGGCGTCTTCTTCCTGTACTCGACGTAACCGTCGCCGTCCATGTCGCCGTAGCTGTCGATCCATTCGAGCGCGCGCAACGCATTCGGCCACAGCTTTTCGGCAAATTCCCGGTCGGCGGTCCACTGCCACACGTAGCCGTACACGATGAG
>JAIVGO010000090.1 GCA_020201525.1 Actinomycetota bacterium | reverse complement strand
GTCACCGAGGTCATCTACTTCACCTCCGAGGCGGAAGCCCGCGCCGGCGAGAAGAAGGAGCTGCCGCCGGAGGCCGCCGAGGCGATGCAGAACTACATGGAGCTGGCGCAGGACACGACGTACCTGGACCTGCCCAACCCCTGGCTCTTCACCCGCCCAACGGCTGGCTCCACACCAGCCTGACGTGCTGCTGACGCCGCGCGCGCATGGCCCCGCGCGCGACGGGTGTACCGGCCTCCGGCCTTCGCCGGTCCTAGGGCAACTCGCGCCGAACGACAGTCTGTTCTTCGCGCATCTGATTTGTCGCGACCGTTACCCGGTCGCCGTCGAGAGACAGCCCGACCAACAACTCCGTTCCCGAAGTCACGGCCTCTTGCGTGGACTCACCGAAGCTGGTGATCTGCCACGCACCACCCCGACGCACCGCTACTCGCACCGGGCGGGGTGTCTGCGGACCGTCCCAGCACTCCCACGCCACAGCTTGTATGTCTCTGCCCCCACGACCCGCGGATAGGTGGCAATCGGGCAGTCGGCGCTGTCGAACCGGTAGCGGCGGTAGCGGCCGGAGTGCGATGCGGTCTCCACCGCCAGCACGACGCCGTTCTCGATCTCCGACGACGCCACACGCGTTGCGCCATCAGCGGCCCAGACATCTGGGAGGCGCGTGTGCTTGGCTAGCGCGGGCGCGAATCGTGCGGAGCGCCAGCCGGTGCGGCTGGGCGTCGCGACGCGCAGCTCCTCGTTCTCCTCACCTACATAGCGGCCCGTGTCGTTGTCGTAGTAGTTGACGTGCATCCAGACGAGGAGCGGCATGCCGTTGGGCTGCGCCGCGAGCGACGGGTACTCGTCCGGCGTCCTGCTGAACGTGATCTGCTGGCGAACGACGCGCCCAGTCTCGGCCCTCGCCTCGAATAGCTCGTGACCATCCGACCAGACGGCCCACCAGCCCCGACGCGTCGCCAGCAACGACACGTCGACGAACGTTCCCGCGGGTGCGAGTGCGGCGACACGCGTATAGGAACCATCGTGCCCGCGCTTGATCAGGTCGATTGAGCTCGAAATCTGCATGATCGCGTAGGTCGAGGACCCGTCGTCCGCAGCGTCGCCAATCAGGTATCCGCGAAGCGGCGACACTTCCTGGTGCCAGGCGTCCGCGCTGCGCTCGACGTAGAGGATGCTCGCGGTCGGGTCGGCGCCGCACGCGGTTCGGTTCGGCGAACCGGCGCGAACGCCGGGCGTCGCCCCAGCGGCGGGTGTGTGGTCATCGTTCCGAGCGGACGTAGTCCCGGATCCCCTTCGTCTATTCCTCAGTACGCGCTAACGTCATCCCGAAGAGGCTCCGCGTTAGGAGGACGAGTTTCCGACGGGCATACAGCACGTCGATGAGCACGTGACCTGCCGGCGCGGTCATGACGTCGGTTGCTCCGCTGTCTGGCACGGCCTGCGCGCTGGGCCAGCCTGACGCAGTCCGCTCGGACAACATCACGTGAGGCGGATGGATCTGGTCGCTACATGGCGACCACGCAACGGCCGCGCGGCGGTCGGACGCAGCGAGCAGTGGTGAAGGCAGTGCCGAGCACGAGCCCGTTTCGCCCACCGGTGTCTTTACAAAGGTTGCTCCGTCGAAGCTCCTGCCCTCGGCGACCTGCACGACCCGATCGGACACAAACGAGACGAGCGCGCGGCCGGAAAGCGCTGCGAGGCTCGGCGCATAGTTGACTTTGCCGGCGGCGGGCGAGAAGTGGTTTGACCGCCACCTGCCGCTCTTCCACCTCGCTAGACGAATTTCGTACCGCGGGTCCCCGACGTTCTTGGACTTGGCATCGGCATAGCCTTGGAAGTGCGACCAAGCAAGAGTCGCTGCGCCACTGCCATCAACCAGCAAGCTCGGCTGGAAATCTTCGGAGCGCGTACCGGTGATCCTTTCCGGGGCGCCGGTGCCGCCGAGCGTGCGTGCTTGGAAAAGCGGCCCTCCCCATATCGGGGACGGCGCCCAAACGATCCACCACCGTCCACCGCGGGCGACGAGTGAAACGTCTGGGTTTGTCGCGAGCGGATCTACCACGCGCAGGCCGGAAATATCGCCGCCACTCGATCGTGAGATGACGCTCAGGCCGCGGTCACTCGCGATTGCGGCAAAAGTTGTTCCACCGTCAACCGCGACTGCCAATACGCGTCCGTGGAGCAGCGTGCGCTCGACGCGCCACTCTGAACCGGCTCCCTCAATGAACAGCACGACGTCGTCCAGGCCGACCGGCTCCATCGCGGCGATAAGGGGGCACGTCGCGAATGCCCTGATTATTCCGTCGGCACCGGGCGCGGCCGCTGTGACGGGGCATTGGGGCGGCGTGACCACCTGTGACGAGCCCAGGGGGGTTGCTTTCGCCGGGACGGCAGCAATCAACAGCCCGACGACAGCCGCGGCCGAGGCCATCCGCGAATGAGGGAGATTGCGTCGGAGACGCATGAGGCCGTTCCTCACAGCACGTGGCGAGTCTCTTGAGCGTTCACTGGAAATATGTCGGCTGATCAATGCCTAACGGGTTCGACAGCAGGTCCCCGGATCCCTGGCATCCGTTTCCGCGCCAGTCATTGCCGCTCGCTGGCATGACGGGCGGCGGGAGAATGGGTTGGGCCGCCGCACCGGTTGGCAAGTACTCCAAGCAGGGGGTGGTCCCGAGTTGGAGCTCATTCGAGTAGATCGCCGAATTCAGGGGCCTGCGATCCTCAACGCCAAGTGTTGCCGACGGGCCTGTGAGCAAGACCCCGTATCCCGGCGAGCTCAAGACGTTGCCGTAGACCTGTGTTCCGTCGGCCGGGGCGGTGCGAGCGCAAATAAGGATCGCGCTCGTGTGTGGCGGCACGTCGATGGTGGGACGGTGCGGCGCCCGACAGTCCTGCTTCACGTCGTGCAGGTCGGGCTGCTCGATGGTGTTCCCTTCGATGACCCAGCCAGACGAGTCAATGAGCTCGATCGCAGCGTCCGAACGGTTGCACTTCGTCCCGGCCTCATCGCACTTGATGTCGGCGTTCAGTTGGTTGTCTCGGATGACGTTCCCGGCGATGCGCCCACCACCGGACGCGGCGGCGGCCGTCGTGGTGTCGAGCGGGACGCTCGGCGTGTTACCCATGTAACCGTTCGAGCGGAAGATTGCGACCGCAGGACCGGCGTTGTTCTGGATCACGTTGTTCAGGATCTCTACGCGAGCGGTCTCACTCCCAGTGACCTTCTCGACGTAGATCGCACCGCCGGGCGGCGCGAAGACCTTCACGCACTCGTCGCCGTTGTTCTCGAACAGTGAGTTCTTGATGACGGTCGTGAGCCTGAAGTTATCCCGTACGAACTGCTGTATTTGGTCGTCGGGCTTTGCGAAAAGCTCGGACTCGTACGCCTGCATGCCGTCGCACCGGGCGTTGGTTACGTGCATAGCATCTACGACCATAGATGGCCCTTGGATGCCGACGTGGACCCCGTCCGGCTCGTTCGCGGTAGCGCTGCCCGGCAGGTGGTTGTGCGTATTCCCGCCGTCAATTGTGAAGTTGGTTATCAGCGCCGGCTGGTTCAACGCGTCCGACGGGCACTTGCTGCCGAGGGACGACTGGCTGCACTGCTTGACGAGCGCCATCGCACGAAGATGGCCCTCTGCATCTGTCGTTAGCCAGTCTGTCTTGTCCCATGGATGCGATGTCGCGTGCAGCACGGACTGCCATCCCGCTGCTCCCGTCAAGGTGTGGTTCCCTGGAACCTCGACGGTCTCGCTCTGCAACCAGTCGCCCTTCTGGATCGCGACACACGTGTGCGCCAGCACCGCGTCTTGCAGCCTCTCGATACCGCGCCCGTAGACGTTTCCGTTCGCATCCCAAACGTGGCACGGGCCGTCTTGATCGACAAGCACCTTCAGCTGTGTCACGACGGTTGTGCAGGGACTATTGGACGCCAATGCCGCGCAGTCGTTTGCAAGCAGCAGCACCGTTGCCGCGAGAGCTTGTGCGGTCCCGAGGGCAGTCGCGCACGGCGACCCGACTGCAAACTTGACGCAGCCATCGATTGCCGCCATCAGCCTACGAACGAGCTCGAGAACAGTGTCGACCGCTGCACGACATGTTTCGTTTCGCCGGTCGGCGCATTCACCCGCGAACGTCACTACTTCGTCAACGATCGCTTTCACCTGCGCGATGAAAGCGGCGCAGTCAAGGACCAGGTTCGTCGTTGCCGGGTTGTCATCACGGATCGTCCCAGGGAAGCAGTTGTTGACCACCGCCACCACGAGTGCTTTCACGTCCGCGATTAACCCGGCACAGTCCAAGCTGAGCGTCGCCGTCGACTCGCCCTGGAAATCGCCGGGGATCACGCCAGGGAAGCAGTTGTTCAGTAGCCCGACGAGAATGCCGGTGACTTCGTCGATCAAGGCTCGGCAGTCGAGTTCGACGGTGTTGGCGGCGGTAGCGCTGCTTGTGCCACGCGCACCGAGACACTCGTCCACGACCTGCCCGACCGCCGCAAGGGCGTCGCCGATCAGGGTGCCGCAGTCGAGCTCGGCGCTTGTCTGAGCGCTTGCCGCGGTGGTTGTCCGCGGAAGACATTGCTGCGCGAGGATGAGCGCTTCGCCGGCGGTCGAGCACACCGTTCCTACGAGCCCGCCAGAACAATCCAGCGTCGGGGCAGCCGCTGGTGCCGGCGCGACCGCCGCCGAGCCGCCAGCAGTGGACGGTGTGGCCACGCCGGGAGTGGTGCTTGGCGAGAGCGATGCGCGGGCACTCGGGGAGCTCGTCGGCGTCGCCGTTGTTGCCGATCGACTGGGGGAGCTTGCTGGCGTCGATGACGTCGTCGGCGACGGGCTTTGCGTCGGTGTCGACGATGTAGTGGGCGTCGGTGTTGGGGACGCCGCAGCGCTTGCGAGTAGCCCGCCACTTCCCGTCGGGAGGGGCGCAGGCGTCGGATCTGCGTAAGCGGCACCGGCCGGCACGAGAACC
>JAIVGO010000089.1 GCA_020201525.1 Actinomycetota bacterium | reverse complement strand
AAACCCGGCGTTCGACCCGGCCATGGTGTCGGAGGTTCGCCACGAGGAAGGCGTTCTTTTGTGGCTGGACGTCGAGAATCCTGGAGAACCCGAGCTGCGCGTCCTTCAAGAAGAGCTCGGGCTTCACGACCTCGCAATTGAAGACTGCCTTCATCCTCACCAGCGCCCGAAGATCGAGCAATACACCGATCACTTCTTCATCGTGCTGTATGGGATGACGGCCGGCGACGAAGGACTCGTCGAGCATGAGACCGCGATCTTCGTTGGAAGCAATTACCTCGTCACGATTCGAAAGCCGCCGTCACTGGACCTCGGCGCGATCATCCAACGATGGGATGCTCATCCCGACCTCGCTGTGCACGGAGGAGGTTATCTCCTCTACATCCTTCTCGACGAAGTCGTCGACGCTTATTTCGTCGTGCTCGACTCGTACGAGGACCGCACCGAAGATCTTGAACAAGCGGTCTTCGAAAGTCAGCAGCAGGCCGGCGTCGCCGAAAAGATCTTCGCCCTGAAGAAGGATCTCGTCCGGTTTCGGAGATGGGTTGCGCCGCTCCGCGACGTCCTCGACGTATTGCAGCGCCGGACGATCGACATCGTGAAGGTGCCGTTGGAACCGTACTACCGTGATGTCTACGACCACGTTTTGCGTGTTACGGACTTCATCGACTCGGTCCGCGACATACTTGCGACGGCGCTGGAAGCTCACTTGTCGATCGTTAGCAACCGGCTGAACGTCGTCATGAAGCAACTAACGTCGTGGGGCGCAATCCTCCTTGTCCCAACGCTCATCGCCGGAATCTACGGGATGAACTTCTTGCACATGCCGGAACTGCGGTGGCGGTTCGGATACGCGTTCGCTCTCGGAACGATGGTCGTAGCGAGCACGATCCTGTACCGCGTCTTCAAACGCCGGGACTGGCTCTAGCCGTGAGAGCGGCCCCCGTTGTCGGCGCCCGTGCGCACCGAGGGACGTAACGACGCTTCCTTGTTCGGAGCAGGCCGGCCTGGAATGTGCAAGAAGCTCCGGATCTCGTGGACGCCTTGAATCTTTCTCACGGCCCGCTCGACGTTGTGGATTTGGGTTTCGTTGTCGAGCTGACCGCGGAGCACCAGCACTCCTTCCTCGACGGCGACGTTAATGTTGCCCTTGGGGACGGCCGGATCGCCGAACAGTTTGCTTTCGACTTTGTGCGCCAGCGCGATGTCATCTGCCGGGGGATCGTCGCGCACGTGTTGCGCGCGGGCGGCGAGGCCGCGCATCTGCGCAGACTTCGCGCGCTTGAGTCGCTCCGTTTTCATTTGGGTGCGATTGCGCATCCGGGTCACCCGGTCGCGCGTCATCGCCCGTCGTGTTCGCCCGAGCTCCGGATCCCAAAAATATTCAGCCACCGCGCCGGCCGCTACGGCCCAGAACAGCCTTCTTATCTTCATGGCCCTCTCCTTTGATCGCCTTGCCCGACGCCCGTCATTGTCGATTTACCCGCACGGGCCGGGGACGAACACGAGCAAGGCAGGGGGGAAGACCCCACGCGTCGAATCTCGAGGAAAAGGCTTTGGGCACCCGTGGGAGGGGTTCGTGAAAACACGTCTTGCTTTGTTACTGGCAACGCTATTGATTTTAGCTCCGCTGGCCTCGCGCGCGACCGAGTCCCCTCGGGCGACGTTCCAAGTAGGCGCCGCTACGGCCGACCTAACGCCTCTCCCGGGGATCACCGTCTACTCGGGAGGCTTCGGCACCAGCCCGCCGCTGACCAACCAAAATATCCTTGCTGACAATCTCTTGAACGCGCGCGCCATCTACGTCGGCAACGGTGCCCACAGCGTCGCGATGGTCGTCGTCGACTCGCAAGGTTTGTTCGCCGCAGTGCAAAAGGCGTCCGCGGACCCCAACCCGCTGACCAACGCCAACAAGCTCGGCATCGACGGCATGCGCGCGGACGCGGCTGCCGCAGTGTCTGCCCTCGACGGCGACCTGCCGGATATGGCGCCGAAGGACATCATCATCCAAGGTTCGCACAGTCACTCGGCACCCACCGCCATGGGAATTTGGGGTCCCGTCGATGATGCATACTTGCAGCAAATCCACGACCGCGTAGTTACTGCAATCGTTCAAGCCGCTACGAACGCCGAGGCCGCGAACTTGCAGTACGCGACCGTGAACGCGCCGTGGCTCGACAACGTGATCACGAACCAAACGGATTCGTATCAAGGCTGGACTCAGGACGAGCAGGTTTCCGTCCTGCGCGCGGTAAGCCCGAGCGATGGATCGACGATCACGACGTTCGCGAATGTTCCTGCGCACCCCGACATCGTCAACGGCGCCGGCGACGAAAAGCTGACCGCCGACTACTTCGGCGAGACGCGCCGGCTGCTGGAGGAGGAGCTTGGCGGAACCGGAATCGTCGGCGGTGCAACACTCGGCCGCGAAGAGTCCCCGATCCAAGTGGGCGGCATCGACCAGATGCGCAAGTACGGCAGAACCGTTGCGGAGCTGATCACGCGAGCACTCACGTACAAGTGTGCGCCGAGCGGATGCGATCCGAAGATAGGAACGCCGGCGACATGGGTGACCGACGATACAATTGACAGCGCAGAAACATTCATCGAGGTGCCGGCAACGAATCCGCTGCTGACTGTGTTGAACACCATGTATCAAGCACGGAACTTCCTGCCACCGGAGTTCAACGATGAGTTCAACGGCGAAGTTGCATACCCGATCAACCGCTCGACGACGCCGCCGTATGCGACCGGCAACTTCGTCGGCACGTCGCTGACGGCTTTGCGCATCGGGGGCATCGCGTACATCAGCTTGAACGGCGAGGCATTTCCTGAAGTACGTCACTCGATCGAGCGTGCCGTGTCGACCGACATGCTCGTCGGGCTTTCGCTCGGCCAGGATCAGCTCGGCTACTACGAGCCGGCTCATGCATGGGCATTTGCCAACGGCTTTGTGCCGTATCACTCGGATCATTTGGAATACAACGTCTCGCCGGTGCTCGGCGATGAGGTCGTGCACGGACAAGTGGCGAACCTGCTGCAGCTCGGATTCGACGGTGGTCCGGCGGTGCCACTTCCTGAAGATCACGACTACGCGGCCGGGTTGAAGCCAGGCATTCAGGCGCTCGCGTCACCTGAGCGCGGCGACGCAGCCGCCGATGGAACGTTCACCACGTACCTGGAAGCGATATACGGTGACGCCGCGATACAGAGCTCGATCTGCACGCTGCCCGAGTCGGCCGACCTCGCCAGGCTCGCCAACGACATCACGCATCCGTTCCGTGACGGCTGCTACGGCGCCGTTAAAGACGGCTCCTCGACGGGTGTGTACTGGAGCTTCGGCGACGGCACGACAAAAGAAGAACACTTCGGCGGACGCCGTGGGGGCTGGTTCGCGCACACGTTCCCGGACACGGGGAGTTTCCCGCGGACGTTCCATGTGACGCTCACGACGGCGGACAACCGTGACCGAACTGCATCGTGGAGTCTTGACGTCGTTGTGTACCCGCACCTGACGGCATCGGTCTCACAAAGCGCGGACGGCAATACCGTCACCTACACGGCGTCTGCGGCGGGCGGGCAAGGCAACATCCTCGCGTACCGCTGGACGTTCTCCGACGGCTCCACGGCATCGGGTCAAACGGTGACGCATGCGTTCACCGACGCAGCGCCGGGTGCGACAGTGACGGTGACCGACGGTACCGGGACAACGGCGATGGCAATCTCCTAGCTGCGCCGCATTCCGAAGTTGCACTCGTGCTGTTTAGGGTACGTCGGACACGTTCGCATCCTGATTCCCC
>JAIVGO010000202.1 GCA_020201525.1 Actinomycetota bacterium | reverse complement strand
GGGTGGACGACATCGGCAACGATGGGATCGGGCTTTTGGCAGAGATCGTTGAGGTATATCGTGTACAGGGATACAAAACGCTCGTGCTGGCGGCTTCGCTCCGCGGCCCGCAGCACGTGGTCGATTCCGCAAAGGCAGGCGCCGACGTGGCGACCATGCCGTACTCAGTCTTCAAGTCGCTTGTGAAGCATCCGTTGACCGACAGTGGGTTGGAACGGTTCCTGAGCGATTGGGATGCGTATCAGAAGTCGCTTCGGGGCGAGTCCCCGAAGGGAGGTGAGTGAGAGTGTCTGAAGCCAAAACGCTCGAGCGCCAGGTGCTCGAGTCGAAAGTATTGCCCGAGCTGCAAGAGATCGCTCAGAAGCTCGGTGTCGAGGGAACGCGCGGATTGCGCAAATCCGATTTGATCGGAGCGATCCTTGCGAAGACCGGCAACGGTGACACGCCGAAGCCGGCCGCTTCCGAAAAGCCGCGACCGGCGACGGCCGCTCCCGCTCAGCCGGAGCCCGTTGCCGCCGCGCCGGCGCTCGTTGCCGAACCGGCGCCGCAAAGCGCCGCGCCGGCCCCGCAGCCGCAACAAGAGATGCGCCCGCAGGCGCCTCGGTTCGAACCGCGCGGTGACTTGCACATGCGATCCGATCGTGGCCGTGACAACCGCGGTGGCGGTGGCGGCCGCCGCGGACGCGGGCGTGATCGCGGACGCGGTGGACGTGACGGACGTGAAGGGCGTGATAACCGTGGCGGCGGCGGCGAGCCGCGCGACCGCGGATTGCCCCGCGTCGACATGACCGAAGCCGAGATGGCGGGCGTCGAGGGCGAGGTTCGTACCGGCATCCTCGATATCCTTCCCGAGGGATACGGGTTCCTCCGCACGACCGGATATCTCCCCGGGTCGACCGACGTGTACGTGTCCCTGTCCCAGATCCGCCGCTTCGGATTGCGCAAGGGTGACGAGATCACCGGCCAGGTCCGGACGCCGAAAGATTCGGAGAAGTACTTCGCGCTCCTTCGGATCGACACGGTCGCCGGCCTCGACCCGGAAACGGCGCGCCAGCGGCCGAAGTTCGAAAACCTGACGCCGCTGTTCCCGCACGAGCGTTTCAAGCTCGAGTGGGGCCCGCAAGCGGTAGCGGAGCGAATCATGGACATCGTCTCGCCACTTGGGAAGGGCCAGCGTGGATTGATCGTCTCGCCGCCGAAAGCCGGTAAGACGACGATCCTCAAGCAAATCGCCAACGGCATCCTCGCGAACAGCGAAGGCACGCACTTGATCGTGCTGCTGGTCGACGAGCGCCCGGAAGAGGTCACCGACTGGCAGCGCACCGTGAAGGCAGCCGAGGTCGTCTATTCCACGTTCGACCGGCCCGCGGACGACCACACGCAGGTCGCCGAGCTGGTGCTCGATCGTGCGAAGCGGCTCGTCGAGGCAAAGATGGACGTGGTGATCCTGCTCGACTCGATCACGCGTCTGGCGCGCGCCTATAACTTGGCCGCGCCGGCGTCGGGGCGAATCCTGTCCGGCGGTGTGGATTCGACCGCCTTGTACCCTCCGAAGCGGTTCTTCGGTGCCGCAAGGAATATCGAGGAGGGCGGCAGCCTTACTATCCTGGCATCCGCGCTCGTCGAAACCGGGTCGAGGATGGACGAGGTCATTTTCGAAGAGTTCAAGGGAACCGGGAACTCGGAAATTCGCCTCGACCGTCAGCTGTCGGAGAAGCGCATCTTTCCGGCGATCGACATCGAGGCCTCGGGAACGCGAAAGGAGGAGCTGCTGTACGACAAGGAAGAGCTTCAACTGGTGTGGCGTCTTCGGCGCGTGTTGCATGCGCTCGCATCCGGCGCTGCCATGGAGCTGCTCCGCGACAAGATTGGAGCGACCAAGTCGAACGAGCAGTTCCTGCGCGAGATCAACAAGGTTCCGGTCAACGATTAGTTCCGCGAGTTGCGCAAGGAGGTGAACCACATGAAAGCCGAGATTCATCCTGAATACATGAACTGCACGGTGAAATGTTCGTGCGGGAATACGTTCGAGACGCGTTCGACGAAGTCCGAGCTGCACGTCGAGCTTTGCTCGCAGTGCCACCCGTTCTATACCGGCAAGCAGAAGCTGGTCGATGCGGGAGGCCGTGTCGAGCGGTTTAACCGCCGGTACGCCAACCGTCCGCAAAAGAAGGCCTAGGCGTGGCCGAGCGAGAGCATTTCTACGGCGGTCAGGCGGTTCTCGAAGGCGTGATGATGCGCGGGAAGAGCACATGGGCCCTTGCCGTGCGGCGTCCGTCAAAAGAGATCTATGTCGAAACCAACGACGTGAAGTCTCTCGCGACGAAGTACCCGCTGTTTCGCCGGCCCGGCTTCCGCGGCGTCGCGGCACTCGGCGAGGCGATGACGATCGGTGTGCGCGCCCTTTCGACGAGTGCAAACCAGGCGCTCGAAGAAGAGGAGCAGCTTACGTCGAAGCAAATGGCGATGACGATGACGTTTGCATTCGTCATCTTCACGGTGGTGTTCATCGTCCTGCCCGCGATCGGCGTGTCGTTCTTCCGGCACGGACCGTCGAAGTCCGGAAAGACGGCGGTGTCTAACTTGATCGAGGGGGGTGTCCGGCTCGGAATCTTTCTCGGATATCTGATCGGCATCTCATTCCTCAAGGACATCCGGCGTGTGTTCATGTACCACGGCGCCGAGCACAAGACGATTGCAGCGTATGAGGCAGGCGAGCCGGTGCTGGAGCCTCGCGCGGTGGACAAGTACTCGACGATTCACGTGCGCTGCGGCACGAACTTCCTGATCATCGTCATGCTGCTGACGATTATCGCGTTTACCGGGCTCGACATCTTGTTCGGGCGTCCGCCGCTTCTATGGCGCTTGCTCGAGCGCATTCTCGCGATTCCGTTGCTGGCAGGCATCTCGTACGAGGGCTTGCGCCTGGGCGCGAAGCACGGCAACAACATCATCGTTCGCGCGCTGATGAAGCCGGGCTTGTGGCTGCAGATGATCACGACGAAGCCGCCGACCGACGACCAGATCGAGGTCGCGATTCGCGCATTCGAGGCCGTCCTGCCGGAAGAGGAGCGCGGCATGGTCGCGACGCTGCCGTCGCCGACGGTGCTGCGCGAGAGCGACGAGCCCGGCGGCCCGCTGCCGGAGCTTACGTAGGTCGCCCTTAACCCCGGTAAGCACAAAAGAACAGGACGGAATTCTCTACACAGACCCGCGCACTTCCCGCACGCACGGCGGACGTGTGTCCGGCCATCTCACATAGAGATATCGCGCGTCACGTCTCGCATCTATGTCCCGCCCGAGGTTCGCAACCCGCAGCGGAGACCACGAAAGTAAGTCCCGCGACCACGAAATGCGTCCCACCCCCGCACCACACAATTCGAATCGGAAGCTTTTGAAGTGCGCGTCTGCAAGATCGATGAGAAGCCACGGGTTCGCTGTGTCGGTCGACCACGACGTATCGAGTCTGCCGTCGAACATGTTCAGCGGGGTACGTGCTCCCGGAGGCCCACCGGTGACGACGTCGGGCTCCCAATACGCGCCGGGATCGGACGACAGCGCGGTGAGTGTTTGGTTTTGAGTGCCACGCTCAAATGAAAGGACTTTGAGCGCGGCGCGAAGAAAGACAACGTCGTGGGTGACGTCCCAGAGCCACTGCAACTGTTCCGCGTGGACGAGGTTGTAGCTGTTTCTCAATGGGGCTATGCGTCGTAGCCGCAGGTCGTACAGCCAGGCATATCTCAACAAGAATTCGTTGATCGAGGCCCGCACCGCGCGCACGCATCTCGCTAACGCCGCGCAATATACCGGACGCGAGT
>JAIVGO010000201.1 GCA_020201525.1 Actinomycetota bacterium | reverse complement strand
GTTATTCGGATATGGATGCGTCAAATCCATGAGTCGCGTGAGCGAGCCACTGCGTGCATTGCGGCTATTGGTGGGCGTCTTCCTGTTGCTGCTTATCTCGTGTACAAATGAGAAGGCGCCAGCCCCTTCTCTCAACGCATCACCTACGTCGCTCGCACCGCCGAGTTCACGAGCTGCTTTCCGCGTGACGATCTACGAAGCGCAGAGCTGGTCACATCAGGGTGATCCCGAATTTCGTCTTGTCGTCGTTCCGCCTGTGGGCTTCCGGGTCGAACAAGTCATTCTCAAGAAGAAGGGTTCGCGCGACGTTGACCGTCAACTGGCAGTGGAAGCTCTGCGGGGTGACGCCTGTTACATGGTGCGGCCGCCAATCGTTGGAAGCGCCTTCCAAACGCAAAAGGCGGTTGTGATTCCCCGGGCCACTGTATCCGAGGGTGGCCCTCGGATGGACAAGCTCTACAAGATAGAAGCGATTCTCATAGGTCCCACCGGCCGTGTGGTCGCTGACGTGAAGATGACCGGCTTGTGTTCAATAATCACAGAGTGACTCGATCTACGGTGGATCATTTGCAGGTGCAGGGACCGTATAACTTGCGACTGGAACCGACGCTCGCCCTGCGGGCTCGCGCGGCTCAGTCGCCACGCCGTTGGGCGGACTGGGCATGATGGTGTCCGACGACTCTCGCGAGTCGCGACTCACAGATCGTGGGGGGCCGTATGTCTTTGCTCCTGTGAGCAAACGCTTGGTAATGGCAGTCTGGGGAGCAGTGTTTGCCACCCTGCCTTTCTTGATCGTTTGGGTCAATGTCGAAGACAACGTCGTTTTTCCGACGCTCATCGGCGTGATTGCTCTTCTCTGTCTTTGGCGAGCCTTCAGGATGCGCCTCGCCTTCGACAACCAAGGGGTCTCGGTTCGGAATTTCCTGACCGATTCTCATCTCAAGTGGGAAGACGTCCGCCAAATCAGGATCGCCCGGCCCGTTTTTGGCATGGATTCACTATGTTTCGTCACGACGAAGGGGCGCACGCACGTCGCCACCATCACCTTTGAGCCGGGCAAGAAAGGTATGCAGATGTGGTCCGAGCTGAAGAGGATCGCTGGGCGAAAGCATGTGGAAGTTCATGTGGGCCGCCCACGTCGGCCTGGATCATGGCTTCGCTCGAACGCCGAGTGGCGCAATGAATTCGGCGACCGCGAGAGCTAGGTTTTGAATATGGAAAGGACCAGATCTCAAGCGTTGCCGCCCAACTTGCGGATGGAACCGGCCGCGATCGCGCCCGACGCCTGTACTTCTTCGGCTGTGCGGGCGCGATACGTGGCTGCTCGTCCGCTACGCGGTTCCGGATAGAGGAAGGACGTCGTGACGGACGTGGTGCCGAGCGCTAGCGAAGTCCGTAAGTATTTGCGAAGAGCTCTAATCGCTATCGTTGCGATGATCGCGTTTCCTGGCTTCTGGCTCTTGTTCGCGCCCTTCTTCGGTCCGGCAGGAAGCGAGATCAGCGATGTCACGGTTCTTCGAGCTCAGCATGGCGGGCGAGCGCGGTGCCCATCTCCAATGACTCTCTCCGGAGCCAACGCTCTAGACCCAGACTTGCCCTATGACGTAGAAAAATGTCAGGAGGTTGGTGTAATTCGCCGTGGAATCGGGAGCCTTTTTCTCGCTACGAGCTTTGTCGGCCTGATCGCGACGCTCCTACTTCTGAAGGATTGGCGACGTCCACAGCAAGGGCGAGCGCCTTGATGATCCACAACTGACCGTGTCTCTCGAAGTGAACGCCGACCGTTGAACTTGCGGCTGGATGCGACCGCGAGCGCGCGACCTCATCGGAGCATCATCATCCGCGGCGCGATTCGCGGCTGCTCAGTCGCCACGGCCGTTCTGCGGACTCCGTCGCTGTCCGGCGGTAAACTGGTTTCATGAAGAAGCTTGAAAGGCTCGCGCCGGGTGGCTTTGCCAACGCAGACATTCCTCAGGGCTTCGAGAATCCACGGAGCCGCCTCACAGATGCGGCGCTGAGCCGCCGTGGTCGGTTCATCTACTACTCAGTGCTCGCCGTAGTGATCCTGGGGGGCGTGGTTCTGATCTGGCTGGCGGCGTCAAGTTGAGGACATCAAAGGCACCGATGACTCGGTTGCTGCACAACTCGGCGCTTGAACCGACCGCTCGGCTTCGCCTCGCGGCTGCTCAGTCGCGAACCCGTTGAACGGACCAGGCCTGTAGTTCGGGCGAGTCCCGGCCGTTGACTTGCTCGAATGCGAATTTCGGTAGGACTGGCACGGAAAAGAAGATGGCTCGCGCCGGTGAGAATCGAGGGGAGCAGCAGCTTCAGCCCGGTCGAGCTCCGGCGTATCGAGGCCCTGATCGTTGAGTCGGCCGAGCTTTGTTGGAGAGGTGGCATGAGTTTTTCGGAAGTTGAGGGACGCAAGCCCGAGGCGGTCGCGGTTTCCCTGACCGACGACCCACTCGTCGTTGACCTCGTTGACGGTCGGACGGTTCGGTTCCCTTCTCGAGGTACCCGCGTCCCGCACATAGGACTGCGGGTAATCCTCGAATGAGCAAACTCTACGAGATAGAAGTGATTCTCTCGGGTCCCACCGGTCAGGTGATTGCCGATGGGAAAATGACCGGGCTGTGTTCGATAATTACAGAATGATTCGATCTACGGTCGATCAATTGCAGATTGAGTGCGGCGTAACTTGTGGCTGCAACAGCGGTCGGCGCGCCGCGCTCAACCGCCGACCCGTCGTACGGACCAACGATGTCCATCGTCAGCATTAGAGAAGAGTTACCCGCTGATCACGACGCGATCTATCAGGTCGAGAAGGCTGCCTTCGATACGCCGCTTCAGGCCGAAATAGTTGAGCGACTGCGTATGCAGGTGAAGCCGTTCCTGTCGCTCGTTGCCGTGGCCGACGCCGACGTTGTCGGTCATATTTGTTTTTCACCCGCGACGATTGAGGGTGAACCGTCGATTGAGGCTGCGCAATTGTCTCCTCTTGCCGTTCGTCCGGACCATCATGGACGAGGTATTGGGTCGGCGTTGATTCGGGAAGGCATAAAGCGATGTCGCCCCGTCGGGTGGTCCCTTGTCTTTCTCCTCGGTGATCCAAAGTTCTATTCTCGCTTTGGATTCCAGCTCGCGGCATCACTCGGATTCGGCTACCCCGACCCCATGGCCCTTCCCGCCTTTCACGTCCTCGCGTTAGTGCCGCACGCTCGTGAGCGCGTAGGGGTCGTTCATTTTCATCCGGCATTTGACGTAGCCGGCACATGATGCCGTACAACTCGGGGATGGCAACCGGCCGCAGCCGCGCCCGATGCCTGACTGACAGATTTCGATCCCGCCTGATGGCGAGAGAGGAGATTCTCGATCCCACGGAGAAGCAACGGTCATGCGCAAGCCCAAAGCGTGGATTCTGCTTCTCGCGCTGGTTGGCACGGCGACGAGCCCGTCGCACGCTGCGCCAGAGCCGTTCAGCTTCGAGCAAACTGCCCGAGTGGAACATCTGTACGAGGGCGGCCCTCTCGCGCTTGTTATTCGTGGAACGCCGTGTCGCGTGGGAGTCCTAGCTCGGGTATTCGATGGCAACGCCGATCACGTCGTAGATTGCAATGAACCGCGGGGATTTTTCTGGCTTCAATTAGGGTCCGATGAACCCCCGGCAGATGGCTTCTTCGGTGCCTATGGCCCGTGTCCTCCGTTGTCCCCCACGCCGGATGCCTGGACATCCTTCGACTGCCTGGTGGCCTACGGCCATTACGATTGGCACGATGGGCTCCTTCAACTTCAGGGTATCCGTCTTGGAGCGCAGCCGTTGCC
>JAIVGO010000006.1 GCA_020201525.1 Actinomycetota bacterium | reverse complement strand
TTCCTGTCCTCCAGTCGCTTGGTTCCCTCGGGGAGTTTCTACCCAGACTGAAAAGGAGCCAACCTCGGAAGGTGAGCGGGGCATCCGAGGGGGGGCGGGCGGGTTGCTCTCCGGCCGGGTGTGAAATCCCCCATTGACTCCGCTCGGTGGCAGGCCGCACTATGGATCGTCGCAAATTGCCTGGGCGGCTCGAGGAGGAGACATGCGGAGAGTCACATCACTACTTTTGGCCGTCGCCTTGTCGATGGTTCTGATGGTTTCACTGGCGGCGCCGGCAGGAGCCAACCACTCGTGGGGAGGCTATCACTGGGCCCGTACCGCAAATCCATTCACGCTGCGGCTCGGCGATAACGTAACGTCTACGTGGGATCCCATCCTCGCGACGACCTCCAGTGATTGGTCGAGGTCGACCGTGCTCGACACGACGATCGTCGCCGGAAGCGTGACGAACCCAAAGAACTGCAAGGCGACCCTCGGTCGCGTCGAGGTCTGCAACGCCAAGTACGGCTACAACGGGTGGCTCGGCATCGCACAGATCTGGCTGCAGAGCGGCTCCACGCACATCGTGCAAGGCGTCGTGAAGCTCAACGACTCCTACTTCAACACCTCGACATATAACTCGACGGCGTGGCGCAATCTGGTCTCCTGCCAGGAAGTCGCCCACACGTTCGGGCTCGATCACCAGGATGAGAATTTCGATAACCCCAACCTGGGGACGTGCATGGATTACACCAACGATCCCTCCACCAACCAGCATCCGAACCAGCACGACTACGACGAGCTGGTCACGATCTACAATCACCTGGATTCCTCAACGACGATCGGTCAGGCAACCACGTCGTCGCCGGGCCGATCACACGAATCGGTATCGTCGACTCGGACGTCGGACGGCTACACCGTGATTACGTGGACCTGGCACGCATAGAGACTCTTTGACAAAGGGAGCGGCTTCGGCCGCTCTTTTTGTTTTGCCGCTACGCGCCCAGTCGTGCGACCTCCGCGGCCAGCTCAACGCGCGTCGACAGCGAGAGCTTCTGAAACGCATGGCTCAAGTGTGTTTCCACTGTGCGCGGTGAGATGAACAACCGCGCTCCGATCTGTCGGTTCGTCAACCCTTGCGCCGCGAGCCGCGCCACTTCACGCTCGGTCGCTGTGAGCGCTTCCCAGCCGACCGTTGCGCGCGTCCGCTTGCTGCGGCGTGGACGCCGCACGCCGAATTCGCGCAACACGGACGTCGCTCGGGCGACGTCTCGCGTCGCCTGAACCTCTTCGTACACCACAAGCGCCTCCGACAGCAGGCCCGCGGCTTCCTCCCCACGCCCTGAACGCCCGAGCGCGACGCCGGCCTCTTCGCACGCGAGCGCGCGTTCGATCGGGCGAGGTCCGTCGCGATACGACGCAACCGCGTCGACCAGCAGGTCGACGTCGTTTTCGACAAGTCCCCGGCACCGCAAGGCCGCGCCCTGTGCCGTCGGCAGCTTCGAGCGGCGGGCGCCTTCCTCGACATCCGCAGTGACGCGTGCGGCGAGATGGGAGTCCCCTGCTGCAAGTGCGAAACGGACCAGGTCCGGAGCGATCGACCGGTAGGCCACGAGATACCGAAGAGGCGCGAACGCGTTCCACGCGTTCCCGAGAACCGCAGCCGCCGCCGGAACGTCTCCTTGAGCTTCGAGCAACAGCGCGCGGCACCACATCATCCAATCGAATCCGACCTGCGGTCCCGCCTCCATCAACGCGCGCTCCGCATCGGCAAGCGCCGACTCCGTGCGCGCCAGATCGCCGCGGTGGATGGCGATGCGGGCGAGCAATCCGTAGGGGAGAATCTGCCACCGCTGCCCGATCTCGTCTGCGAGAGCGATGCCCGTTTCGATTTCGGCCAGCGCATCGTCGAACAGCCCTCGTAAATACTTTCCGCGAGCAAGGCTCCACTGGTAGGCAGGCAAGAACGGCGTACCGCCTCGTTCCTCGCACAACCTCCGGCCGGCTTGATACGCGGCGTCTGATTCTTCGAGACGGTCGGCGTCGAGCAGGACGGCACCACGATAGAGATTTGACACGAGATAACCGCTCCACGGCGTCGCCACTCGAGACTCGAGTGTTCGGATCTGGTCGGCTTGGTCGACGGCCTCGGCGATGTGACCGCGCGCCGCTGCCACGAGCGCCAACGTATGCAGCGCGAGGAACTCCGCGTATTCGTCGTTCGCGGAGCGCGCTTTGGCGATCGCGCTCTCTGCTTGGGCGGCCGCTTGATCGGGGTCGCCGGAAAACATCTTGAACATCGACCCGAGAGCGAGCAGCTCGGCGCGGTCACGATCCGCGATCCCATCGTACGACGCGGCCATGTCTGTCTGTTCCGCGGCCGATGCAAAAGCACCGCGCTGAACGAATCCGTGCGCCAGCCCTCGCCGCAACGCAAGCGCGACGGCCGGATCCTTCGTTGCCGCGAGGACGTCGTTGGCGAGCGCCTCTACGTCCTGCGCCCGGCCCATGATCGCGAGTGACGGCACGAGCTCGGCGACGATCCGTTCGCGCTCCGGGTCATCGGGTCCCGCGAGCTCCAACGCACGCTCCATCCAGTTGCGTGCAACGACCAGTGACCTGCTCGAAGCCTCGCGCGCCGCGCGCCGTAGCCATGTAATTGCCTCGGCGTCTCCCGGAATCGCGCCGAGATACATATGCTCGGCGACGCGCCCTGCTGGCACACCTGCGCGGGCAAGTGCCTGTCCGACCTCGCGGTGGAAAGCTTTGCGAACGGCAAGCGGCATGTCCTCATAAATGGCTTCGCGGATCAAATCGTGCCGGAAAGCAAGACGGTCACCGCTCTCGCCGATGAATCCTGCGCGGATCGCATCTTGCAGCGCCGCGTACAGCTGCACGATTGATTTCGTTGCGACGAGCGAGAGTTCCGTGAGTGAGAACGACGAGCCGAGAATCGACGCGAGCCCAAGAATGTCGAGCGTCTCCTGAGGCAACACGCTCATCCGGCGAAGAATCGTGATGCGGAGAGAGGGCGGCATCAATGCTTCGGCGACGTTCGCCTTTCCGTCGTCGATTGTGATCGCTCCTTCGTCCTGAAGCGCGCGCACGAGCTCGATCACGAAAAGCGGATTGCCGCCGGCCCCGGTGACTTGCTCCAGCAAGTGCCCTCCGGGAACCGCGGATGTGAGATCAGCCGCAAGCAATGCGACGGCGTCGGAATCAAGCGGATCGATTCGCAACATCAGCGCGCCGCCCGAAAGAAATCCTTCGATCGCGCGATCGAGCTCCGGGCTGCGCGGAAGTGGGCGCATGCTCAACAGCAACACCAGCGGGAGGTGTCCGAGCCGGCGTGCGAGTGCGCGCACGGCCCGAACCGTCGAGACCTCCGACCAGTGGACGTCTTCAAGGGCAAGAACAACCGGTGATTTCGTTGCCGCAGTCTCGAGCAGCGCGACAATCGACTCCGTAATGCGAAAGCTCATGTCGGGCGCTTCGGCAAACTCCGACCCCCCCGGTGCGGCGAGCGCTCCGTATAGCAACCGTCCGACATCGGCGCGATCAGAATCCACCGCGCGCGGATCCAATCCAAGCGCGTCGGCGAGCGCGCGAAACGGCCGTTCTTTCTCGAGCTCGTCGGCGGCGCCGCGATACACCTGAAAGGCCTTCGTACGTGCGGTCTGGAGCAGTTCGTCGAAGAGGCGGCTCTTGCCGATGCCCGCCTCACCCTCGACGATGCCGACCTGCAATCCACCGGCTTCGGCGCGCTCGAGCATGCGTTGCAAAGCTGCCATTTCGGCCTCGCGGCCCACAAGACGAGGGGCGTGATCGGTCACGGAAGGACCTTTCCACGTGGTCGGCTCGGAATCCTCCGCCGGGAACGCTGGTTCCGGCAATTCGGCACGCCGCACGACCGTATGCTAAGTCAGGAGCATGACGGCGGCTTTCGATCATGTTTGAGATTCCCGAACACCTCGGCCCTTTGCGCGACAAGGTGACGCGATTCATCGAACAGCATGTGTACCCGGCAGAGCCGGTCATGCATCGCGGCGGCGCGGAGGCACACGCGCTCGGCCGGGATTTGCAATCGCTGGCGAAACGCGAACGGCTGTGGGCGCTCGGACATCCGACACACCTCGGGGGTGGCGGGCTGCCGTTTCTCGATTACGTGTACATCAACGAGGTCCAAGGTCGCTCCGAATACGGGCAGATCGCGCTCGGAACGTATTCGCTTCAGGACTCCCTCATGCTCGACCGGTACGCGTCGCATGAGCAGAAGGAACGTTTCTTGAAGCCGCTCGCCGAGGGTGAGATCTTTCCGAGCTTCGCGATGACCGAGCCGGGACGAGCCGGATCGGATCCGACGCGGCTTCAGACACAGGCCGTGCTCGATGGCTCCGACTGGGTCATCAACGGCCGAAAATGGTTCACGACCTATGCGAATCGAGCTGCGTATACCACCGTGATGTGCCGCACGGAAGCCGGTACGTCCCCGCATCGCGCATTTAGCATGATCCTGGTGCCGACCGACACGCCGGGATACACCATCGTGCGCGAGACGCCGGTGCTCGGCATTTACGGTGGGCATTGCGAAGTCGAATACAGAGACGTGCGTGTTCCGGCGGCGAATCTGCTCGGCGACCGCGGGTTGGGATTTGCGATCGCGCAGGAGCGGCTCGGTCCCGGCCGCATATTCCACGCAATGCGGTGGCTGGGACAGGCACAGCGAGCGTTCGACCTTATGTGCTCGCGGCTCAACGAACGTGAGGCGTTCGGCGGATTGCTCGCCGAGAAGCAACTCATGCAGAAGCACGTGTTCGATTCGTGGACGCAAATCCAAGCGGCGCGCATGCTCACGCTCAATGCCGCGGCGCACATCGACCGTGGTGAGAGCGCGCGAGTCGAAATCGGAGCGATCAAAGTTGTGGGAGCGCACATGCTCCACGATGTCATCGACCGGGCAATTCAAGTGTTCGGGGCGGAGGGGCTCACCGACGACACGCCGCTGTCCTTCATGTACCGCACCGCACGATTCGCGCGGCTCTACGACGGTCCCGATGAAGTGCATATCCAAAATGTTGCGCGGCGTTTGTTGGGCGAATATGCAAAGGGCGGCTCGTGGGACTTCGGAATCCGATAAAGCTCGCCTCGACTCTATCCGAGCGCCTTGGAGGCGCAGTCATCGTGAACGTGCACCAACTCTCGGGCGGAACGTCGCGAGAGACGTGGTCGTTCGATGCCGGCGGTCGCGGCCTGATTCTGCAATGCCAAAGGCAATCCGACGACGCGGTACGGCTTGGTCTGGATTCCCAAACGGCATTGCTGCGCGCTGTGCGTGCCGCATCCGTTCCCGTCCCGGAAGTCGTGGCGTCGGGCGAGGGGGATCCCGACGTCGGCGACTGGATGATCGTCGAGCGTTTGGACGGCGAGACCATTCCCCGCAAGATCCTGCGCGACGACACATTCGCCGCTGTCCGGCCGCGCCTGACGGCGGACGTCGCGACGGCACTCGCACGGATTCATTCGATCCCTCTCGGCACGGTCGCGAGTCTCGAACGGCGCGACGAGGTGGCGGCGTATCGGCGCATTCTCGACGACGTCGGCGAGCCGCACCCCGCGTTCGAGCTCGCGTTTCGGTGGCTCGAGCGCAACCGTCCGCCGCCGAGTGAGCCGGCCGTCGTTCACGGCGATTTTCGGATGGGCAATTTCATCGTGTCTGCAGGCGGACTACGCGCCGTTCTTGATTGGGAGCTCGCTCACATCGGTGACCCGCTCGAGGATCTTGGCTGGATCTGCGTGAAATCCTGGCGGTTCGGGGGAACGCTCCCCGTCGGCGGATTCGGCAAACGCGAAGAGCTTCACGCAGACTATGAACGCGCCTCGGGGCGCACGATCGACCCCGACGCGGCGCGCTGGTGGGAAGTCTTCGGCACGCTCCGCTGGGGCGTCATTTGCATCATGCAGGCCATGCGACACTTGTCGGGAGCCGAACGTTCCGTGGAGCTTGCCGCGATCGGACGCCGAGTCGCGGAAGTCGAGCACGACGTGATGGCGTACCTCCCATGACGGCTCCGCACGACCGGCCGACCGTCCCCGAGCTGCTCGAGGCGGTGCGCGAGTTCGTCGAGGCCGGCTTCGCGGAGTCCGCCGAGGCACGCGTGCGGTTTCACGCTCGCGTTGCGGCGAACGTTCTGTGCATCGTCGAGCGCGAGCTCGCTCTCGGGGCGGAGCAGCAGCGTGCGCACGAGGCACGTCTTCGCGCACTCGGTTTCCGCGACGACGCGGCCCTTGCGGCCGCGATCAAGTCGCGCTCGGTCGACGATCGCTACGACGAAATCGCGCGCGCGGTCCGCGATTCGATACACGACAAGCTCCTCGTTGCGAACCCGGGCTACATCGAGATCTAGACCACAGCGCCCGATCAAAGATCCGGAATCGTCCGCGGAAGAAGCTCGAAGGCCCAGCCCCCGTCCACCTCGAGCACTTTCCCGGTCACCCAGGACGAAGCGTCCGAGCAGAGGAACAGCGCCGCCGTGGCGACATCTCCCGGGACGCCGTTCCGCTGAAGCAAAGTTCGTTCCATCATCGTTTCGCGGATCGGCGTTCCTTGCTCATCCATGTATCCGAGATACCACTTCAGAGCCGATGTCTCCACCGCGCCCGGCGCGATCGCGTTCACACGGATGCGCGGCGCGAGATCCGATGCGCTCAGCTTGGTGGCGTGCGCAAGCGCCGCCTTTGCGGTTCCGTATGCGAGGTAGCCGCGGCTCGCGTGGATGCCGGCCATCGAGCCGACGTTGAGGACGACGCCGTTCCCACGCTCCAGCATGTGCGGCACCGCGAGTCTGGTCATCTCCATCGGCGACGACACGTTGAACCGAAAGGCCCAATCCATTCCATCGGCGTGCGTGTCCATGAACGGTTGGGGAATCGCCCCGCCGGCGTTGTTCACGAGAATGTCGATGCCACCGAGCTTTTGCGCGGTGCGCGACGCGATGACGGGAAGCGCGGCGGCATCCATCACGTCCGCAGGCACCACGAGCGCGCGGCGACCCTGCTTCTCAATCGTGGCCGCTACTTCGTCGAGGTCCGATACCGTTCGCGCAACGATCGCAACGTCTGCGCCGGCTTCGGCAAACACCGTTGCGATTTCCGCGCCGATTCCCTTTCCGGCGCCCGTTACGAGCGCGACACGCCCGTCGAGACGGAAACGGTCGAGCGCGGCCATGCTCCCTCCAGTCCGCGACGGCTGAACGAGCCGAAGCCTACTCGGAACCAAGTGGGCCACCCCGTGCCGCGATTCGCGAAGCGGGCGGGCTAGTAGCCGGCGCCGCCTCCACCGCCGCCGCCGTGGTTGAGGACGAGGAAGTAGAGGATCAGGTAGATCACGCCACCGATGGCCAGGTACACACCGAGCCACTTTAGCCATTTGCCTTTGTAACCACTCGACTTGGTGCCTGAACTCATGGTCATGAGATGCACCTCCTCATTTTCTATACCCACGCACGGGACCCGTGGATTGCAAGGCAATCTGTATCCCTCGCGCGATCAGGGTGTCGGCGATCGCGACGCGTGGCATTGCCTCGATTCCCTTCTCACGTGGGCGGAAGCGCTTTCGAAATTCCCTTTTTAGGCGCACGATCAAGCTGTCCTCGGGCAAACGGGAGCAAGCGGCTGAACGTGCCACGCTGCCTCGGCATGCTCCGGGAAGAGCGAACGGGACACTTCATGACGAAACTGCACAACGAAAGGGCATCGGCAGGGCGAGCACGAAATCTCACCGTTCGATGAGAAAGATGCTCGCTGTGTTTGCCGTACTCGCTTCGGCTGTGTTGCTGGCCGGGCTCGTTCATGCATCGATCCCGACGGATGGTTCGGTACTGCTCGCCTGTACCGGCCGCGGGAACGGGATCGCGACGCGGAAGTCCATGATCCAGGCAAGTGCGGGCGACGTGACCGCATCGCCGACCCCGCGCCCGCCCGGTGTGACGGGACGTACGGACGCGCGAGGCTTCCTCAGCACGAGCTGCACAAGCCAGCACGTGACGTTTCCGTCCCCAGGGACGAACAAGCCCGTCGCGGTCGACGACTTATTGACGGTCGAGGCCGCCCAGCAGCTTCCGGTGACGATTACCGTCGCCGGACGTCAGACATACACCGGCAAGGTCACGGCGATCCTCGTGCCGGCCGCAGGAAGTGCGGGGTGTGCTTCACACTCACACGCCGAAAACATCGTCGGGGGAATTCCCGCATCGTCTCAATCTGCGGTGATCGTATTGAGCGGCGCCCCGACGCACGCGTGCTCCTACAAGCTCGTCGTGTCCTCGGATGGAATCGGCGTGTTCGACGGATACGTGTCGCGGGCGACGATCAGCGCCTGACGCATCACATTCTGGACATTGGTGACGACGCGGCCCAGCGGGAAGTGCCGCCCGACGAGGTTGTTTTGATTACGGTGATTTGCACCCAGGTGACCTCGGAGGCTTTGCGGCGGTACGAGGCGAAATCAATCAAGGTTCGCACCGGGGGATGCACGCGATGGGACACAGGGCACGATTCATTCACGCGCTCGGGGCTGCAGGCCTGTTCGCCTGTCTCTTTCAGGCTGCCCACGCGGCGCCGGCAGCGCCGACGCTTTCGCTCACGGATTCGGTAATTACTCCGTACACCTCAACAGGTTGCCTCAATCGCGCCGTTGGCTGTTACGCGCTGTACGGCACAACGAGCCCCGGCGCGCGCGTCGTAGTGACGGTATCCGACACGCTGGTACCGAGCTCGAGCATCACCGTTTCGACGTACGCGGCCGAAAGGGACGATCCCGGATCGGGCATCGCCGCGGGCGCTTTCGCGGTTTCGCCCCGCGTGACGGACCTGGGCACGCACGGCACCGAAGCCTCGCAAATCGTTTTCACCGCAGTCGCCGTGGATGGCGCCGGCAACGCGTCAACGCCGGCATCGATCACTGCAACGAAGCTCGCCGCGACTTCAGGCGACGATGTGGCTCCGGTCATGCGGCTGCGGCAATCTCCACCGGCGGTGTGGTGCGCGGCCGCGTGCGGCGCGCTGACGGGACACCGTTCTTGCTACGGAAACCTGTCGTGTCCGTCAACGATCACGCTGTCCGGATCGGTTGAAGATAACGTCCCTGCTGCGTTCGGCATCGCATCCGAAATCGCCGACGTCGTAGTCGCGATCGCCGACCAAGCGACCGGGGCCCCGATCGCCGAGTTCCATGCGGTCACGCGCCGGGGAATGCAAGGCTTCTTCGCCGTGACGTTGCATCACGAGGACTATCAGCTGTTCGGTCGTTACTCGTGGTCGGTGCGCGCCTTCGATGCACTCGGTCACGCAAGTAACACGAGCTCCGGATCGTTCACGGTGATACCCGGATGACGCGTCGCCGCTGGGGATGGCGAGCCGCGGTCGCACTCTTCGGCGTTGCCACTCTCATCGCGCCGCTTTCCGGGGCCGCGACTTCTGAGCTTCGGCCGAACATGCTCGTCTTTTCCGACGCCGTGTACGTCAACCACGCTTCGGGACTCACGATAGGGGTCTCGCAACCGGACAGCTCACCGGCGATTCGCTCGTACGAAGTCATGATTCCTTTGGGTTGGCGGCTTGCGCTCGGATCGATCGACGACGCTCTCGTCACGTCGTGCAGCCAAGCTGTGCCCGACAACAGGACGACGATGGAATACGTCGGAACGGCCACGATGCTCCTCAAGACGGACGCGACGAAAATGCAGAGCTTCGGGAGCTCTCGAGCGCCGGCACCGGCGAAATACTCTGGAGGCATGTGGTTTCTCTCCTGGGACTCGGCGAACCGCGTCGCCGTGATTTGTGCCGACGTGCGCACCAGCAACTCGCAAATCCCGACGGCAAACCGCGAAGTCATGATTCAAATCGCGCTGCACGTCACCGGCGGCGGATCGATCGATATGTCTTACAACCTCGACGCCGTCCCCGGGTCGGCGTCCGGAACACGATCAGTCACCGACAACGACGCGCTTCTCGCACAACACGTCGTCGTGTCGGAGACACGCTTCAAGTTCTCGCCGACCACCGGGGGTAACTACAACACCGATCCGAACGGGGCCAAATCCAAAGTGACCTTCGCCCAGACACCGCGTGCCGTCGGTGCATACACCTTCGTCGGGACCTTTTCTGAATGCACAATTCCCGGGACGTGCCCGACGAATCCCGTCCTGCGAGAGCAAGTGGTTCAGATAACGAGCCTGCCCGCCGGCAACCATCCATTGCCGACATTCACGACGGCGCCGTTCCGCGTCTTTCGCGGGTCGGCGGGCGCAACAATTGTCTGGCAACAACCATCCGCGTCTGAAGTAGTCGCCGGCTATGCCGTCGAGGTTTCCATGCCGTACGTTGCTCATGCTATCCACACCGAGCTGGTCGCCGCGTGCACGTCGTGCTCTCTCACGCTCGACTTCCCATTGGCGAATGCCGAAACGTCGAGACCCGACCTTCCGGTCGACGGCGTATATCGCGTCAAGCTCGTCACGCTGTTTGCCGACGGCCACCGTTCCGACGGGCGCTGCGACGACGGAACGTCCGCGGGATTTGCGCCTCCGTGTGCAGACGGAACGACGCCGGCATTCAAAGCGCCCGGATCCGCGGTGATCGAGTTCTTCCATCGCGCAACAGATTGGCCGCTGGCGTTCGAACAAGTCGTTGCGCGCAGTGATCGGCGCGGCACCGCACAGGTCTACGTGCTTCTCGCGGATTTCGATCGCCATGCATTCGAGTTCGTCCAGTGGAAGCCCGTCGATACGACGTTCCAAGGCGACGATGGAGTCACCGGCACGAACGCTACCGGCGGGGTCATTTCATTCACGCGGGCGTCGGTGTCCGGCCGCGACTTCACTTTGCAGGTCCTTGTCGTGCCCGGACAGCGGGCGACGGGCGTTTTCACGCCGCTGACGAGCAGCCGCGTTCAGCACACGCAAGTGGTCACCGAAACGCCGACTAACGTCGTCCGCTTCGACGGGGCCGCGCAGCCGTAGCCGGCGTTACATCCCTTCGACGACGGAGAGGATGTTGCCCGACGGGTCCTTGAACCACGCGATCTTCGGTCCCTGATTCGGGTCTTGCGCGATGCCTTTGACATCGGTCTTGATCTCCGGCATGTCGTAGCTTTCGAACTCGACGCCGCGGGCCGTCAGATCGTCGACGGTCTTCTCGATGTCGTCGACCGGGAAGTTGAGAACGGTGAACGTCGCCGCTTTGTGATCGGCCTTCGGATAGACGACGAGTGGGTTGCTGCCGCCGACGTGAACCTTCATCACGCCCATCGGATCGTCGGTCACCTTCAATCCGAGAACGCCTTCATAGAACTCAAGGGCTTGGCAGCCGTTCGTAGTACTTGGCGACGACTCCTGACGTTCTCGGTAGAGGCACCAGCAAACCGGCGCGAGCAAACCGCTTTAGTTCTGCCGTAACAACGTTTGGAGCGAGGCCGAGGGCAGACGCGAGGGCCTGCCCATAAACGATGCCGGTTCCGCCGCCCGATGGCAGCCGCGATCTCCCGGAGGATGCTGATTGGACAACTCTCATTCGTATCGGCGGAGAGGTAGTCGAGGCTCGATTCAGCGGATTACCGTGCGGCTCCACCCCCCGTTTGGCACGCCCGGCGAGTACGTTGCATGGGAGTGCGATGTTGGATTTGTTGATCATTTCAAAGTATCGGCGTGGTCCGTCGTACTTGGTCAGACCGGGTTCTTTGATCATTTCACGGTGACCATGCACCGGGGTGCGCTGGGTGTGGCAATCGAAAACATCGACACGTTTAAGCAGAGGTATGGTCTGCAGATTCGCGTGACAGAGGAGGGAAGACCTCGATTCGACCTCTGACTCGGCGGGCGGACGGTGCCATCGGGCGACTAGAACACACATCGAAGCAAGAAACGAACGATCGCCGTTTACTCTGATCAAAAGCCGAAAAGTGCGCCCGGCACGACTCGAACGTGCAACCTTCTGATCCGTAGTCAGATACTCTATCCACTTGAGCTACGGGCGCTTACCTACAATTTACTCGCGGAGGCGGAGCGATTCGAACGCTCGAGGGAGAATGAACCCCCAACGGGATTAGCAATCCCGCGCCATAGACCGAACTAGGCGACGCCTCCTTGGTACAGGTCGCGCATTGTACCAGCGGCCCTCGCGAGCCTACCCCGGATGAAAAGTCGCCCTACCGGTTTCTTTTTTTCCGGCATAACCGCTGCTCACGCACGATGCGTGGCGGGAACACCGCCCGGCGAGAGCAGGGAAGCGCCGGTCTGCAACGAATTCACTATCGAGGGTGCCGTCGGGGGTATACCTGGTGAGAGGGCTTGGTTCGTGTCGTATAGTTCCCCCTGCAATTGCGGCCATCCTGACGCTGCTCAGCGCACTCACCGGCGGTGCCGGCGTCACCTCACAAATCCGATCTCAGCGCGTCGCAGACGAGCACGTGCTCGTTGACCTCAACGGCCTCCCGGACGCCCATGTAGAGGCCTTCGACCTCTACACACCGCCGGCCGGCAAGGCATCGCTCGTTGAACACGCCAAGCCGGTGCCCACGCGCATCTTGCCGGCGCGGCGCGCTCCACGCACCAAGAGTTCCTACGACATCAGAGGCCCGCAGCGAACCGCTTCCACGCCATCGCCGTCCGCGACGGGTTTCGCGGCGCTTGGCGACGACAGCCACGTCATCCCCCCGGACACGAACGGTGCAGTCGGCCCGACGCAAGTGGTAACCGCATTGAACTCCCAAATTCGGGTTCAAGACAAAGCCGGAACGACGTTGAAGACGGTCACGCTCAATTCGTTCTTCGGCGTCTCCGACGCATTCGATCCGCGCCTTGCGTACGACCCCGAAAACCGGCGCTGGATGATATCGGCGGCGTCGGGAGAGGACACCAGCGCATCGAGAATCCTCGTCGCCGTTTCAACGACTACCGATGCCAAAGGCACGTGGAACGTCTACCGGTACCTTGCCGACTCCAGCGGCACTTCGTGGGCCGACTACCCGGCGCTTGGCTTTTCGCACGACTGGATCGTCGTCACGGCGAACTTGGTTAGCGCCGGCGACAGCTTTCTGGGATCAAACATCTGGGCCTTCAACAAGAACAACCTCTACAGCGGCGCCGGTGGCTCGTATTCGTTGTTCCACGATGACCAAGGGCTCACGCAGATACCCGCTTTGACGTACGACTCGTCACTGCGGGCGGTCTACTTGCTCGAAAACTTCGCCGGCGACAACGGCGGTCGCGGCGTGCTTCGCCTGAGCAGCATCAGCGGCCCGGTAGGCGACGAGACGTACGCCCCGGGCTACGCAAACCCCTCGACAACGAGCACGTGGTGGGACACATTGCCAGGCTCATCCGAAATCGCGCCGCAAAGCGGCTCATCCGCGAAGATTTCTGTTGGGGATGGCCGCATGCAAAGCGTGGTGTATCGCAACGGCTCCTTGTTCGCCGCCCAAACGATCTTTTTGCCGGCGTCGTCGTCGCCGGCGCGATCTTCGGTGCAGTGGTGGCAAATCGGAACGCATGGGGACGTTCAACAGCTCGGTCGCATCGACGATTCGAGCGGCACATATTTTTACGCATATCCGAGCATCGCGGTGAGCTCGAGCAACGATGTGCTCGTCGGCTACTCGCGATTCTCGGCCGGGACGTATCCGAGCGCGGCGTATTCGTTCCGGTCATCGAGTGATCCGTTCAACACGATGCGGAGCCTCGCGCTGCTGAAAAGCGGCGCCGGTCCGTACAACAAGACGTTCAGCGGCAGCGAGAACCGTTGGGGGGACTACAGCGCAGCCGCGGTCGACCCGAGCGACGACAAAACGCTTTGGACGATCCAAGAATATGCGGCGGGGAGCAATCTATGGGGAACGTGGTGGGGCAAAGTCGTTCCGCCGGCTACGAGCGGCACGCCGGCGCTCACGTTCAGTCCGTCGTCATTGTCGTTCGGCTCGCTTCTCGTCGGCGGGCCGGGGACCGCGCCGGTGTCGGTCTTCGTCCGCAACACCGGCAGTGCAGCACTAGGTGTCACGAGCGTTCACATCACGGGCACGAACTCGTCCGACTTCACGCTCATGCAAGACGAGTGCACGCAAGTCGTGCTGTTCCCTGCACAGTCGTGCACCGTGTCGGCGCGGTTCCAGCCCCTTGCCGCCGGAGCGCGGTCGGCGGCGATCACGCTCACCGATACCGCACCGAACGCTCCGCATTCGGCCCCACTCACCGGCACCGGCCTCGTCGACACTACTCCGCCGGTCACGCACTTTACGACCGGCGACGGATCGGTCGTCCTCGGATTCCCCGGAGTCATCGCCGGTCGCTCGACCGATGACTTGACCGGCGTCGCGAATGTGTACGTCGCGTTTTCCGGCTCAAACGGCTCTCAGTCGACCGGCGCGACCTTGTCGTGCAACGCAGCGAAGACGGACTGCTCGTGGACGGCGCCGCTCCCGCTGATGCCCGGGTACTGGACGGCGCACGCCTACGCGCGCGACTACAAGGGGAACGTCGAACCTACAAACGCAACCGTCACGGTGCTCGTCGTCTAAAGCTGTTCGAACTGCGCCGTGAAGTGGCGCAAGTATTTGGATTGAGATGTGATCGCGTAGCCACGGAGCTCTGCGGCGCGTGGCACGATGGAAGCGATCACCTCGGCGACGTAGTCGATGTGACTTTGTGTGTACACGCGCCGGGGAATCGCGAGGCGCACAAGCTCCATCGCAGCTGGATCCTCCGTGCCGTCGTCGTGCACGCGCCCGAACATCACGGATCCGATTTCGACCGTCCGAATGCCGCCTGCGCGGAAAAGCTCGATGGCAAGCGCATGCGCCGGGTACTGCGACGGTGGGATCTGCGGCAACAACGTCTTCGCATCCACATACACGGCGTGCCCTCCGGGTGGAGACACACACGGCACGCCTGCCGCAGCGACCTTTTCCCATAGGTACTCGACGGAGCGAATTCGGTAGCGCAAATAATCTTCGTCCAGGACCTCGCGCAATCCGACGGCAATCGCCTCGAGATCGTAACCGGCGAGGCCGCCGTACGTCGGAAACCCTTCCGTCAGAATCAAGTTGTTACGGCACCGCGCGGCGAGATCGTCGTCGTTCATCGCCAGGAAGCCGCCGATGTTTGCCAAGCCGTCCTTCTTCGCGCTGAACGTCGCGCCGTCGGCAAGAGAGAACATCTCTCGGGCGATTTCCTCGGGCGACCGCGCATCGAATCCGGGCTCACGCTGCTTGATGAACCATGCGTTCTCCGCGAAGCGGCATGCGTCGAGAAAGAGCGGCACGTCGTAGCGGTCGCATACCGCGCGGACTGCGCGCAGATTTTCCATCGAGACCGGTTGCCCGCCGCCGGAATTGTTCGTCACAGTGACCATGACGAGTGGGACGCGATCGCGCTCCGCGGCCAGTGTCTCGTCGAGGCGCCCAACATCCATGTTGCCCTTGAAGGGATGATCGAACGAAGGCTGCAAGCCCTCGGCGATGACCAAGTCGAGTGCGGTTGCGCCGTCATGCTCGACGTTTGCTCGAGTCGTGTCGAAGTGGGTGTTGTTCGGCACGACACCACCCTGACGGACCGCTTCACCGAACAGGATCCGTTCGGCCGCGCGCCCTTGGTGGGTCGGAATGACGTGGCGGAATCCGGTGAGATCGCGAACGGCCCTCTCGAAGCGAAAGAACGAGCGTGAGCCGGCGTAGCTCTCGTCGCCTCGCATCATGCCCGCCCACTGCTCGGCCGACATGGCGCCGGTGCCCGAGTCGGTGAGCAAATCGATGAGCACGTCTTCCGAACGCAGGCCGAACAGGTTGTACCCCGTGCGACGCAACGCCTGTTCGCGTTCGTCGGGCGACGAGAAGCGAATCGGCTCGACGCTCTTGATGCGGAACGGTTCGATGATCGTACGAAACTCGAACGGCATGGGCGTCAGGATAAACGAGGCCTGACGAATTCGGGCTACCGCGCCGTAGTCATTTCGAGTCACACGCCGGCCACCGCCGGCAGTCATCGCGGGCCATCTTTTCACGGCCGCACCCCCTTCGAGGGACTTGCCGTTTTCGTCCCACAAACGCCCCGTCGCCTTGCTCGTTTTGGCGCCTCGAAGAGCGCGTTGGTGCGACGGGGAGGAACTCATGTTCCGCAAGGGTTTTCGTTTCGCTTTGCTTTTACTTACCACCGTGTCACTCGTCACCGTCCGTGCACCCGCCGACACGACGACACCCGCGCCGGATCCCGTTCCGACCGCAACCGGCTTGCCGGAGGCGCTCGCCGACAGCGTGAAGCCCGTCCTCAGCAGACAAGCCGCCTCCCTGAGCGCACTTCGGCCCACCGTTGCTCAGCCACTTCGCGTCCTTCTGATCTCTTCGGGAATCGACGCGTCCGTCTTTTCGGAATCACTGCGCACCAAGCTTGTATGGGCGACGGATTCCTCCGAGGACTCCGCCGGCTACGGCACGTACGCCGCAACGGCGTTGTTACAGCTGACAAGCTCGATATCGATCACGTCGTACTCGGCGTACGGCGGCTCGAAGTTCGACGCCGATCGCCACGACGCCGCTCTCGCGTACGCACTGGCGCATGCGCGTGACTTCGACGCTGTTTTGGATGCCGTTCCGTCCGCGGAGCTACTCGACCCGACGACGTTGCTCATGGCGCGAACGGCGAGCGACGGAAGCAGCCAGTGGAGCAACGTTCTCGCGGCGATCGGCGACAATTCCATCGTCGAAGGAAGCGGAAGCGCGTTCGGAATCGCACTCGACGCCGCGAAACGCGCTACCCAAATGAAGCATGCGTCCACGGCGCAGCGCGTTGCGGCCGATTACTACGCCGCCGCCGTGCTTCGCTGGCAGGGAACCCGCGCGAAGCTCGCCGCGCTAAGCGGCAAAGGCCTGCCGGTCGTCGTGCCCGCGGGCGACCTCGGTCCGGGCTTCCAAACGATCTTCGGCATCGCGAATTTGCCGGAGGTCATCACCGTCGGAGCCTTCGACGGACGAAGCGTCGCAACAACGAGCTCGAGTGGTCCCTCGATCGACATGCATTCGAAGCCGGACGTCGTTGCGTCCGGCAACCTCGTCGGGCTTTTGCCGAAGTCTTCGACGCTCGACCAAAAACTGCCGATTAACAATGCCCTCGTTCCTGTTTTTGCCGACGGATCGAAACCGGCCGGAGGAGACGCTGTGCGCGTCGACTCGACGGTGCCGGCCGCGGCCGTCATCGCGACACAGCTCGCCGTCTTGGCGTCGAACGGGATTCGCGACGCGAAAATTCTCCGCGGCGCGTTGACCTTGGCCGCCAAACCCATCGACGGAGTACCCGTGTGGCGCCAGGGCGCGGGAGTATTTACCCGGCAGCTCCGCACGGCGGAAGTCTTGGCCGCGGGTGTTCCGGTTTCATCCGGAGACCTCGGGTCGGAACCGGCAACCGGGGCATGGAAGTCGACGATCGTCTTTTCCGGAGCCCGCCCACTGGGTGCACGAACGACGCTCACCGACTTCGCCGGGGTTGGGCCCGACGGCGAAGGCGACTTTCACGGAATCGGCGATGGGGGAAGCATCGTCGACGTGTCGATCTCGACCGACGGCGGCGTGGTGATTTCCACGGGCTTGGGAGAGCGTTACGACGGCGGACTATTCTGCGGCTATACACTCGTTTCATTGCCGGGAACGGGCAACGACATCAATCCATTTGTGTCGGCCGACGGCCTGCCGCCCGGCGTTCGCGAGCACGTTCCCACGTGCCTGCTCAACGGGTCCAAGCTCGTGATGCATGGGTTCTACATTCACGACGAGCCGGCGGAGAATCTCACCTTCGCGCTTCTGCCGGACCTTCCGGCGCGCGACACCGTCATGAGCCAGATACCTCGCCACGTGCCGATGGATCCTTTCGATACGCAGCTCTACCAGCAAGTCACGGGAGCAGACGGCGATGCAGTTCTGCTGAACGCTCCACCGGCCTATTACCGCATTCGGCAGTTTTCCGATTACGGCGCGCCGATTTCGTACGGCGTGAAGGACGCACAAGGTAAGACGGTCACACTGAAGGACGACATCGGCGACAACCCCTCGTACCAGGATGTGCCGGCCTTTCTGCTGAGCGCGGTCAACCTGACCGCCGACGATCTCAAGAAGACTTTTGGACCAGAGAACGTTGCGCTGGAAAAGCCGACCGGCGCCTACATTATTACCGTCGGCGGTGTGGAGATTCGTGTCGTCCTCAACTGGATGAAGAAGATGCCGGGGCCGGCGGTGACGTCGCGCTACGTCGACTTGATCGATCGGAGCGATCTCCGGTTCCTCGAATCGAGGCTTCCCGGAACACTCGCATCGGCACCCGACCCCGCCGGGCTCATCAAGACGTTGTATCCGCTTGCGCACGACGGATGGCTATACGAAGGAGTCAACGCCCCCGCCCCGTCGAGCTTGGCGAGCAGCGAGATCTCCGCGCGATACAACCCGACGGTGCATCTCGCCGGTACCGACCTCATTGCCCCGGTCGGGGTGGCGCAGTATCCATTCTCACTGACGCAGCCAAGCTACACCGCTCATCTATCCGTGAACTTCACGTACGACGTCAACCTTGCAGCGGTAGCGATCCTGGTTCAGATCGGCCCCGAGGTTGGATACGCGATCATCGGGGACGGCGACGTCATCGCGACGCACACATACGGCGGCGGTGAGAAAACGATACCCGATGTCAAGATCGTGAAGGGCGGACGGACGGGCAACGGAGGCTTCGACTTCGCGCTGCACACACACGGCCTTGGGCAAGGAACCCTCACGTTCCTGTTCATCCCCGGACAGACGATCGCTCGCGACGGGACGGCGCCTTCCCATGTCGATCTCAAAGACGTTTCGCTGCGCGTGTCGACGTGGACGACATCACTATGGCCGGCAACGATGAACGCAGCCGGCATGGGACATGCGTTCGATGTGTCGCCGAACGTCAGCTGGCAAATGAATCACCCCGAATGCCGTTCCAAGTCGGTCGGCGGATACTCCTATGACGAGTGCGAAGACTGGCAAGTCATGGTGCACTCGCCCGGCTCCGACGCGTCGATGGTGAGCGTGCGCCGGCAAGGCGCCGATTTAAACGATGATTTGGTCGCAACCGGCGGGGAATTCTTCGATCCGCAGCGCGGAACGAGCGTCTTCAGCAGCTCCCTGGTTCGCCTGCTGCCGGGAACAACCGGCGCGACGAGCAAAGAGCTCCGCACGAACGGCCGCTTCTGGGAGCAGCTCGCGGTGCCGCTGACGTTCTTGAAGTTGCACCCGGGAGCGCTTCACTTCGAAATCGTGGACAACGTGCGTGGGCGAGACTCCACGATGCTCCCACACGAGCTCGGCGGCGTTCGAGTTGCGCCGTACATCCCGTACACGTTCGCCGATTCCGGTGCGGACATCGCCGCCCAAGCGAAGTCGATGATTCCGGCGGGGCCGCCGAAGGCCCCCGGTGCTCCGCAACCGCGACCCATTTTCGCGACCGGCGCGTCGAGCGACCGCAGCGAGTTCATCTGCGACCTGGTGTAGCTCTGCGTTGTTGATCCGCTCCTCGTTCGGTCCTACGGTGTGCGGATCGTGGATGTCTACTCATCGGTACCCGAGCTTCCCGTGCCGTTCATCCTCGAGTATCTCGAAGGATTGCCCGAGGCCACCGGCTACACGGTATTCGTGAAGCCGCTTCGCTACCGATCACGCCCCCACCTCGCTGCGTACACCGAATTCGAAGACAAGAGGATTACGATCCAAGTTCCCGAGCCGTTCCTCCCGTTCGGCGAGATCGTCCAGTATGGTGCTCGCCGCATTGCAGCAAAAGGCATGCGGTTCGTTTGGCTGTCGGAGGGCCTGACTTTTCGTACGCGCCGCGAGGTTGTCCGCTTTCTCTGGTGTCACGAGTGGTATCACTGGTATCTGAAGGAGATGCTCGGCAGGAAAGCGCAGGCGGAAACCGCGTGCGACCGGTTCGCGCTGACAAATTTCCGGAAGCAACGCGTCACCCTGGATGACGCCAAGGCGGCGCTCCGTCGGTCTCGGTCAGCGACGGATCCAGCGTGATCGATTCGTGATGACGGCGCCGATTGCTTCGCCGGTGAGACCCAGCGTTCCGAAAAGCCTTGCCACCCGTTCGCCGAGCGTGAGCTCAACCGAATTCCGGCCGTCCGGCACAGCCGGGCGCAATACAGAATCGCGCGCACGCCCATCGAATCTATGAACGATACGTCCGAGCAGTCGACGTGAAGCTTCCTCGGCGTCAACTCTACGGCGTGCTCGATGCGGCGCCGGAAGTACTCTGCTCCGATCATGTCGAATTCGCCGGAGCACCTCACGGTCTGGAGATCGCCGACGTGGCCGACCTGTATCGTCAGGTCGCGGCTCGAATCCTCACGTTCAGCAGCCATAGCGAATTGCCGACCTCACCCTCACCTACGTTATGCCCGATCGGTTTCGAGTTCTAACTTTTGGACGAAAAACCTAGAATGAAGGCAGAGCAATGAAGAAGCCGGCCGGCCCCGGTGTCCGCGTCTTGAGCCGGACGCTCAAATTTCTGGCCTTCTTTCTCGTGCTTGAATACTTGATTTTTCCCCAGGTCGCAGGCGCCCGGCACGCTGCGTCGCTGCTGTCGAACATCAATCTCGCGTTCGCGGGCGCCGGCATTCTGCTCGAAGCCGCGGCTCTCATCGCGTACGCGCAGCTGACACGCGCCGTGCTGCCTTCGGATGCTCCCGGTCTCTTTACGATCCTTCGAATCGACCTGTCGACACTAGCGCTTAGTCATGTCGTCCCCGGTGGAACGGCGGCCGGCGCTCCGCTCGCGTTTCGCTTGCTCACACAAGCCGGGGTTGCCGGGACGGATGCCGGATTCGCGATGGCGACGCAAGGGATCGGCTCCGCCGTCGTCCTGAACCTGTTGCTCTGGCTCGGACTCGTTATTTCGATACCGCTGCGCGGCGTCAACCCGCTGTATGCGATCGGTGCGATTCTCGGTGTGATCGTCGTTGGGGGCTTCGCGGGTCTGGTGTTGTTACTGACGTGGGGGGAAGTGCACGCCGCAAAGATCGTTCGCTGGGTCGCTCGGCGCCTGCCGCTCCTCGACGAGGAAGCAGCGCATCGCTTGGTACACCGTCTCGCCGCGCGTCTGAAGGTGCTCGGGCGTGATCGAAAGGTGCTCTATCGCGCCGTCGGATGGGCCACGGCGAACTGGCTGCTGGACGCAGCATCGCTCTGGGTGTTCCTGGCCGCATTCGGCGCACGGCTCAGCGTCGACGGGCTCCTCGTCGCGTACGGGCTCGCGAATGTGCTGGCAGCGATACCGATCACGCCGGGAGGGCTCGGGGTCGTCGAAGGTGTTCTCACACCGACCCTCGTCGGCTTCGGCATCACGCGTGGCATCGCCATCCTCGGTGTTATCTCCTGGCGCCTTGTGAACTTCTGGCTGCCGATTCCGGTCGGCGGAGCCGCATACATTTCGTTGCGAGCACGGCCGGGTCAATCGATGAAGCAAAAGACCAAGGAGATCGCCGCCGTCGCCAAGCAAACGCTTGCGGTCGCCGAAGATCGCGAGCACTGGGCCGAACGGCACGGCATGAAGTTGGGAAAGCCCTCCGGCTCAACTCATGCTGAGGAGAAGCCGGTCGACGGGACCGGATAGAGCACATTTCTTCGCAAGATTCGCGAGCTTCGGATCGGGCGGATGCCGCGGTAGACGCAGATCGGTTACGGGAACCGGCGCGTCCGGTGCGATACGAACGACTTGTGTAGCACGCTCGATGTAGTCGATATGATTCGCCACTTTCGCGAGCGGACCGGTTGCGGTTTTCTTTGCCTTTTGCACGACGGCCTTCAGGCTCCCGTACTTTGCGATGAGTGCTGTTGCAGTTTTCTGGCCGATTCCCGGCACGCCGGGCAGACCGTCCGACGGGTCGCCGCGCAGCACGGCAAAGTCGGCATACCTCCTCCCGGGAATGCCGTAGCGCTTTTCGATTTCCGCTTCGTCGATGCGCGTGAGATCGCTGACGCCGCGCACCGGATAGAGAACCCACACGTCGGGATCGCGCACGAGTTGGAACAAGTCTCGGTCGCCGCTGACGATGGCGATGTGGCCTCGGATGCGCGGGATGAGCGTACCGATGACGTCTTCCGCTTCGTATCCCTTGGCGCCGGCGACGGCGATGCCGGCCAGGTCGAGGAGCTTCGCGATGAGGTCCATCTGCTCTTCGATCGATTCCTCGACGGTGTCACCCGGCTCGAGGACGCGGTGTGTCTTATAGGACTCGACCAGGTCGACCCGCCACTGCGGACGCCAGTCATCGTCCCACGCGCACGCGAGGTTTTGCGGTCGCAGTTGCGCAATGAGGCGTGCGAGCATGCTCAGGAATCCATACGCGGCGTTCACCTGCATGCCCTCTTCGGTGCGAATCGTGTCGGGCACGGCGAAATACGCGCGATATATGAGGCTCGCCGAATCGACAAGAACGGTCAGCGGCTTACCGGCCACGGCGATAGCCTATCGCCGGCGCGCGGTTACGTTGCGACGGCCGTGCGCTCGCGGCTCGCAGCCAGAAGCCGCTCGCACATCGCGTGCGGCATGGCGACGCCTTCGGACCGCGCATAGAGAAGGAGCGCAAGGAGTCGGCCCTCCACCCCGGCCGCGCGCGACTCGAGGTAGTCCCACGCGATTGCCGCGGATCGAAGAACGGCGGCGCCGTTGAAAAGATGGTCGGCGGTCTCGCGCGACAGCGAGGTGGCCTGCATGAGGGCGAAGTCTTCGGGCGCGCACACGCGCACGGGAACACCGGAAATCTCCCACACTTGACCGTGGGAGAGCATGTTGTGGTCGAGGCGCATGTTCCCAGCCGCGCGAAAGATCACATCGACGAGAACGCCGTCACGATGAGCTTTCGCCAGCCAATCTTCCTCCGGCGGACGTTCCGTGTGGAAGCCATCTGCCTCGAGGGCGCGCAGGGCGCTCGCAACGTCGGGTTCGGCCAGCAGGAAATCAACGTCGGCAAACGCGCGAGGCCACTCGAGCGCGCCCCATGCCGACGCGGCGACACTTCCAATCGCGAGATACGGGATGCGGCTGGACTCGAACGTGCGGACGACGTCGGCAAAAACCCGCACGATCGCGCGGACGTCGTCGCTTTCGCTCTCTCCCATACTTACGTGTGCATCGTGCGCGGCGGTGGCATCGGCTCAGTCATGCCCAGTTCGCAAGCAAGAGAAACGAAAGGGCCCACGACCCTTCCGGAGAGTTCTCTGCCGCCTTTCTCTTCACGGGAACGGTCAGACGCCGACGAATCGGGCGTCACAAACACTGAAAAACCAGTACCTCCGACAAGAAGAGGGCACCGCAATCGTTTTTCTGGGCAGGCCTGTCACATCTTTGTTGGAGGTTTGTCCGTATGCGGAGGCTCGGTGTTCTGTGCGCGCTCGCGCTTCTTCTGGGCGCGATGCCTTCGCCTTCCCGTGGGACCACGGCCCCCGCCGGCTTCGTGACGGCATCGGGCTCCGGGCTTACCGTCGATGGAAAGCCCTGGCGTGCGATCGGCGTGAACTTCTGGGACATGGACACATCGAAAGCACTCGCCAACGACTTGACCGGCTGCTATTACCAGCATCCGAACCTTGACACGTACTTCGACACGACATTCCGAGTGCTGTCTACGCAGATGCATGCAACGGCCGTGCGCACTTTTGGATTCCTCGAGCAATACACGGCCGGCGGTCGTGACTGGAGTAGCACCGACAAGCTCCTGTTCTACGCACAGAAATACAACGTCCGCCTGATCCCGGTGTTCGCAGGACAGGAGCGCCTATGTGGCATACCGGCGAAGGGGGCGTCGTGGTTCCACTGTCCGACGCCGGCGCCGTGCACGCCCGGATACAGACAGACCGACGTGTGGGGAACGGACTATCGAAGTTACGTCGTGCAAACGGTGGCGCGCTACCGAGACAACCCAACGATTGCCTTCTGGCAGCTCATGAACGAACCGCTGTACAACAACGCCGGCGCTTCCGATCCGACGGCACTCGTCGATTTCGCCCGCGATATGGGTGACGCAATCCGCGTCGATGCCGGAGATGCGTATCACCTCGTGAACCTCGGGACCCCGCAAGCGACCTTCACGACGCAGCAGTACAAACAGCTTCTCGACTGCTCATCGTCGTCTCCGAGTGGCTGCACCGATCTCACCGAGGTGCACGATTACAGCGGCGAGCCCTTGCAGGGAACGCCCCTCGATTCGTCCGTGACCGTTCGGTATCGGCAAATCACCGCATCGACGTCGTCGTTGACGCCCGCAGTTGTGGTCCCGATTGACGCGTGGGCGGATGCGAGCTCTGGGACACCGGCACCGCAAACCAATTGGGAGCTCGTGGTCTCCGCGCCATCGTCGAATGCCTGGCCGCTGTATGTCGACGACGTCACCGTCGCGACCGCGGCCGGTCCGGTCACGTACGGCTTCGAAACCGGTACCGACGGCTTCACGGCCAGCCCCGGAGTGACACTGTCCCGAACCGCGACCTACGCACACGGTGGAGCCAGTTCGATGCGGGTGCTCGTGCCGGCCGGTGTGACCGACGTCACCCTCACGCCGCCCGTGCCGGCCTCCGCGATACTCTCCGTCCAGGCGTCGGTCCGCGCCGGCTTTGCCGCTCCCGCCGCCGACGGGGCGAAAGGAATCGCTCCTCTCTTTCACTCAGCCGTCGTCACGCAAAACAAACCGATTTTCACCGGAGAAGCGGGCATCGCAGCAGCGGTCCCGTCATTGACGCCTGCATCGACGACGTGTCCCGGAACGTCGCTCGACCAGCGCGCCACGATGTTCAACGAGATGTTGAAAGTGCAAACCGACGACAACCATCGAAGCTCGGGCTTCTTGTTGTGGGATTTCAACGATCCAACCGTGCAATCGACGACCGCAAACGGGACGCCGCAAGTTGACCGGAACTTTGGGTGCTACAGCGTGTCACCGGCCGATCCGACCGTTGCCGTCATGAAGACGTGGTCCGACACGCTCGCCGGCGGCATCGATCCTCTGCCGGCTCCGGCTGCGCTCGTGCCGGCCGCGCTATCGTTCGTGACGCTGACGGGACCGCCGGAAAGGTCCTATCCCGGCGCGTCGATTCCGCTGAGGGTCCGAATGACGTCCGGCGGAAACCTGTTTGCCGGAGCACGCATGATCGCAGACGGTGGCTGCGTCGGATCGGGAGCGACGAACAGCCTCGGGATCGCCGCATTCTCGTGCGCCGTGTCACCGACGCTCGGTCCGACCACGATAACCTTGTCGGTCGATCCGACGACGTGCGATTGCTCATTGCCTTCTGAGATCTATCCGTTCACGGTCGATCCCAACACCACCATCACTATCGGCGTGACGTCGGCGGTCGTTCAGCGCGGCACCGGGACGCCGATCACGTTGACGCTGAGCGCGCCGCCCGGCGGATCCTTGCTGGGCGCCAAGTGGAGCGTGCCCGAGTGCTGGCTGGGAGGAACGATCAGGCAGGACGTGCGAACGGCGGTCGTTTCGCCGGTCTGTCCTCCGCTGGACGCCGGTACGAGCAGCACGTGGGTTCTCACCGCAAAAGCGACGGACACGCTGGGGAAGACGTATAGCGTGCCGTTCGTCACATATGTTTTCGATCGTATCTACGCCGATCCCGCGACGAACGACTGCGTCGGCGTCTCACTCGACATTCGAACAGTCGGCGCCACGTCCGTTCCCGGCGGGTGCCGCGCGGGGGCTTACGGCCCGGCCGCAGGCTGGTTCGCGTTCAAGGTTCCGACCAAGGAGACCGTGCCGGCATTCAGCCGGAATGGGTCGAAGCTCCACATTGCGGCCGCCGGCGCGACGCACCAAATCGACGGTCAGTTCGAATACGCGGACGCCGCGTCACGCACATTCAGCGCTATCATCACAGACGCTGGGAACTCCCGAATGGCACGCAACGAGTCGGCCTGACGCTCGCATTTCAAACAAGGCCTTCCTTCACTATGGTCGGAGAGAGTACTCTTCGCTGTGGGTGATTGTGAGGGCTGCTAAGCGGGGTTGGGCTACGCGACAGCCGGGACCGGCGGTTGCGCCAATCGCGCTCGTCGCCGCCTGTTATTGGGCGGGTGCACAAATCGGGCTCCGACTTGCGCTCGTACACGACCAAGTAACACCTCTGTGGCCTCCGACCGGTATCGCCGTCGTCGCCCTCATCGTCTTCGGGCCGCGAATCTGGCCGGGCATCATCCTCGGAGCGTTCGCCGCCAACGCGCCCATCGGTCCGACGCTGCCGGCCGCTGCCGGTATTGCGGTGGGAAACACGCTCGCGCCACTCACCGCATACGCGCTGATGAAGCGCGCCAACTTGGAAGCATCCCTCGGAAGAGTCCGCGACGTCCTCGTGCTCGTCTTCGGCGGTCTCGCGGGCATGATCGTGAGCGCCACAATCGGCTCCGGCATTTTGCTGATCGCAGGTGCAATCACCGGCGCACGCTTTTGGTCCACGTGGTGGGTTTGGTGGACCGGAGACGCGATGGGCGTCCTGGTCGTTGCGCCGTGTCTGCTATTGCTCTGGTCGGCGCGCTGGACGATCCCGTCGTCGTGGCTTCGCACCGCAGAGGCGATTGCGGCCATCACCGCGACCAGCGTCATTGCGACGATCTTATTCCGGACGCACGCGCACCCGATGTTTCTCGTCTTCCCGTTCATGCTGTGGATCGCGTGGAGATTTCAGATTCGTGGCGTGGCACCAACCGTCCTCGCAGTGTCGATCGTTGCGATCCTGGCCGCGGAAGAGGGCGCGGGCGCATTCGCCGGCGAGAGCCTGCTGCGCAAGATGGCCTTCCTGCAAGCGTTCAATGGCTCCCTCGCGCTGACCGCGTTCCTCATCTCCGCTCTGACGGCGCAACGCATGCATGCGATGAAAGCACTTGAACGCGCGGGAATGGAGCTCGAAGATCGCGTTCGATCACGGACGAAGGATCTTCAGGCGACGCTCCATTTGCTCGAAGAAAGTGAGACGCGGCTCGAAGAAGCGCAACGCGTCGGTCACGTGGGCAGTTGGGAGTGGGACATCTCGACGGATTCGGTACGGTGGAGCGATGAGCTCTTTCGGCTCTACGGATTGGAACCAAGGTCAATCGACGTGGACTTCGGAGCTTTTCTCGACCATGTACATCCTGAGGACCGAGACATGGTGAATACCACCATCAACCAAGCGGGCATCGACCATCGACCTTTCTCGTTTGATCACCGCGTCGTGCGGCCGGACGGCGCTGTCGGCTGGATTCACGCGCGTGGAACCGTAACGCTCGATGCGAATGGTTTGCCACGGAAGATGCTCGGCACCGCCGAAGATCTCGACGACCGAAGGCGGGCCGAGGAAACCGAGCGAGAGCTCCGCGAAGCCTCGTTTCGGCACCGGCAAGCGCTGGAGATCAACGATACCGTCGTCCAAGGGCTAGCCGCCGCAGTTCACGGCCTCGAGCGCGGTGAGAGCCAACGATCGATGCAAGCGCTGGACCGGACGCTGGAAGCGGCGCGCACGATGATGGCAAATCTCCTGGGTCAGACGACGAGCATTGCGCCGGGCGATCTCGTGCGAGCGGAACCGGCTACGGTGCTTCATCCACCACGAACGGCGAGCCCGCCCCGCGCCAAGATCGTGCCCAACGCGGTTCGAGTCGTCATCGCGGACGACACTACCGACGTTCGGCTTCTTCTTCGGACGCTGCTGGAAGCGACGCCGGGCTTCACGATCGCCGGCGAAGCAACAGACGGGGCCGAAGCGGTTCGCCTCATCGAAGAGCTTCGTCCCGAACTTTTGCTCCTCGATCTTGCAATGCCGGTCATGGATGGATTGCAAGTGACACAACAAGTCACCGCTCGATTCCCGGGAACAAAGATCGTCGTGCTGTCGGGCTACGGTAAGGAGCAAGTCGCTGCACAGGTTCTCGAGCTCGGCGCCGTCGCGTATGTCGAAAAGGGAAAGGCGATCGGGCGTCTGACGTCGTTACTGCAGGAGCTCTTCCCGCATGCGCGGCCGGTGTCGCAGACATTCGAGGAGATCGTCACTCCTCCCGTGGCGACGTCGCCGCCTGGGTCAGATGACGTCGTTGCGGTCTACGTGCACGAGCTTCGGAGCCCGCTCACTGCGCTGCAAGGACTAGCGGACAATCTCCTCGCTCATATCGACGAGTTGCCCTCCGCTACGGTTCGCGAGGTACTCGACGCAATTGGAAGGAGCGCGCGCCGCATGAACAGCCTCATCGATGAGCTGGCTCAAGCTCGGAAGATCGGCGCCGCCGAGCTCAGCGTCGTGCTCGAACACTGCGACGTGGGTGCGCTGGTGCGAGACGCCGTCGCCGATCTATCCCAAGTCACCAGTGGGCGCGTCGTGTCGGTGCATTCGCCGGAGGGCATCATCGCACCACTCGACCCGCTTCGCATCCGCCAGGTCGTCGGCAATTTGATTTCCAACGCAGCCAAGTTCAGCCCGGCGAGCTCCCCCATTGAGATCAACATCGAAACAATGGATGGGTCCGTTCGCATCACAGTGACCGACCACGGTCCGGGGATATCGCCGTCTCGCGTCCACGAGCTCTTCGGAAAGTTCAACCGACTGGGCGCCACGCAACAGGGCGTCGGTCTCGGGCTGTACATCTCACGCGCCATCGCTCGGACCCACGGCGGGGATGTCACCTTGGAAAGGAGCGGGCCCGACGGCTCCGTGTTCGTCCTCTCACTTCCATTGTCGGCAACTCTGGCGAAGAAGGCGGTGCGCCCTAACCAAACTCCATCATGAAAGCGACGATCGCTTGCGTCGCGGCATCGATGACGGACCGATCAGCCTCTGTCACGAGAACCCGCCTCAACGAGTTTCGCGGCGAAAGTCTCACCTCAGCGGCCTTTTGGCGCGGCCTTCGCGTATTCATGTGGCAAAAAAGCGTCTGACAGACTCCTGGCGTCCGCATGAATTACCGAGACAGACAAGCCGGCGGAGGGCGAGGGACTCGAACCCCCATAGCGCCTCTCAGCGCGTCAGCGGTTTTCAAGACCGCCCGGTTGCCAATTACCGTAGCCCTCCTGGTATTCCCAAGAGTCTACGCGCAGCTGCTCGCTTAGAAGGCGTGATCGCGGACGATGCTCTGCGCCGTCCGCCAGGCCACGGCTTGGATCGTCAGCGTCGGGTTGTATCCGCCCGATGTCGGCAGCACCGAGCCGTCGGTGATGTAGAGGTTGTCGATCCCCCAGAACCGGCCGTCGGCGTTCACTACGCTCGTATCGGGATCCGAACCCATTCGCATCGTGCCCATCTGATGATTCACGAGTCCGCCGATGGTATTCGGCATCTGACGGCCGAAGCCGCGGCGGTACGAGTCGGTCGTGCCCGGTTGCGGGAACGCGGTCGGCGCGCCGAAGGGGACAACCGGCTGCGTCGACGTAGCTCCCATCTCGGTGAGCATCGACGAGATCAGCGGCACGGCTTGCGCCGCGACGGCGTAGTTGTTCGGGTGGTGGGTGTACGTGATGCGCACTGCGGGCAGTCCGTACACGTCCTTCACGGTGGGATCGAGATCGACCATGTTTGTGCGGACCGGTGGATCCTGACCGATCATGCCGAGAAACTGAACGTGCCCGAAAAAGCTGCGCATGACTTGCTTATGCGACGGTCCCCACCCTGAGAGCTTGGCCGAAGAAATGATTCCGCCGGCGCCGATTGGATAACCGCTCGAGGGTCCGACCGTTTGAATGTTCCCCCACCCGAACGTTCGGTCGCCGGGACCGAGATAGAAATCGTCGAGGCACCGCATGCTCCAGAAGCCGCGGTAGTAGTCGATGCGCTCCTCGAACACGCCGATGCCGCCGGGAAAGTGATGCACCATGAGGTGGCGTCCAACGACGTCGTGATTGACGAGGTTGCGCGGGAGGCGGGACAGCAGCACCAACCGGGGAGTATCGACCGTCGATGCAGCGAGCACGACGACGTCGGCTGTGACTTGCTGTGTCGCGCCGGTTCCGTCGGTGTAGGTGACCGACCGCGCTCGTCCGCTTTGCATGCCGATCTCGAACACATTCGAGTCGGCGCGGACCCGGCACCGTCCGGTCGCCAGAGCATGCTTCAGCGCCGTGACCCGCGTATCGCCTTTCGCTTCGATCGGACAGCCGTGCGATGAACAGAATCCACAGTACGAACACGCCGGGCGCCCGTCGTACTCAATGCTGTTGATCGCGACCGGCGTCGGGTATGGGTGGAAGCCCATCCGCCGCGTCGCGTCTTCGAAGAGATGAGCGCCGTAATTAGCCGGATGCCCCGGCATCGGGTACGACTCGTCGCGCCACTCGGCTCGGGGCACGGGTGATCCCGGTTGCGATTCGGCTGCCAGGCGCCCGCCGGCGACACCGATCAGCTGCTCGACGGCGCGATACGCCGGCTTCAGGTCGTCGTACGAAAACGGCCAGTCAGGGACATCGGCGCCCGGAAGCGATCCCCAATACGTGCGCGCTCGGAAATCCTCGGGGTGGAAGCGAAAGCACACTGCGCCGTAGTGCACGCTGCCGCCTCCGACACACCGGCTGACGGGCAACACCTTGCCGACGAAGAGGTGATCTCCCTCATCAGAGCGGTTTCGGAACGTGCGCGGCTCGATGCGCGGATCCTGATCGATGAACTCGCGGTCCCCGAACCGAAGCTCGTCGTCGCCGAAGTTCTCCTTCGTGAGCCACGGTCCTTTTTCCAGGACGACGACGTTCGCGCCGGCCTGAGCGAGGACGTGCGCAGCGATGCCGCCGCCGGCTCCCGAACCGACGATGGCGACGTCGAAATGATCTATTGCCACGGATCGATCCCGGAGGAGCTGCCTCCAAAGTGGTTCACGCAGCCGCCGTAGTAGTAGTCGCCGTCCCGTCGCGAGGCGTTGTTGTTGTCGATGCACGTCGGTTCCCCGTCGTTGAACCCCGACTGGTAACCGATCTCGTCCAGGCCGTATCCCACCGCACCCGCCCCTGCGACGTCGACGTCGAGATAGATGCCGTTGATCCGGTCTCCGGCCGTGTTCACGTACCAGGGTCCGGCGTACCACGGACCTTGATCGGTCTCGTGCCAAAAGCTCACCGTGTCGGTGACGTAAGCCATTGCGTGCAAGTCGAAGCCGTACACGATCGGATACTGCGTGGATCCCTCGGGAACGACGAGCTTGTCGTTGGTGAAGTTCTTCGTGTTCGGGCTGTGGCTGTACGGATCAACCGTGTATCCGAAGTTGTTCGACATGAGCCGGTAGTACGCGTGCCCGTGCGCGTAGTAGTACGGCGGCGCGTTCACCGCAGGGATCGCACTGAAGTCGATGAAAAGGCGCCGGCAGCCGGGACACAGATCCGGCGCCGTCCGATTGATGCCTTCGAGCGAGATCTTGGTCAAGGCTGTATCACTCGGTAACCACCCGGATGCCGCGCAATCGGGATCGCTGCCGGAATACAGGCGCTCGTCATCGCCGGGAATCGAACCGGTCCGCGTTTGTATGCAAAAGACATCACGCGGCTGATAGTGCATCCAGTCGTCGGTGACGTCGCTGATCGTGCCGATCGGATCTTGGGCAAACGGATGCGGTGGTGCGGCGACGGCCGGCCGAAACAGGAACGCTCCGACGAGAGCGAGCAGTACCGATAATCGTCTCATGAGTCCTCCCCCGGCCGGGACATCTCGCCCGGCGAATAGCCGCCGTACGTCTGCCACGGTCCCGGATCGCTCGAGTAGCGCACGCCGTGAACGTCCCCCTGATAGCCGAACGCATCCCACGCGATGCGATTCGTGTTGCCGCCGTACACGGGATGCGAGTAGACGCCCTCCATAGTGTGGTCGTACAGCGCTGCGAAGAACGCGGACCCTTCGAGGTCCATGGCGCGCAGAATCGCCTCCTGCTGCGCAGCCGGTGCGTTCGCGAACGATCCGGTTCCCGCCCGAGCGTCCAGGTCGGCAAGTCCCGCGCGGTACACACCGCGCAAGCGAACAATCTCCGCGTGCCATCCGAATTCCTTCACGCGGCTCAAGTCTTGAAACTCCGTGCCGATCGCCGGCCATCCGCCGGCGTACATCACGTTGTCGCCGGACAGCAGCTGTGCGATGTAGTTGTCGGCACCGGCATCGACTGCCGACCAGTCGCCGGGTCCATCCGCCGGGACGATGCGCGCAATCGCAGCGCGCAAGGTTGCGCGCTCATCGTTGGTGAACGACCAGGCCTCGGGAAGAGCGGCGGCGAGCTTCGGGATGGCGGACGGGAGGGAGATCGCGCTCGCCGCAGCACCGGCGGCGGCGGTCTTCGCGGCGCCGGCCAAGAACTGACGGCGGGAGTACCCTCCCTTGAGCTTCTTGCGGCGCGCCATGACGCTGACGCTTCGACGCCCGAGGTGGTCATTCCTCCGGCGGCCGCGGGATTACTTTGGCGGAGCGATGTGATCGGCGCCGAAAAACGGGCGCAGAGCAGCGGGGATCGTGACGCCGCCGTCCGCGCGCTGATGCGTTTCCAGCAGCGCGATGAGCCACCGCGCCGTCGAGATCGCCGTTCCGTTCAGCGTGTGCACGAACGCCGGGTTCCCGTCTCCCTTGAAGCGGCAGTTCAGTCGTCGCGCTTGGTAATCGGTGCAGTTCGAGCAGCTCGTCAGCTCGCGATAATCGGCCTGCCCCGGCAGCCACGCCTCGCAGTCGTACTTCTTCGCGGCCGACGCGCCGAGCTCACCGGCCGCGATGTTGACCACGCGATACGGAAGCTCGAGCCCCTGCAAGAGCCACTCTTCAATCTGCAACAAGAACTCGTGCTCATCGGACGACGTGTCGGGGGTTGTGAACGAGAACATCTCGACCTTGTCGAATTGGTGGACGCGAAAGATTCCGCGCGTGTCCTTTCCGTACGTACCGGCTTCGCGGCGAAAGCACGTCGAGATGCCCGCATACCGAAGCGGCAAGTCGCCGGCGTTCAGGGTCTCGCCCATGTGCAACGCGGCCAGCGGCACTTCCGACGTTCCGACCAAGTACAGGTCATCGTCGGCCGTGCGGTAGATCTGTGCCTCGTCCGTGGGAAGAAAGCCGGTTCCCTCCATCGCCTCGCGGCGGACGAGCACGGGCGGAAGTACCGGCGTGAACCCTTCTTGCTGCAACCGGTCGAGCGCGTAACGAACGAGCGCGAGCTCGAGCAGAACCGCCGCGCCTTTCAAGTAGTAGAAGCGAGAGCCGGACGTACGCGCGCCGCGCTCGACATCGATGATCCCCAGAGAAGCGCCGATCTCGACGTGATCCCGGACCGGAAACTCGAACGCTTGTGGCAATCCCCACCGCCGCAGTTCGACGTTCGCGTCGTCGCCCGCGCCCTCCGGCGCCGTCGGATCGGGCACATTCGGAATATCGAGCATCAACGCGTTCAGCTCGGCGGCGAGCGACGCTTGCTCCTTCTCGACGGCCGCAACATCATCGCTCAACGTCTTCAAACGGGCGAGGGTCTCGACTCGCTCCCCGCCGGAAAGTTGCGGCACGTCCTTCGACAGCCTTTTCTGCTCGGCGCGGCGTTCATCCATCTGCGCTTGCGTCGCGCGTCGCCGTGCGTCGAGATCGAGGACGCGGTCGAGGACTGCCGGGTCGTCTCCGCGACGTGCGAGCGCTGCCGCGACGCGCTCCTTTTCCTCGCGGATCAGCCGAAGATCAAGCATCGCGAGCGCGTGGATACGATCCGAGCACCTTCACCTCGAGGATCTTGGTCCGCAACGACGCAAGCGCGTGCGATACCGGCGGTTCGGCCGCATGGCCCTCCATATCGATGAAAAAGCAATATTCGCCGAGGCGCTCCTTCGTGGGGCGAGACTCGAGCTTCAGCAAGTTGATCTGACGGTCGGAAAACTCGTGCAGAATCGCGAGCAGAGACCCCGGCCTGTCCTTCTCGATGAAACAAACCACCGACGTCTTGTCCGAGCCCGACGGCGCGACCGGCGTCGCAGCGCGACCGAGCAACACGAACCGCGACACATTCTCCGTGCGATCCTCGATGTCGTTCTCCAGCACGACGAGCCCGTTCAGCTCGGCCGCAAGGGGTGAGCCGATCGCGGCCCACGCCTCCGGCCGCTCGGCAACCTCGCGCGCCGCGTCGGCGGTTGAGTTCGCCGCGTGAATCTCCGCCTTTGGCAAACGCGACGTCAAGAAACCGCGGCACTGCGCCGTCGCGTGCGGATGCGAGCACACAGCAACGATGTCCTCGAGCGACACATCAGGCCGCGCGAGCAATGCATGACGTATCGCACGCACAACCTCGTGCTGAATGACGACGCGCGACGCATGAAACGCGAGCGCATCCAGCGTCACGTTCACCGAACCTTCGATCGAGTTCTCGATCGGCACCATACCGCGATCAAGGTCCCCGCTTTGCACCTGGTCGATGACGTCGAAGACCGTGCCGAGGGGAAACAGCTCCGCCGACTTTGCGATCGACAACGAGAGCAGCGCTTCTTCCGTGAACGTGCCCGGCGGACCGAGATACCCGATGCGTTCACTCATCGCGACGCCAGCGCCCTTCGAATTGCTTCCTGCTCCTCTTCGGACAAGTTGTACTGGCTCTGCGCGCCGGTCACCGGCTTGGCATAAATTCTCGTTTCCTGCCGGCCGTTGATCGACGTCAGCACAACACCGTCGCCGTGCCCGTCGAGGAACGCCGCCGAGAACGACAAGTGCCCGCCCATGTCTTCGAACGCGTCGAAGCGAACGACGCCGACGCCCTGAACTGATTGCGCGACGGCACTGCGCAAGGCATCGACCTCGTTCGCCAAAGCATCCATCTGCTTTACGAGCTCTTCGGCCGGGAGGACCATCTCGCCCCTTACGCTGGCGCCTTGCAACGCTCGAATGCCGCGCTTGATCCGAGCGAGCCGGGCGTTTGCGCCGACGGCGAGCAGCACCGACACCACGCCGACACCGGCTCCGGCGATGGCGACTATCTGCAGCGTCTGCTGATCGAGTACCTCGCGGCAGAGTATACCGACGCACCTCGCCGGGGACGGATCGAACAAGATCACCGGTTCCGTCTCCAATCCTGCTCGGCTACAATC
>JAIVGO010000044.1 GCA_020201525.1 Actinomycetota bacterium | reverse complement strand
GTTTAGGGTACGTCGGACACGTTCGCATCCTGATTCCCCCCTCCCGTGAAGGCCTCCTAGTCACGTCGAGTGCTGCTCGCGAGCCAGTGAGATCAAGCCGGAGCGGGACCGGACACCAAGCTTGCGATATACGCTCTTGAGATGAGCATCGACTGTATTCTTCGAGAGATGCAGTCGAACAGCGATCTCGTTGTTCGAGAGCCCCTCCAGGACGAGGTCGACCACCCTCCGCTCGGCGGCGGTGATACTTTCCCAGCCCCATCGCGCCGACTTCCGTCGGGACGATGCCGACAGGCGCCGAATCTCCGTGCGATCCAAGACGCGCGCGAGAAACGCAGCCACCTCGGCAACAATGCTGCTCGCATCGCCAACGAAGAACAAATGATCGTCGCCCCTGACTTCGAGAAGGATCGCGCCGGCGATTCTGCGAGCCAAGTATCTGCCGTGCTCGACCAAGATGTACCTGTCACCGCTGCGATGCACGACCAGTGTCGGTGCTTGGACGAGCGGGAGTTGGGACCGAACGTCGATCTCGTTCGACAACCGCCGGAGGGCTCGCGCGGTTCCCGGGCTTGATGCATGTCGGCGGTAGTGCGCCCACCAACTCCGAAACCGCGCGTCGCCTGACAGCGTCGGAGCAACAACGTCGAGATAGGGACCTTCAGCCCACTCGGCTTCAAAGCGTCGCTCAATGCCTCGTGCGGCCTCTGGGGAGAATCCCCACGGGACGTCTTCCGCTGCGGCGAGCGTTGCGTAACTGTCGTATAGCACTAACGCGGCGACGTGATCCGGGTACTGTGCGGCGTAGCTGATGCAAATTGGCCCTCCGCTCGCTGCGCCAAAGAGCACGGGCTTGCCCGCACCTACGGCTTTCCTAACCGCTTCGACATCCTGCACCCAAGAGTCCAAATCGAGGCGGTCCGATATGGGGATCGGGTCCGAAAGCCCGGTCCCCCGCTTGTCGAACCAGCTGACGCGAGAAAACGCTCCGAGAGAGCGAAGAAACCCTGCGTAGGACGGCTCGTCCCAGGCCGCCTCAATGTCGTTGATCCAGTTCGGCACAAAGAGCAGGTCTATCGGCCCATCCCCAAATGTTTGGAACGCGATGTTCGTATCCGCCCGACGCACGTAACGGACCACCGGCCGGTCTCCCATCGAACCCCCGAGCAGGAAACAGCGAACAGACCTGGAATCAAAAGTTACCCGATATGGGTGATGCTCGGGCTCGGTGCAGACGGCACCATGGTCTCCGAGACATCGATCGAGGGGGAGGACCAATGTTGAACCGTCGTCGCATAGCCGCTGCACTCGGGGTGCTGCTCGCGACCGTCGTATTCGCAAGCCAGTCCGGGTCGGCCGCGCCAGTCGCCAACCCGCCCGACGCCGCGGTGGTGAGCCCAAGCTCTCATGCCTGCGTCACGAGCGCCGGAGTAGACGTCGGCGCAGGATCCTCCTGCACGTTTCCCTTGATGCCCTTCGACTGGAGCTGCTTTGTCTCATGTTCCGACGTGTTCTACGGGCAGGGCCCTTTCACAGTGAAGGTCTCCTGGCGGGACGCGCAAGGACATTCGGTGACTGGATACGACTCGTCGTGCCCCGCGTCGCAAGTATGCGAGGGGGGCTTCCCGTGGGGCTGGCCTGCGGGATCCGCAATCACCGCCACATCGGAGGGAGGCAGCGTTTTCGTCGGATCGGCGAGCGCCAATCCGTGCTCGGCCTACACCCATGGCATCGTTCACCTCGTTTCTGGAGGGCTCCTATGCGGTCCCGGCATTTGACCGACCTGTCTTGTCAGCCCTTCGGCGAGACACGGCTCCGCCGCGGTCGCCTCTCGGGCCCCGCATCGGCGGCCCCTTTCCACGCCCTGGGCTAGGGTGCATGTACTCCCCCGGATTCGAAGTATCCGCATCGTCTCGGTTCGAGGCGGAAGCCGCGAGCGACTACCCAAGCGGAGCCCCGATCGTGGCCACGTTCCGATTCACCGCCAGGCAGGACTTTGGAGGCGGCTGGCTCACCGGGTCGATCCAAGGCGCAGTTGTCGACGAGACCACGAGCCAGCAGGTGCCGTTCCAATCTCCTTACCACACCTTCAACAGCCCGAATGATGATGTTGTTAGCGCTACGATGCCTGCGCATTCGTTCCCGCCCGAAGATACGGTGGCGGTACGGATAACCGTCTCCGTGGTAGGGACGCCGTATTGCACAGGGCTCGGCGCCGCGGATGGACCGGTCGCGTCGAGAAACGCCTCGGGCGAAGTCACTTCGGTGACGATCGGCTCGTAGCGAGGCCTAACAATTGCTCTCAGGGAACAGGCGGCCGGGGGGAAGCGCTTGACGAAACGATGGATCGCCGTCGCAGCGCTCGTGATATTTGTACCGATCATGGGTCGTGCCGAGGCACGAAGCGCATCTGTCACCTACGCCGGAGCATGGGTTCCCGGCATCTCCAATGAGGTTCGAGCGTGCGCGCCCGATGGGCGGGTGCAGCAGGGCGGAGCGTGTCTCGCGTACACGCCCGGAATCGAAACGGCGGCAGATATAACCGTAACTGACGCTTCCGGTCGGGGAGTCGCCGCCTACATCTTCGGCAACTCATGTGACGAATCCGGGTGCTCGGTATGGTACATCGGTTCACTGTGTGGCTCGAAGATGCACATCGACCTCCCGTACACAACCAAGCCTTACAACTATGTGCTGATCGATCTTTACCACTTCCCGGTTGGGTACCGACTGCTGCCGCCTGCCACCTCACTCGACTCCTGTTATGAAGCCGGTCAAGTGGCGACAGCGGGAACGCTGGTGGTCGAGTTCAGCTGATCCCGAGATCTGATCACGGCTCGTGAAGAAGGCCGTGTGTGACTTCAGCTCGTTCGTGAACACGTGACTCCGAGTATGTGCCGGGGCATCGTGAACGCCACCTACCACGGGGGGGTTCATGGATCTGGCCCGATACGTCGCCGATGCCGTGCTCCTGGAGAAGCACTCCTACCGCGACGTCCCGACGGCGTACGGTGTCTCCATCGGCTGGGTCGCCAAAGTCATCGCCCCTACCGCGCCGGCGGCTACGCCGCCAAGGGCGAGCAGTCTCGAGCTGCGCACACTGGCCGAAGTCAACCCGGTGGAGGCAGTGAGACATAGGAGGCGGAGCCAGTGTCGCAGAGTGAGACACAGGTACCGAAGCCGATGTGGGACAGAGGTACCGAACTTTCACACAGGCAGAGGTACCGAAGCCGTTGTGTGGCAGAGGTACCGAACTTTCACATGCCCTGAGACATCACAATTGTGGAGACGATGGGATTCGAACCCACGACCCCCGGCTTGCAAAGCCGGTGCTCTACCAACTGAGCTACGTCCCCATGCCGGGGGACATGGTACCCCGGGCTACTCGGCGGCGTTCTTGGTATCGAGATCCAACGCGACGGAGTTGATGCAGTAACGCATTCCGGTCGGCCCCGGTCCATCGTCGAACACGTGGCCGAGGTGCGATCCGCAGCGCTTGCACCTCACTTCTGTGCGCGCCATCCCGTAACTCGTGTCGGATGCGAGCTCGACGTTCTCGGCCACCGCCGGCTCCGTGAAGCTCGGCCATCCCGTGCCGGAATCGAACTTGGCGTCGGACGCGAAAAGAACCGCACCGCACGCAGCGCAGCGATACGCGCCGTCCTCTTTCGAGTGGACGTACGCGCCCGTAAACGCCGGTTCCGTGCCCTTCTGCCGTAGCACCTGGAACTGGGCGGGGGACAGCTCGCGCCGCCATTCCTCTTCCGTCTTCTGCACCTCGGGCGGCATGGGTTCAGCATACCGACGCCGCGCCTCGGCAGGACAACCAATCCCCGGCGGCGAAATGTCCGTATCGTTGGCAAACAGGGGGTTAGCCATGGGCATCCGTCGTCGCGTCGTCGCAGCAGCGGCCGTGACCGCGATTATCGCGAGCACGTTCCTCACCGCTTCCGCATCCTTTCACTACATGCTCGTAAAAGAGGTCTTCGGCGGCACCGCCGACACACCGACCGCACAGTTCATCGAGCTGCAGATGTACGCCGGAGGTCAGGGCGTCGTGAGCGGGCATCACGTGCTCGCGTACAACAGCGCAGGAGGCGTGATCGGGGACTGGGCGTTCGGCGCGAATGTTGCGAATGCGGTCTCCCAAGACACCATCCTCATTGCGACCGCCGACGCGCAGACGGCGTTCGGCGTCGCGGCGGACCTCACGATGACAGCCGTGCTCGACCCGGCAGGGGGGAAGGTGTGCTGGGACGCGATCGACTGCATCGGCTGGGGCTCCTACTCCGGCCCCCAAAGCATGAACGGCCCGGGAACGCCGTTCAATGTGGCGACCGGTCTCGAGCGTGGCGCGAGCATGGAACGAAAGATCTCCGGCGGCACCTCGTCGACGAATCTCGACGGAGGCGACGATACCAACAACAGCGCGGCGGATTTTGCCTTCGCGACACCGACGCCGAAGAACAACGCCCGCGTTGCCGGCTCGATCACGCGCACGACGGGCTTTTCGGCTGCGGCTTTCACGGTCGCCGAAGCGGCGGGCCAAGCGGCAATCACGGTGACGAGGAGCGCGACGGACGCCGCCGAAACCGTGGACTTCACGACATCCAACGGCTCCGCGACGGCCGGTAGCGACTACACAGCTACGTCGGGGACACTTTCGTTCGCGATCGCCGAGTCGAGCAAGACTTTCGACGTCCCGATCCTGACGGACGCCGTCACCGAACACGACGAGACGATTCGGCTCGCACTGAGAACTCTCAGCGACGGTGTGTACTCGCTCATGCAATCGACGTTGACGATTCTCGGAGTGAACACCCTCCCGTCGGTTCCAAGTAGTGTCGCCGTCACGGCGCCGAACACGTGCGGGGTCTTGACCGTGACGTGGCTCGCGCCGAGCGACGACGGCGGCAAGCCGGTGACGCAATACAAGGTGTATCGGAGCACGACGAGCACCGGAACATACTCCGTTGCAACGACCACGGCGGGGACAACGTTTTCGGACACGTCCGTGGGAAGCCAAGGCACCCGCTACTACAAGGTGAGCGCGGTCAACTCCGTCGGAGAGGGCCCGCAATCTTCCGTCGTATCCCGTACCTCGGTGAAATGCCCGCCGGGAGCGCCGCAGAATCCGGAAGCGTCCCTCACCGGCGTGGGGCAGATAACCGTGACGTGGGATCCGCCGTTGGTGCCGAACGGACTTACGGGATACAATGTCTACCGAGGCACCGCGAGCGGCGGCGAGACTTTCAGGGCAGCGGTCACGACGACGACGTACGTTGATACGACCTGCAAAGCCGGCACGATCTGCTACTACGTCGTCCGAGCGACGAACGGAAGCCCGATCGGCGCGGGGGCTGCGTCCGCAGAAGTCTTCATGATCGGCACCTCTCTGTAGGCTGAGCGAGCAGCACCAAGGCCGATCGTGCAAGATTGGGCCATGGCGGCCCTCGAACGTTTCTCCGAACCTGCCCGGTCGTGGTTCAGCGCCGCATTCGCCGCTCCGACAGCCGCACAAGAAGGCGCGTGGGATGCAGTCACCTCCGGCGAGCACGCCCTCGTAGTTGCGCCGACCGGTTCTGGCAAGACGCTCGCCGCGTTCCTGTGGTCGATCGACCGCTTGCTGACGACTCCTACTCCGGAAAACAAGAAGGAGCGGCTCCGCGTCCTGTACGTATCGCCACTCAAGGCGCTTGCCGTCGACATAGAACGCAACCTCAGGTCGCCGCTCACCGGCATTCGCGCGCAGGCGGCGCGCCTCGGTCAAAGCCTGACCGATGTTGTCGTCGGCATGCGGACCGGTGACACGCCTGCAGAGGAGCGGCGGCGATTCGCGACGTCGCCGCCCGACGTCTTGATAACCACACCGGAGTCGCTGTTCTTGTTGCTCACATCGCAAGCGCGCGACGCGCTACGTTTTATCGACACCGTCATCATCGACGAAGTCCACGCGGTCGCCGGGTCAAAACGCGGATCGCACCTCGCCTTGTCGCTCGAACGGCTCGACGAGTTGCTCGCGCGGCCGGCGCAGCGCATCGGGCTGTCGGCAACCGTTCGGCCCGTCGAGGACGTGGCTCGCTTCCTCGCCGGCGGACGGCCAGTTCGTATCGTTCAGCCGCCGTCGCCGAAGGAGTTCGACTTGCGCGTGGAAGTTCCGGTCGAAGACATGGGCGCGCTCGGCGAGGAATCCGGCAACATCTCGAGCGGGCCGGTCATGGCGTCACTCGAACGCAAAAGCATTTGGCCGGCAGTCGAGGCGCGCTTGACCGAGCTCATCAAGCAACACCGGAGCACGATCGTCTTCGCGAATTCGCGTCGTCTTGCCGAGCGCCTCTGTGCTTCGATCAACGAAGAAGCCGGTGAGCCGATTGCCCGCGCGCATCACGGTTCGGTGAGCCGCGAACAGCGCGTGCAGATAGAGGAGGACCTCAAGGCCGGCCGGCTCCCATGCGTCGTCGCGACGAGCTCGCTCGAGCTCGGTATCGACATGGGCGCGGTCGATCTCGTGCTGCAAGTCGAAGCACCCACGTCGGTCGCCAGCGGCCTGCAGCGAATCGGGCGCGCCGGGCATCAAGTCGGCGCCGTGAGTCGCGGTGTCATCTTCCCGAAGTTCCGCGGCGATCTGGTCGAATGCGCCGTCGTCGTCGAGCGAATGAAGACGGGCGCTATCGAGGCGATCGGAGTTCCGCGCAATGCGCTCGATGTGCTCGCTCAACAAATCGTTGCGATGGTTGCGATGGATGAGTGGAACGTGGATGCGCTCGAAAAGCTCTTGCACCGAGCCGCACCGTACGAGCAGCTCCCGCGCAGCGCATTGGAAAACGTGCTGGACATGCTGTCCGGGCGGTACCCGTCGGATGAGTTTGCCGAGTTGCGCCCGCGCCTCACGTGGGACCGGATCGACGGAAAGCTGTCGGCGCGCCCCGGTGCGCAAAGGCTCGCCGTCACGAGCGGCGGCACCATCCCCGACCGCGGGCTGTACGGGGTGTTCATGGCCGGTGAGCGGGCGTCACGCGTCGGCGAGCTCGACGAGGAGATGGTGTACGAGTCCCGCGTCGGCGACGTCTTCGTCCTCGGCGCCACCAGTTGGCGAATCGAGGACATCACGCGCGACCGCGTCATCGTCACGCCGGCGCCCGGCGTTCCGGGACACATGCCGTTTTGGCACGGCGACGCGCTCGGACGTCCGGTGGAGCTCGGCAAGGCGCTGGGCGAGTTCGTCCGCACCGTTGCAGAGCTGTCGGCGGCGCGCGCGGCATCGCGGCTCGCGTCGGCCGGCCTCGACGATTACGCCGTGCAGAACCTGCTGACGTACTTGGACGAGCAGAAGCAGGCGACCGGCGCGCTACCCGACGATCGCACGATCGTCGTCGAGCGGTTCCGCGACGAGCTTGGCGACTGGCGCATCTGCGTGCACTCCCCGTTCGGCGCACGTGTCCACGCGCCTTGGGCGCAGGCAATCGAATCGCGCGTGCGCGAGCGTTTCGGGGTCGAGGTGCAAACAATGCATACAGATGACGGCATCGTCGTTCGCCTTCCCGAAGCAGACGAGGCGCCTCCGGCATCGTCGATCATGTTCGACTCCGACGAGATCGAAGACATCGTCGTATCTCACGTGGGCGGCTCGGCGCTGTTCGCCAGCCGCTTTCGTGAATGTGCAGCTCGCGCGCTGCTGCTGCCGAAGCGACGGCCTGACGGCCGGACGCCGCTGTGGCAACAACGCCAGCGAAGCGCGACGCTGCTGCAGGTGGCGTCGAAGCACAACTCTTTTCCGATCGTGCTCGAAACCCTGCGTGAATGCTTGCAGGACGTTTTTGATCTTCCCGGCCTGCGCGACCTCATGGCCGCGATCGAGCGACGAGAGATCCGCATCGTCGAGGTTGACACACCGGCGCCTTCGCCGTTCGCGTCGTCGTTGCAATTCGGCTACGTGGGCGCGTTCATGTACGAAGGCGACGCGCCGCTTGCCGAGCGCCGTGCCCAGGTTCTCTCGCTCGATCGGACGCTGCTCGCAGAGCTCCTCGGCAGCGCCGAGCTGCGCGAGCTCATCGACGCGGACACACTCACACAGCTCGAGCTCGAGCTGCAACGGCTGACGCCGGAGCGCGCGGCGCGCACGACCGACGAATTGCATGACGCACTGCGAACGCTCGGCGATCTGTCCACCTCGGAGGCGTGCGCGCGAACGACGAATCCGCAACAAGCACGTCGCTGGCTCCGCGACCTCGAGTCGGCGCGGCGCGCGCTGATCGTTCGCGTCGCCGGCGAAGAGCGCTGGATCGCCGCCGAAGATGCGGCGCGGTTCCGCGATGCGCTCGGCACGGCCTTACCGCAGGGGCTCCCCGACGCATTTCTCGAGCCAGTTGGAGATCCGCTCGGCGATCTCGTTGCACGGTTCGCGCGGACGCACGGGCCGTTTCATTCGGCCGAGGTAGCAGTGCGGCTCGGCCTGGGGGCCGGCGTCGTCGAAGGAGCGCTGCGTGATCTTTCGAAAGACGGTCGGATCGTCGCCGGAGAGTTCCGGCCGGGCGCCGCCGGTCACGAATGGACCGACGCGGACGTACTGCGAACGATCCGGCGTCGATCCGTTGCCGTGTTTCGCAAAGAGGCAGAGCCCGTACCCGAAGATGTCTTCGCGCGCTTCTTGCCGGCGTGGCAAGACGTCGCCAAACCACGCGCCGCCTCTCTCGACGCATTGCTGCACACGATCGAGCAACTGCAAGGAGCGCTCCTGCCCGCATCGACGCTCGAATCGCAAGTACTGCCGGCGCGTCTTCGCGACTACTCACCCGCCTTGCTCGATCAGCTGTGTACGAGCGGCGAGGTCGTGTGGTCCGGCGCCGGAGCGCTCGGCGCCGACGACGGATGGATTGCGCTCGCCCTCGCCGACCATGCACGCGAATTGCTGCCAGTGCTGATCGCAGGCGATCTCTCCGACGCGGCGGCGAAGATCCTCGCAGCCCTCGAAACGCGCGGCGCAATGTTCTTCCGGCAGATCGTGGACGCGATCGGATCGGAAAGTGACACCGATGTTTTACACGGGCTGTGGGAACTCGTGTGGACGGGACACGTGACGAACGACACGCTCGCGCCGCTGCGCGCCATGATGACCGGCGGGCTCGCGATGCGTCGCACGCGCAGGCGTGGACCGCCGCTTCCGAGCCGGTTGGGCCCGCCGGCGGCAACCGGGCGCTGGTCGTTGACGCCGCCGCGCGAGCCGGATGCAACGCGGCGCTTGCACGCAACTGCGCAACAGCTTCTCAATCGCTACGGCGTCGTGACGCGCGGCGTCGTCGTCGCGGAACGCATTCCCGGTGGCTTCGCGGCGATCTACGGCATGCTCAAGGCGATGGAGGACGCAGGACGATGCAGGCGGGGCTATTTCGTTGAAGGCCTCGGCGGCGCACAGTTCGCAGACGCAGGCGCCGTCGAACGGCTGCGTTCGTTCGCACACGTCGCCGGTGGCGACCCCCTCGTTCTCTCGGCAACGGATCCGGCCAATCCATTCGGCGCGGCACTCGCGTGGCCGGATCGTGACAACGACGGAACCCGTCACCGAGCAGCCCGGAAAGCCGGCGCATCGGTCGCCCTCGCCGGAGGTAGCCTTGCTCTCTACATCGAAAAGGGTGGTAAGTCGCTGCTCTCTTTTACACACGACGGCGAAGAGTTGAAGGCTGTCGCGGCGGCCGTAGCGCAAAATGGCACGCTCGGGACGCTGTCGATCGAGCGAGTAGACGGCGTTCCTTTGCAACAAGTGCCTGAGGTCGTTGCGGCGCTTCGAGAAGCCGGCTTCGTCGACACACCGAAGGGACTGCGCCTCCGCGCGTAGACATGCCCGAAGGCGACACCGTTTTCGTCGCGGCAAAGCGCCTGCACGACGCGCTGGCAGGAAGATGCATCGTTCGAAGCGACTTTCGAGTGCCGGCGCATGCTCTCGTCGATCTTTCGGGGCAGACGATCACCGGAGTGTCTCCTCGGGGAAAGCACATCCTCATGCGCACCGACAAAGGCGTAACCATTCACTCGCACTTGAAGATGGACGGCGAATGGCACCTGTACCGCGACGGCGAACGTTGGCGGCTGCCGAGTCACCTTGCACGCGTCGTGATCGAAACCGACGAGTGGCGTGCGGTCGGATTCCGCTTGGGAATCCTCGAGGTCATCCCGACGGCGAGCGAAGGAGCAACGCTCGCGCATCTCGGTCCGGATCTCCTCGGTCCGGATTGGGATCCCGACGAAGCGGTGCGCCGCGTAACCGAAGAGGCAACGCGACCGATCGGCGACGCGCTTACCGATCAGCGCTGCATGGCCGGTCTGGGAAACGTCTATCGAAACGAGCTCGGCTTCTTGTGGGGCGTCGATCCGGCGACTCCCGTCGGCGAAACGCGCGATGTGCCCAGCCTCGTGTCACTGGCCAAACGCGTGATCGAATCCAACCGACTGCGTGGGAACCAAGTGACTACCGGCGACCTGCGTCCCGGAAGACAGCAATGGGTGTACGGACGCGGCGGTGAGCCGTGCAGGCGGTGCGGAACGCCCATCAAACGGCGCGTTGACACCATCGGCAGCATCGAGCGCTCGACGTACTGGTGCCCGGAGTGTCAAGGCGGGGCTAGGATGTGACCGGACTAGATGGAATACGCGAGTTCACGAGTCCATTTCAAAATGTTATCGACTTCGTGAAATGTTCCGTCCGCATTATTGTAGGTTGCCGTGTTCCACGCGTCCCAAGTGGAAGAAATATTGTTCATTTCATGGACGTGGTATCCGGTCCATGCCGAACACACCTGGGGATCCTCGGCGCGCATGTAGCCGAGAAGCTTATTCGTCCAGGCCCAGCCACCATCGACATAGACGCTGAACTCGGTAAGCGATGATTTGACGATGTGCTCGTACCAAGCGACGCCCTTGTTAACACCGGTCGTCATATCGCGCAACGTAACGTGAACGTCAAGGCATGGGCTCGTACTCGTATCGCCGGCTGGGATTCCATGGATTAAGTCCGCACGAAGTGGCCCATCCCATAACCCCACGAACGGTAATAGGCTGCCTCGTTGTACGCTGGCGTTCCATCATTCCAATCAAGCGCGCTGCACGTCGCAGGCCCGTACCCACCCGGCGTGCACTCGCTCGCGCTGCAGCCATCGATGGACGGAGTGCAATGCCAATCATTTGTCAATTTGGCGGTATCTGAGTGTGATGAGCTGTTCGCTGCAGTCGCCGGGGGCTCGAGCCAAACGGTGAAAGAAGTGGTTGCGAACGCAGGTGAGGGAACGCGAAGAGCAGGATCAATGCACCTGCGGTTCCGCCCAATATCTTCTTCATTTTATTCCAGACGCAATCGCCCGAAGCTCCTCAAGAGTCACCCATTCAGAAGACAGCAATAGAACGCGGCCCCAGGGATCTAAGGATGAGTCCTCGACGATAATGATTTCGGTGGATCCGATCCCAGACGAATCGAGAGCTCGGATTACGATAGCCGGCTTGCCATTGATCTCGTCGGTCCCTATTCGTCCCGCTGAAGCTGTTCGGCCTATCTCAAGCTTGGAGAGTCTCCTCCGAGCGACGCTTACCGAGCCGTCGCCGAATGGTGTCGCAAGGTCGTAGCCATATCCAACCCAAGTCGCAACTTCACCACACGCGACCTTCAGCGGCCCGTTGATCTTGCGAACCACGTATGGCGGCGCGGGAGGCCGCGTCACCACAAAGTCAAGATCCGTGATAGCGGTCGGTTCGAGATCCCGAGCCGGGGTCGCGCAAGGCGCGAGAGGAGGTGCCCCTTTGGCCGTCAGAACGTCTTCGGGCGCGATGTGCACACCTTGTACGATTCCGTCGAATTTTGGTTTCGACGCCTCCTCATTCATGAGTTGGGTAACACGATCGGGAGAAGCCGAGGATTGCGGCGTGGCGCTCGGCGGAGTGAGGCCCTGCCCACAGCCGACCAGAAGCAACAGAGTCGGAAATGCAGTTCGGAACCACTTCATCACGTCACCTCCGACAAATCTAGGCTTCGGGGGGGGGCAGAAGTCAACAATATTTCCGCGATAAGAAACGCGAAACGCGCGGGTGGCCCCGCGCGTCATCGCTCACCGTCTCGCCTATGTGTTCGGAGTGACTTCCTCCCACCCGGATTCCTCGCCGGAGCGGCCCTTCTTCTTCTTCATAAAAAACAGCGCGCCCGCGACGGCCGCGAGCAGCGCGGCGAACATACCCTTCTTCGAGCGCTTCTTCTCTTCGGCCATGCGGCCCCCTCTCTTCTCGAGATGAGTCACCCAGATGATAGACCGCAGCCGGCGGCGGACACAATCACGCGGTTGGTGGGTCCGCTAGTAGGCGCTGAGTTGCGAGACCGTCCCGTTCACGCTCGCCGAAGCGTGCGCTGCACCGCAGGCGGTCGCATCGGCGACGAAGCCGACGTTCACCGAGAGAATTCCGGTGCCGGTGAACGAGGATGGCGGCGTCAGCGAGGTCGTGAGCGTCACGGTTCTCGTCGAGAGGCCGGGAAGCGACAATGCCGCAGACGCCGACACCGTTCCCTGTGGGGAGCAGAGGTTGGTCGCCGAGCACGGGTAAAACGTCACCGTCATTCGCGCGGTGACCGACACCGCACCGTAACGAACCGAGGGTACCGACGCCACGTCCGCTGCGACGTCGGACGTTGCGTGCACATTGGAGATCACTGCCGACACGCTGAACGCGCTCGCGCCCCCGACGGTCAAGCCGTCGCCGGTGACATTCGTGAACGCCGTCGCGCGTGAGATCCCCGCGGTCGTCGAGCCGCTCGATGCCCCGGCGGGAAGCGTGTCCGACGCGGATACCGCGAGACTGACGTAGCCGTTTTGCTCGCTGGCGGACGCAGACGAGGACGCCGCTCCGAAACCCGCCGGGTCGGGCGTGGCCGTTTGCCCCCTCGCCTTCGTCTTGAACGGCGGCGAAGACGTTTTCAAAGCACGAGCGCTTACCGTCGAGCTGTTGTTGGCGTAAGGATCTGAGAGCGACGAGGTCGCGCTCGACACGCTCTTGACCGTTCCTCCGACCGTTGGACCGACGACGACCGTGACGGACGCATTCGCGAGATAGTTAACTGTTCCGAGCGCGCAAGTGAGCCGGCCGCCCGCAAACGAGCACGAGCCCTGGCTTGGCGTCGCCGACTTGAAAGTCACCGTCGAGGGAAACGAGTCGACGATCGCGGCGTTCGTCGCCGCCTGTGGCCCGTCGTTGGTAATCGTCGTCGTGAATGACATATCTCCTCCGACGGGAATCGTTGCAGCGGGTCCAGTTTGCTTGAGACGCAGGTCCGCGCCGGATGGATACGTCGTTTGATAGCGCACAACCCCAAAGTCGGCCGAGGCGGTCGTGTTCGAATACGAAACGCCGGCCACGACGAGCTTGCCATCGGATTGCAGCGCGGCCGCGTTCCCTTCGTCGTCCACGCCTCCGATGGACGTCACCGCTTTCCCGGCGCTGCCGAACGTCGGCTCCGGCGAACCATCGGATTGATACCGCGCGACCGCGAAGCGCTCGGCGCCCCCGGACGCACCCGCATTCCCGGCGGCGATGATGCGATCGCCCTGTAGGAGCACCGCGCCTGCCGCGCCGGACGTCACGGCATTCGAGAACAGTGGGCTGAAGCTCGTCGACACCTTTCCACTGCTACCGAACGACGAGTCGAGGGTTCCGTTTGCGTTGTATCGCGCGAGCGCAAAGTTCGTCCCGGAACCGTTTTGAGCGGTGCCGGCGGCGATGACCTTCCCGTCGGGCTGAATTGCGAGCGCGTAGGCGTAGTCGAACCCGGAAAAGCTCGTCGTTACCTTTCCAGATGAGCCGAACGACGAATCGAGGATGCCCGCGCTCGTGTAGCGCGCGACAATAAAGTCGGCGCCTGCATCCGAATCGACGGCGCCGGCTACGACGATCTTCCCGGCCGCGTCGAGCGAAACGGCGTAGGCATTTGCATTGAGTCCCGGAACCGGCGATTTCGTCAGCCCACCGGTCCCAAAGGACGGGTCGAGTGTTCCATTCGCGCTGTAGCGAAGGACGAGGATCGAGGCCGCGGTGCCGTCGTCGGCGGAGCCGGCCACGACGATTTTCCCATCGGGCTGCACGAGCACCGCGTACCCGAATGCAGCGGCGCCCGACACTTGGGTCGAGATCTTGCCGCCGGAGCCGAACGTCGAATCGAGCGTGCCGCCGGTGCCGTAGCGGGCGAGCGCCACCGAGGTCTCGGTTCCCCCCGCGACGAGAATCTTCCCGTCGCCCTGCCGGGCGATTGCCGAGCCGAAGTCGGCTCCGCCGAAATCGGTCGTCACCTTGCCGCCAGATCCAAACCCCGAATCGGGAACGCCTGCAGACGAATACCGGAGGAGCGCGAAATTGGACGACGACCCGCCGAGGTCCGTCGATCCGGCCGCGACGATCTTCCCGTCGGGCTGAATCAGAACCCCTTGCGCTCGGTCGCCCCACGACACCCCACCGGTCGCGCCGAAATTCGTGGTGACCTTTCCCCCCGATCCGAATGCGGCGTCGAGATCTCCCGGATTTGCCAGAGCGGAGACCCCGGTCAGCGCCGTTGCGGCAACGGTGCATGCGACGAAGACGAGCTTGCTCAGCTCGTGTGGGAGTGTTCCCCTGGTTTTGCTGCTCACGACGCTTTCGATTCGCGGGAGATCGCAAATTTCCTTGAAGTCAAGGCAGGAATGCGGCCCGCTATGCCTAATTGTCCCGTCGCATCGCCGGATTGTGGATTCGGCGGTGCGATACATTGAGCGTCCTTCTTGCCAGGGGTTGGACAGAAGTGCGGTCGCTCGGAGCGAGTGCCCGATCGCTCATCGCAGGAGGCGAGTATGCGAATCAGCAAGGCCCGCTTGTTCATCGGCGTCATCGCCGTCGCCGCTTTGTTCGCCGGGAGCGCCAGCGCTACGCCCGGCGGACGAACCGGGGGAACCGGAAGCCAGACCAACTGCAGGTCCACGAACGGTAACGTCGTGGGCGTTGTTACGTCCTACAGTCCAACGTATCTCTGGCCGCCGAACCACAAGCAGACCCCGGTCACGATCAACTACACCGACCGCGACGACGACGGCGACAACATCAGCGTCGCGATAACGCACATCCAGCACGACCAGGCTCAGGCCGACGGTTCCGAAGAAATCCAAGGCTCCGGACCGCCGGATGAGGGCGTCGACTACACCGTCGGACCCGACTCGACGGCAACCGGAACAGACGGCACGACCGTTCCGGACCTCGTGATCCACGGTGCGATTCGCTCCGAGCGCTCGGGAACGGTGAAAGCCGGCCGCACGTACACAATCACCGTGACGTGCACCGACGACGGTGAGAGTGGCGACTCGATGACCGGTACGGCAAACCTCTGCGTGTTCGTCCCGCACGACCAGGGACAGCACAAGACGAGCCCATGTCCGGTGTCCACGACACCTCTCGGATAGGCAACCACAACAAAAAGAGCCGGGTAATGCCCGGCTCTTTTTGTTGCGACGCTTAGCTCGTTTCGCCGATCTGAACGGCGCCGCGGAACGGCGCGCTCGCAATACCGCCGACGGCATTGCGGCAACTCGGCGCACTCAGGAATGCGAGGCCGGGGTCGGCGACGTCCCCAACGAGCAGCGCTTGGGCTTGCTCGTCGACGAAACGATTTCCGCTGAACACGGTACCGTTGATCGAAATGAAGGGCGTCCGCACCGAGGCGGCGAAATCAATGACCGACTTCGATCCGTCACTCCAGGTCAGCGTCGCGACGCCGCCCCCATCGCCACCGAGGCAGCTGAGGACGCCGCTGCCGATCGCGTCTATGTCGCCCGAAGAAACCGGTGATCCCTGACACGACGACACGGTGCCGGAAAACCCCACGGTCGTATCGTGCGGCGTCGTCGTGAGCGGCGGAGCGAATGTGGCGCGCCCCGTCAATGCGCACGCAGTGCCGTCGAGCGGGGCGGCGGATGCCGGGTGAACGAGAGTGACCGCGCACGCGAATCCAAGTGCAAGGCCGACAAGCATTCTCATGACATGAACGTTCGACGGACGGTGGCGCTTCCCCTTCAACGCATGATCACCGCCTGCTAGACGCAGCCCGCTTTGTGCGTCCTGCAAAGCCGCATGCATTCCGGATTTCGATCGTGGTACGCAGCACCTATCGCCGGTGATTGCCGGCGACAACCGCGATGACCCACGTGATGCCGGACCGCGAATAGGCACGGGTTCGTGGGCGTGGGAGGACTCGAACCTCCGACCTCAGCTTTATCAGAGCTGCGCTCTAACCACCTGAGCTACACGCCCGCGACCGCACAGGGTACCACCCGGGCGC